>NZ_LDQC01000086.1 GCF_001475545.1 Curtobacterium luteum | reverse complement strand
ACGTGGCGGTCCGCGGGGCTGGCGGTGTCGGGATCGGTGCCCTGCTCGCGCTGCTCGCGATGGCCACGGGCGGGGTCCTGCTGGTCCTGCGACGACGCCGACGCGCGTAGCCGACACCAGGACGGACGGGAGGCACGGATCACCGCGATCCGTGCCTCCCGTCCGTCACAGGGTCGGGTGGGCATGCTCGGAGGGGTGACCCGTCTCCGACGCTCCGCGACCAACGGTCGCGGTTACCACCGCGTCCGTTCCGGCCGCGGCTTCTCGTACCGCGACCCCGACGGGAGGACCGTCACCGACCCCGCGGTCCGGGCGCGCCTCGAGGACCTCGTCATCCCGCCGGCCTGGGAGGACGTCTGGATCTCGCCGTACGACAACGGGCACATCCTCGCGACCGGGATCGACGGCGCTGGGCGCCGGCAGTACATGTACCACCCGGGCTGGCGCGAACGCATGGACCGGATCAAGTACGACCGCGCGCTCGCCCTCGCCGAGTCGCTGCCGTCGGCACGGCGGATGGTGACGCAGGACCTCCGGCGCCCGGAGCCGGACCGACAGCGGGCGCTCGCCGCGGCGTTCCGGATGCTCGACCAGGGATCGTTGCGCGTCGGCTCCGAGCGGTACGCGACCGAGCACGGCAGTCGCGGTCTCTCGACGCTGCTCTGCGCCCACGCCCACGTCTCCGGCGACGACATCGAGCTCGACTTCCCGGGCAAGAGCGGGCAGGAGTGGTCGTCCACCATCCACGACCACGACCTGGCGCGGGTCATCGCCGGGATGAAGCGTCGCGGTCCGAACGCCCGGCTGCT
>NZ_LDQC01000085.1 GCF_001475545.1 Curtobacterium luteum | reverse complement strand
CCACCGCGGGCACCCGGTAGCGCTCGGCCGTCGCCTTCGTCATGAAGACGCCGATCTGGATCGGCGGGTCCTGCTCGTCGAGGACCGCGGGGATCGTCGTCGTCGCGTCGGGGTGGTCGGGGTTCGGGGAGGTGGCGTCCTTCCAGCTGCGGTCGTGGAAGGTGTCGAGCCGGACCATGTCGTCGTGCACGTACTCGGGCCACAGCGAGACCGCCTTGCCGTCTGCGAGCGCCTGGCGGACCGTAGCGGACGGGCGGTGCCCGGTGAGCACGGCGTAGTCGTCGACGGTCCCGGTCAGGACGTGCGAGGTCCCGCCGCCGGGCTCGAGCCACGAGCTGCAGAACTCGGCGCCGCAGTCCTCGGGTCGCTCCCAGAGGTGGAGCTGGGTCAACGTGCTCGGTTCCTCGGACGGCTGGTCGTCGATGATGCCGAGCACCCGGATGCGGTCGTGGTCGAGCACGCGGGCGCTGACCTCGGCCGCCCGTGCCGTCACCGCGGCGTCGTAGCCCTGCGGGAAGGCCCTGGTGTCGAGTCGCTGGACGTCCGCCGTGGCCACCCCGACCGCGGTGCTGTACTGGTAGTCGCGCACGTACTGGGCGTGCTGCGACGCGTTCCACGTGATCACCACGGACGCGACGAACACGACGCTCATCACACTGGCGAGCACCGGGACCGTCCGCACCGGGTTCCGGCGTGCATCGCGTCCAGCCATGCGCGCGGCCAGGCCGAACCGGCTCGACACGCGCGCGACGAAGGCGAGCACCCACGGCGAGCAGATCGCGACCCCGAGCTGCACGAGGCACGGTCCGATCGCGACGCCGGCGCCGACGACCCACGCCCAGTGGTCCCGCTGGACGCTCTGCTCCGGCCGGTCGTTCAGGACCAGGACACCGATGCCGCACGCGAGGGTCGTGACGGCACCGACGACGATGAGGAGGGGCCCCCACACCCGGCGGCGGCGGGTGGTCGCACGGCTCGGGGTCTCCGGGCGGAGCGAACCGCGGAGGCCGGCCAGTACGTTCACCCGGGTGGCGGCGCGGGCGGCGGCGAGGGAGGACAGGACACCCGCGACGACGCCGGCCACGGCGATGCAGAGGAGCATCACCACGGGGACGTGCAGCCCGGGGAAGGCGTTCACGTTGCCGTCGTCGAGCAGGTGGAACGCGAGCGCCCCGATCCCCACGCCGATCGCCGTCCCGAGGACCGCCCCGACGGTCCCGAGCACGAGCCCGGACCCGGCGACGACCGACCGCACGACGCCACGCTCGGCACCGACGCTCGTCAGGATCGCGTACGAGCGGGCGTCGGCGCGGGTGCCGACGAGGAACGCGGCGCCGGCGAGCAGGCCGACCTCGAACAGGGCGAACACCCCGACGAGCCCCAGCCCGGCGATGTACCACCCGAGGCTCTGCGGACCCGACAAGCCGTCGACCCGTTCGTCCGGCGGGTCGAGGACGACCGGACGCGACTGCACGACGATGCCGTGGGCGTTCAGCCGCTCGATCTCCGACCAGGTCGGGGCGTCCGTCGGCAGGTACACCGTCACCGCGCCCGCCTCGGAGCGGCCCGTCGAGATCGGTGCGGCGTCCGCGGCGATGCTCCCCCACGGCAGGTAGACGGCCGTCTCGTCCGGGTCCTCGCCGAGGTCGCGCATCGTCCCGGTGATCGTGAACCGCTTCGTCACCGGGTCGGTCACGTCGACCGTGTCACCGATGTGCAGCCCGGTCTTCGCCAGCATCGCCGGCGTCATCATCGCCTCGTCGCGTGCCGTCGGAGCCGTGCCGTCGAGGACGTGCCAGTGCCCGTCGAGCACCGGGTCCCACGTGTCGCCGAGGGTCGCAGTGGTGCCGACCGGGCCGTGCGCACCCCGCAGCACGACGTCGGTGGTCGTCACCGGGATCGCGAGCGCACCCTTCGGCACGTACTCCGTGACGTCCGCGAAGGGGGTGTCGTCGTCGGCCTTCGCCGCGGGACTGTTCGTCTCGGTCTCGGTGGCGGTCCACTGCACCGGGTCCTGCCGCATGCCACGGGCGTCCGGCTGTTGGGTCGTCATCTGCGCCTGGGCGTGCCCGAGGTCGTACCGGAGCTGTTCGGCGGTCGTGGGCTGCGTCGAGGCGAACAGCACCGACACCCCCGCGAAGCCCATCGTCGGCAGGCCGATCAGCGCGACGATCAGCGCCGCACGTCCGGGCTTCGCGAACGCCGTCCGTCGGCCCAGCCGGAGTGCCGGCCGGAGCCGGATCACGAGCGGGTCCGGTCCGCGAGTGCCATCTCGACGCCCGAGTACACCGTCTCGTCGACGACCCGGCCGTCCCGGAGGAACACGATGCGGTCGGCCCAGGCGGCGTGTCGGGCGTCGTGCGTGACGAGGAGTGCCCCGGCGCCTGCGTCGACGTGCCGGCGGAGCATCCGGAGGACGACCTCGCCGGTCTGCGAGTCGAGCGCCCCGGTCGGTTCGTCGGCCAGGACCAGCCGGCGCTCGCCGACGACCCCGCGTGCGATCGCCACGCGCTGCTGCTGCCCGCCCGAGAGGTCGTCCGGGAAGGCGTCGGCCCGGTGGCCGAGCTCCACGTTGTCGAGTGCCAGCTGCGCGGCCCGACGCGCGCGCCCGGTCTTCCAGCCGTCGAGCTCGAGCGGCAGCGCGACGTTCTCGATCGCGGTCAGGGACGGGATGAGGTTGAAGTCCTGGAAGACGAAGCCCACGAGACGTCGACGCAGGGCGGCGAGCTCCTTGGCCGGACGGTCCGCGACCCATTCGCCGTCGATGCGGACCTCGCCGCTCGTCGGGGGCAGCAGGGTGCCGGCACAGGCCAGGAGCGTCGACTTCCCCGATCCCGAGGTACCCATCACAGCGACCATCTCCCCGCGGCGGATGGTCAGGTCGACACCGGCCAGGGCGGTCACCGCCTTCGCGCCGGAGCCGTACTGCACGCTCACCGCGTCGAGCTCCAGCAGCGGAGCAGCGGCGTTCACCGGGCACTCCGGACGGTCTCGTCGGCGGACGCGGACACGGACGTGCGGCGGTCGCTGGGTCGGTACCGGGAGACGCTCGACTCCACGTGGTCGAGCCATCGCACCTCGGCCTCGGCCTGGAACACCATCGACTCGAGCACGAGGGACCACGCGAGGTCTTCGGCGGGGTCGGCCGTGCGCTTCAACCGTGTGAGGTCCTGGAGGTTCCGGACGGCAGCGCCGCGCTGGACCTGCACGAGCCGTTCGACGTCCACGCCGGGCACCGTGACGGCCAGCGCGAACTTGATCGCGAGTTCGTCGCGGCCGCGCTTCGCCGGGACCGGTTCGCTGAACCACCGCGTCACGGCGTCCCGACCGGCGTCGGTGGCGGTGTAGACGACGTGACCGTCCTCGTCGGCGTCACCGCGCTCGACGAGCCCGTCGCGCTCGAGCCGGTCGAGGGTCGTGTAGACCTGACCGATGTTGAGCGGCCAGCTCCCGCCGGTGCGCTGCTCGAACTCCCCCCGGAGCTGGTACCCGTAGCCGGGCCCGTCCACCAGCAGCGCGAGCACGCCCATCCGTACGCTCATGACACTTCCCCTCATCCGGCCCGTCGCCGGGCATACCGAGTATGCCCATACCGGGTATGCATGCGCAAGTGATCCGGTGGCAGGGATCCACCGGACGACACGGATCGAACGTGCACTGGACGCCCCGGCCGCTGTCAGACCGGCTCCCTACCCTCGGACCGTGTCCCTCCGTTCCCGCAGCAGGAACCCCGGTCGCACGGCCGTCGTCGCCGTCGTCGGGGCCGCGCTCGTCGTCGGGGTCGTCGTCCTGCTCGCCCCGCGCGTGCTCGACGTGCTCGGGTCGCCCGGGTCCGCCATCGGGTCACTGCTGCCGTGGATGGGCGTCCTGCTCGTCCCCGTCGCCGGACTCGCACTCGGGACCCGGTCGAAGCGGCTCGCCGTCCTCTCCGTCGCCTACGCCGCAGCCTGGTCGGTCGCGGTGCTCCCCGGGGTGCTCGCGCCCGCGGCGACCGGCGAGCCCCAGCTCACCGTCGCCACGCAGAACCTCGAGGCCACCAACGAGGACCCGGCAGCGACCGCGGAGGCGATCGCCGCGCGGCACCCCGACGTCATCGCGCTCGAGGAACTCACCGCGGACTCCGGCGAGGCCGTGCAGACGGCGCTCGCCGATGCCTACCCGCACCACTACCGCGTCGGCTCCGTCGGGGTGTGGAGCCGGACGACGCTCAGCGACGGGGAGCCCTTGACGCTCGGACTCGGGTGGGCGCGGTCACTCCGGGTGACGGTCGACACCGCGATCGGCGACGTGCGGCTCTACGTGGTGCACGTGGACTCGTTGCGACTGGAGACGGAGGACGCTCGGCCGACGATGCTGCGGTCCCTCACCTCGGAGGTCCGCGACGACCCCGCCGAACGGCTCGTCGTCGCCGGCGACTTCAACGGCGGCGCATCGGACCCGCTCATGGCGCCGCTGCGGGCCGAGCTGTCCGAGGGCGGTGGGTTCGGGTTCACCTGGCCGGCGCAGATGCCCGTCGTGCGGCTCGACCACGTGTTCGTCCGCGGGCTCGGAACCGTCTCGACCAGCGTCCTGCCGGCGAACGGCAGCGACCACCGGGCCGTGCTCGCGCGCCTGCGCGCCGCGTGACGGACGGGAGGCCC
>NZ_LDQC01000084.1 GCF_001475545.1 Curtobacterium luteum | reverse complement strand
CCGGTGCACCGTCCGCGGGGACGCCGTCCAGCACGTCGGCGAACGGATCAGCCAGCGGGAGCGGCAGCAGCGGCAGCGGCAGCGGCAGGAGCAGTAGCAGCGGGGGTGGGTCGGGGGCCGATGGGTTCCCGGCGGGGCAGCCGCCGCGCCCTGTCGCGCAGGACGCGTACCCGGAGGCGACGTCGGTCGTCGGACTGCAGCAGGCGATCTCCGCGACGCCGCACCCCGGCCTGCAGATCTGCGACGGTGACCTGGCATCACTCGTGACGGCCTCGGGTGACCTCCGTGGGGACGGTGGGCAGCAGTACCTGGTGGACACCACCTGTTCGCTGGCGACCGCGAGCTCGCCGGACGAGGTCGCCGTGTACGACCGGCGGAGCGGGGAGCTCGTCCGGAGCGCGGTGCTGTCGGAGTTCACGGCGAACCGGCCGAAGCCGAGCGCCTACCCGTACCTGTGGCAGGGCCACACCGTGGTGCTCGCCTACGACGGTGGTGCGTCGTACCGGCTCGTGCGGCTGTCACCGCGGGGCGAGACCACGAGCGACGTCCGTCCGTTCCGGTGAACGGTGGCGGACGCGCGTCGGTAGCGTCGAGCGGGTGACGACGGGGTCCTGCCCCTCCACCGCACCGACCTCGAGGACGCCATGCCCTTCCTGCACCGGACCACCGCCCCGATCGACGGCCGACGGTCACTGTGGTCCGATCCGTTCGGTCGGCTCGCGGTCCGCTGCGTGCAGCTCGTCGTGGTGGTCGTGGTGGCGTCGATGATCGTCCTCGCGACCGTGAAGCTGAGCCTCGTGACGATCCCGGTCCTGCTCGCCCTCATCGTGGCGTCGGCGCTGTACCCGCTCGTGTCCTGGCTCCGTCGACACGGTGTGCCCTCGGTGCTCGCGACGATCGCGTGCTTCCTCGCGGTGCTCGCCGTGATGGTGGGCGTCGCGTGGCTGCTCGTCGCCGCGGTGGCGAACCAGTGGTCGAGCCTGCAGTCCTCGGCGGTGAGCGGGCTGCAGCAGCTGCAGGACGTGCTCCACGACCTCCCGGTCCGCATCACCGACTCGCAGATCAACGACGCCGTCGACGGTGTGGTGTCGTTCGTGACGAGCCCGCAGTTCGGCTCGGGAGCGATCGCCGGGATCTCGGCCGTGACGAACTTCGTCACCGGCGCCGTGCTGATGGCCGTGATCCTCTTCTTCTTCCTCAAGGACGGGCCGGCGCTCTGGGAGTTCCTGCTGCGGCCCTTCACGGGCAGTCAGTACGACCGGGCCCGTCGGGTCGGTGACCGGGTCGTGCAGACGCTCGGCGGCTACGTGCGCGGAACGGCCGCCGTGGCCGCGTTCGACGCGCTCGCGATCGGCACCGGGCTCGCGATCCTCGGGGTGCCCCTGACGATCCCGCTCGCCGTCGTGGCCTTCGTCACGTCGTTCATCCCGATGATCGGCGCCCCCATCGCCGGCACGCTCGCCGCCCTGGTGACCCTGGTGTCGGTCGGCCCGGTGCAGGCGGTCATCGTCGTCGCGATCGTGGTGCTGGTCAACCAGATCGAGGGGAACTTCCTCCAGCCGGTGCTGATGGGCAAGACACTGAGCCTGCACGGCCTCGTGATCCTCGTCGGTCTCACCGCGGGCACGGTCCTGGGCGGGGTCACCGGCGCGATCATCTCGGTCCCGCTCCTCGCCGCGGCGTGGGGCGTCGTGCAGGTGTGGAACGGTCCGGAGCAGCCGGCCGAGCCGTGGCGGCAGAAGCGCCGGGAGGACGTCCCCGTCGGCTGACGCCGGGTCTTCCGGGTGGTCGCCGCATCGACGGCGGCAGTCGTCCGTCGCCCCCATGCCACGGCCGGGAGGCGCGGTGCGCGCCCGACGTGCACCGCGCCTCCCGGCCGTGGCTGGTGTGGTCAGGACCGGGCGGGCCGCCGGACGGGCGGCGCCACGAGGAGCACCAGCGCGACGCCGAGGAGTGCCAGGCCGACCCAGCCCGCCGGGCCGAGGCGCTCCCCGACCACGAGGACGGCGAGGACCGTCGCGACCGCGGGTTCCAGGAGGGTGATCGTCGTGGCCGTGCTCGGTCGGACGGAGGCGAGGCCGACGCCGAAGAGCAGGTAGCCCAGGAACATCGGGACGAGCGCCATGTACAGCCCGACCACGGCGTCGGATGGCGAGGTCACGAACGGGCCGCCGGTCAGGAGGAGCACGGGCAGCAGGAGCACGCCGCCGGTACCGAACACCGCTCCCATCGACGCGGCTCGGCCCGCCCCGGCACCCATGAGGCGGTGCGCCGCCCACGAGTAGACGGCGTACGTCACCCCCGCGACGAGGCCGAGCAGCACGCCGAGCACCGTGCCCGCCGAGTCCCCGACACCGGCCGCGGTGCTGGCGGCTGCGTCCGTCGGGCCGTGTGCCGCCCCGGCGCCGGTGAGGCACAGGACGGTGCTGCCCACCACACCGATGGTCGCGGCGAGCGCCCACCGACGTCCGAGCGGACGGCGGTCGACGACGCGCTCGAGGACACCCGACGCGAGCGGTGCCGACGCCAGCGACACCACGGACCCGATGGCGACCCCGGCGACGTGCATGGAGCTGTAGAACGCGAGCGGGTAGACCGCGACCGCCACGCCGCCGAGGACCACCAGCCCGCGGTGCCGTCGCAGCACCGGCCACGCGGCCCGCAGGGGTCGGACGGCGATCACGGCCTGCAGGAGCCCGCCGATGCCGAGGGCTGCAGCGCCGATGGCGAGGGGTCCGGCCGTGGGTGCCGCGGCGGCAGCGGTACCGGTGGTGCCCCAGAGCACGGCGGTGACGACGATCGCGAGGACGCCGACGCGGCCCACTGCAGGACCGCGGCCAGCACCGGCACGGTCGTCACGAGCTGCGGGCACCGGTCACCTCCGGGACGTCGGGGGGGGGTGAGGGTGGGCCCTGACGGACTCGAACCGCCGACATCTTCGGTGTAAACGAAGCGCTCTACCAACTGAGC
>NZ_LDQC01000083.1 GCF_001475545.1 Curtobacterium luteum | reverse complement strand
GGCAGCGCGCGGCGGAGTCGGCGGGCGGCACGACGGACGAGATCACGCGGCATGCGTCCATGATCCCGCACACGGGGGCGGCAGCAGCGCCGACCGCACCGTCACGCCCGGCAGCCGCACCGTCACGCCCGGCAGCCGCACCGTCACGCCCGGCAGCCGCACCGTCACGCCCGGCAGCCGCACCGTCACGCCCGGCAGCCGCACCGTCACGCCCGGCGCCCGCACCGTCACGCCCGGCAGCTCCCTAGCGCACCGTCACGACACGGCAGCCGAGCGATCGGTCCCCTCCCGACCCGATCCCGACCGCCACGACGCAGACCTTCCGCTTCCCCGAGGCGACGACCACGGTGCTGGACACACCGTGGGACGGTCCGACGCCGTGCACCCGGTCGACGTCGGCTCGACGGCTCCCCGCCGTCGACGTCCCGATCTGTCGGCCGTCGGCGGTGATCCGGACCCGGACCGCGCGCCCGGTGTCGTCCCGGTCGAACGCCCAGCCCCGCACGGACACGCGACGATGGCTCGGCGACGAGACCGCGTCGATGCGACCGGTCGGTGCCACCGCCGCTACGCTCACGGTGCGGCACGGGTCCGACCGCCGGTCCGCACCGCTGCCGGTGTTGCGGGCGACCGCGCACACGGTGTGCTTCCCGGGTGTGGTCGGCACCACCCCCGTGAAGCCGTGCGCGCCGCCGACGCCCCACTGCGCCGCGACGTCCGCACGACGGGCGTCGGCCGTGACGGTCCGCACGGAGCGACCGTCGAGCGTCAGGGCGACGCTGAGCGCGGTGTCGGGCGCGTCACCGTCGAAGGCCCAGCCGGTCACGGCGACGCCCCCGGTGGCCGACACGGCGCGCTCGAGCGCCACGTAGGGATCGGATCGGTACGCGCGGGCCGGCTGGACCGCGGGCGCCCCGAGCTGCGCCTTCGCCACGAGCGTCCGCGCGAACGACGGGTACCACTTCCCCGCCGCAGGGCCGCCGTCACAGGTGCCGTCGCTCGCTCCCGGGGTCTTCACCCAGAGCAGGGCGTCGAGGGCGGTGCCGCCGCCGACCACCCGGGGTGCGGTGCCGAGTCCGGCTCCGGGGCCGTTGCACCACGTGCCGCGCCAGCCCTGCCCGTTGCGCGAGGTGTCGATCACGTAGTGCGAGCCGTCCGTCGCCGCGGAGAGCTTCTCCGCGTAGGCCTGCTCCTGCGCCGTCGGGTAGTAGTTCGCGACGTTCGTGGAGAAGCCGCGTGCGGAGGTCACCCCCGCCTGCCGCAGCCGGTCGGCCATCGTCGCGACCGGCACCCAGTTCGAGTTGCCGCCGTCGAGGTACGACGGCACACCGGCCGCCGTGAACGCCCCGACCGTGCGCTTGAGGATCCGGTAGCGCTGCGCGTCGAGCGAGGCGTCGCACGCCGTGTTGCTGAGCATCGCCAACGAGTCCGGTTCGACGACGACCGCGGCACGGTGTCCCCGCAGTCGTCCCGCGATCTGGTCGATCCACGCGTCGTAGGAGGCCTCGTCGAGGCCACCGGCGGAGTACCCGCCGCAGTCGCGGTCCGGGATCGCGTAGGTCACGAAGACGGGGGTCGTGCCGGCCTGCTCGGCCGCGGCGACCGCGCGGTCGACGGTGGTCGTCAGGGTCGTCCCGCGCGTCCAGTCGCCGAGCCAGATCGCGACCGGGTACCGCGCGATGGTGGCCGCCGCGGCGGCGCCGTCCGGGTCGGTCGTGCGGAGGGCGTCGGCGGCCTTCGCGGCCTCGCTGGTCGCCGAGCGGTAGGGCCCACCGGCGAAGAGAGCCGTGGCAGCCGCCGTCCGCACGGTGGGCGTCGCCGCGTCGGCGGTCGGGGCGACACCGGCGGTGGTGACGACGGTGGTGAGGACTGCGGCGGCGCCGAGGACGGCGAGGCTGCGCATACGGGCTCCCTGGGCTGCTCGGACCGGCCCCCTGGCCGGTCGGACCGGCCCCCTGGCCGGTCGGAGCGTCCATGACAACACGTGCTGCGCACATGCCGACACACGCCAGATCGGGTGCCACCCGAGCGGGTGTCCGCACTTCTGCGGACCTGCCCGGAGACGGCCTGGAGGCTCGGACGGGCCCGCCCCGAGCCTCCAGGCCGTCGGCTGGTCGCTCCGGGCGCGCGTCAGTCGTCGAAGTGCGCCGCTGCGGCGCGCGCCCGGTACACGACGTCGTCGAGGTCGTCGCCGACGACCGTGACGTGCCCGATCTTCCGGCCCGGCCGCGGTGCCTTGCCGTAGAAGTGGTACTTCGCCTCCGGGAAGGCGGCGAGCGCCCCCGGGTACCGGGCGGCGAGGTCGCCGTCGGCCGGACCACCGAGCACGTTGATCATGACCGCGGCGGGCGCGTGCATCCCCGTGGCACCGAGGGGCAGGTCGAGCACGGCACGGAGGTGCTGCTCGAACTGGCTCGTCGTCGCACCGTCGATCGTCCAGTGCCCGGTGTTGTGCGGCCGCATCGCGAGCTCGTTGATGAGGATCCGCTCATCGGCCGTCTGGAACAGCTCGACCGCGAGGACGCCGGTCACACCGAGCTCCTCGGCGATGCGCACCGCGATCTCCTCGGTCAGGTCGGCGATGCGTCCGGCGCTGTCCGACGCCGGCGCGAACACCTCGGCGCAGACACCGTCCTGCTGCACGGTCTCGACGAGCGGCCACGCGACGACCTCGCCGGAGGGGCGGCGCGCCACGGACTGGGCGAGCTCGCGGGTGAACGGGACGAGCTCCTCCACCAGGAGCGCCTGCCCGTCACCGGCCTCTGCGACGGCGATGAACCAGTCCTCGACGTCGGCCGGGTCCGCGACGACGCGGACGCCCTTGCCGTCGTAGCCGCCGCGGGCGGTCTTCACGACCGCGCGCCCGCCGTGGTCGTCGAGGAAGACGCGGAGCTCGTCCGGGTCGTGCACCGCGGCCCAGTCCGGCACCGGCAGACCGAGTTCGGAGAGGCGGCTGCGCATCGTGATCTTGTCCTGGGCGACGGCGAGCGGCTCCGGCCCCGGCTGCACCGCCACACCCGCGTCGACGAGCGCCCGGAGGACGTCCTGCGGGACGTGCTCGTGGTCGAAGGTGACGACGTCGACCTCGCGCGCGAACGCCAGGACCGTGTCGACGTCGTGGTAGTCGCCCTCGGCCGTCGCGGCGATGCCGGCCGACATGCCCGGCCCCTCGGCCAGCACCCGGATGTCGATGCCGAGCTCCAGTGCCGCGGGCACCATCATCCGTGCCAGCTGTCCCCCACCGATGACCCCGACGCGCAACGCCATGCTGTGTGTTCCTTCCGTCGCTCACACCGAACGGTCTGAGCGCCCTGTCTAGAATCGACCTCCTGGTCACCCGCTGGGTGGCCCGTGACAACTCTACGGACCCTGGAGACCCCGTGCGCCGACTCATCGCCCAGCTCGCCCGCTTCGGGGTGGTCGGCGCCGTGGGCTTCGTGGTCGACACCGCAGTGTTCAACCTCCTCCGGTTCACCGTGCTCGACCCCGCGGACGTGCACTCGGGGCCGTTCTGGGCGAAGGTCATCTCGACCACCGTCGCGATCTTCGTGAACTGGATGGGCAACCGCTACTGGACCTTCCGCGACCAACGGCGTGCCGTGGCGACGCGCGAGGGTGTCGAGTTCGTCGTCGTGTCGCTCGGCGGCATGGTGATCGCGCTCGCGACCCTCGGCGTCTCCCACTACGTCTTGGGGTACACCTCGGCGTTCGCGGACAACGTGGCGAACATCGTCGGCCTCGGGCTCGGCACGATCTTCCGCTTCTGGCTCTACAAGGTGTGGGTGTACCACCCCGAGCGGACCGCCGCGCCGGTCGCGGAGCCCGTCGCCTCCGAGGTCGCGCAATAGCATCTCGGGTGTGAACGACACCGACGCTCCCCCGGCCGTCGCACGCTGGGAGCGGGTCGCGATCGCGGTCGTCACCGCGACGTTCGGGCTCTGGCTCGTGGCGTGGGCGCTGCTCGTCCCGGTGTTCCAGGCGCCCGACGAGACCGCACACATCGACGCCTCGGTGCACCTCGCACTCGGCGACCCGTGGGTGGCGCCCGGTGACCTCCGCGTCGAACGCGCGGTGAACGCAGCAGCCGTGCAGCAGGCGACGCTGCCGTCCGACCAGTGGTCCACCGTCACCGAACTGTTGCAGGCCTACCCGGGCCCCTCGACCACGGTCAACCAGATGACCCAGCACCCGCCGACGGCCTACGCGGTCGGCGCCGCGGTCCTCCGCGCCGTGCACTACGGCGACCTGCGCTGGGACCACGCGTTCCTCGCGCTCCGGCTGACCGACGTGGCGTTCGTGACGGCGCTGCCGCTCGTCGCGTGGGCGGCGGTGCGACGGGTGACCCGGTCGCCGCGGGCCGCACTGATCGGCGCCCTCGCGGTGTTCGCATCCCCCGAGCTGGCGTCCATCGGGTCGTCGGTCTCGAACGACGCGCCCGTGCTGCTCCTGGCCGGCGTCACCGTGCTGCTCGCCACGAGGATGCTCACGGGCGATCTCCGCTGGCGGACCGCGATCGGACTCGCCGTGGCGCTCGGGGCGCTCGTCTGGGTCAAGGGCACGGGGCTCCCCGCCGTGCCGTTCGTCGCCGTCGTCGTGCTGGCCTCGGGAGCGGGCGTCCTCGGGTGGGGCGTGCGGGCGCTCCGCACCGTCGTGGTCCTGGCGGTCGCGGGCGGCATCGGTGCGTGGTGGTGGCTCCACAACGTGCTCGCGTACGGACGGGTGCAGCCGGACGGCTACGCCGCGCTGCGTCCACCGAAGGACTTCCCACCGGGCGAGCACCCCACCGTCGCGCACTTCCTCGACGTCAGCTGGGGCACCATCACCAGGACGTTCTGGGGCAGCTTCGGCAAGGGTGCACAGGTCAGCATCGGCGACCTGCTCACGGCCGTGGTCACGATCGTGGTCCTCGCCGTGGTCGTCGGGTGGGCCTACCGGCACGGGCCGCAGCTCCGGACGGCCGTGTGCCTGTCCGTCTTCCCGCTGCTCCTCGTCCTCATCCAGAACGAGACGAGCATCCACGCGTACCTCACGAAGGCGGAGGTCGCTGCCACCCAGGGGCGGTACTACTTCCCGGCGGTCGTGTGCCTGATCGTGCTGAGCGCGATCGCGTGGCGGCGGCTGGTGCCGGCAGGACGTCCCCGCACCGTCGTGGCCACCGCGCTGGCGGTCCTGCTGCCCGCCCTGGGCGTGTACGGCTTCGCGGTCGCGGCATCGTGGTTCTGGAACGCCGCGGGGTTCCCGGTCACCGGTCGGGGGGTGTTGCGGTACACGGAGGTGGGGCCCGTGCCACCCGTGGTCCTCGCGGTGGTGGTGCTGCTCGCGGGAGCCGGGCTCGTCGTGTCCGTCGTGCTGGTCACCCGGTCCGGCCGCAGCCGTCTCGTCTCCGTCCGCTGACCGACGGCGCGAGGCGCCTCAGGCCGCGGGCGCCCCGTCGTGCACGACCGCCGCGTCGTCGCCCGCTCCACCGCGGCGGAACCACGTCGGCACCGCGGCGCAGAGCAGGAACAGCCCGTCGACACCGAGGCTCCAGACCCGGGTGACGACGACGACGACGAGCGCGATCGGCACCGGCATCACGATGCTGAGCAGGAGGGCCTGCACGCCCTCGCGGACGCCCAGCCCGCCCGGAGCGAAGACCGCGAGCATGCTGATCGCCGACGCCATGCTCGCCGCGCCGATCACGAACGCCGCATCGGTGCCCTTGAGCGACGGGTACACGGCGAGGGTGATGAAGTAGTAGGCGCTGCCGGACAGGATCGCCCCGGCGACGTACAGGCCGGCGCCGCCGAGCACCGTGCCGAGCCCCGGACGGACGTCGTCGTCGAGGGGCTTCCGGCGGAGGATCCGCAGCGCGAGCCCGATGAGCCACACGAACACCTGCGGGATCAGGCAGACGACGCAGCCGACGAACGCGGCGACCATGAGCGCGATGAGCCACGGGTCGAGCTGGTGGGTGCGGGGGTCGACCAGCAGCAGGACGAGCGCGAGCGCGAGCGTCGCGGCGATCTGCAGCGCACCCTCGAGCAGGCCGCTCACCCCGAGCCGCGCCTTCGAGACGCCGTGCTTCGAGGCGAAGTAGACCTTGCCGATGATCCAGGTGGCGGCGCCGGGGATGTACCGGCCCATCCACGACTTGGCGTACACGTAGGTGAGGGTGACGCCGCTGCCCTTCAGGCCCGTGGCACCGAGCCGACGCAGCAGGTAGAACCAGATGCCGACGCCCCAGTACCGGAAGCCCAGGCTGATGAGCGTGGCGACGGCGACCCAGCCCCAGTTCCAGTCGGCCTCCGCCAGCTGCGCCCAGTCGACGCTGCGCAGGTACAGGACGAGGAAGACCGCGAGCAGCACGTAGAAGACGATCGGCACCGCCTTGCCGAGGAACCGGCGCAGGCCTGGCCGACGCTTCCCCTCGGGGGCTGCGAGGTCGGTGCTGCTGGTCTCGGACAAACGGGTCTCCTGCGGTCGGGGCTCAGGACATCGTAGTCGCCGCGCCTGTCAGCCCCCGTGCCCCTGCCTGTCCGCGGAGGTCGGTCGCCCCCGATCCGCCGCACATGTCGGGTAGCATCGCTCGGACCCGGCGCGGGGAGACAGGGCCTCGCGCCAACTCGACGAGGAGGGTGGGCGGCATGCGCGCCACCAGGAACAGGTCGATCGGCGTCGGAGCGGCCGTGGTCGTGCTCGGGGCGCTCGTCGCCGGACCGGCTCAGGCGTGGGGTGCGACCCCGGCCGGCAGCGGTCCGTCGGCCACGAGCGCGGGCTCGACGACGACCAGCAGCACCACGACGACCGCGGCGACGACGACCACGACGTCCGTCGCCGAGATGGACCGCACCGGCAACCACCAGATGGGTGCCGGGATCGCACGCCACGAGGGGCGGAGCACCGTGCAGACGGCGGTGCCCGGGGCCGCGAGCACCGACGCGACCGCGCGGGCGGCGGCGACGGGCGGACCGCCGCCCGGCAAGATCCGGGGCTTCGACATCAGCGCGTGGCAGCCGAACGTGAACTTCCGGAACGCCTACGACGCCGGCGCCCGGTTCGCGTACATCAAGGCCACCGAGGGCGTCTCGTACGTCAGTCCCGTCTACAAGCAGCACTACGAGACCGCTCGGACGCGGAAGATCATCCGCGGCGGCTACGTGTACGCGCAGCCGAGCCAGGCCAGTGGCGCGGCGACCGCCAACTTCTTCTTCAAGAACGGTGGCGGCTGGAGTCCGGACGGGTTGACGCTGCCGCCGCTGCTCGACATCGAGTACGGCAGCGCGTCGCAGGGCACCTGCTACGGCAAGAGCCTCGAGGGCATGCGCAACTGGATCAAGGACTTCTCGAACACCGTCTACGCGAAGACGGGCCGGTACCCGGCGATCTACACGACGACGGACTGGTGGAAGCGCTGCACGAACAACAGCATCCAGTTCTCGAAGAACCCGCTGTTCGTCGCGATCTACCCGGTGCACGACTTCACGAGCCCGGGTGAGCTCGGTCGGAGCTGGAGCAACTGGTCGTTCTGGCAGTGGGCGTCGAGCGGGCCGCTCCCGGGCGACCAGGACGTCTACCGCAGCACCGGGGACTGGCTGAAGAAGATGGCGACCCGGCGCGACTGACGCGCGCCGGCGTGCTGACGCACGCAGCTGACGGCCGGGAGCGCGCCCCGCTCAGCGGTGACGCGCCAGCGTCACGCGGGGCGCGCCGACCGAGCTTGCGAGGGAGGTGTGCCAGCTGGCACCGCGCCTCCAGGCCGTCGGTCGGTCGCGTCGCGACCCGGTGGTCACCGCGTGGCGGCGGTCACCTCGGCGAAGTCGGCGTCGAGCCGCGTCGCCATCCGGGACACGCCGTCGGCGAGCTGCCGGCGGACGGCGTCGCGTCGCTCGTCGAGGTCCTCGAGGAGCGCTGTGACGTCCCCGACGAAGGTCGGTTCGAGGGCCGACTCGATCGGCTTCGAGTAGGCCTGCTGGCCCATCTGCTCGAAGAACAGGCGCCCCTTGTCGACGTAGTAGAGGCACGTCGACGGCACACCGGCGATCGTCGCGACGATGGCGGAGTGCAGGCGGCTCGCGAGGAACAGGCGGCTCCGCGACATCAGGCCGGCGTACTCGGCCGGCGAGAACACGTCGGCCTCGACGACGTGCGTGCGGTCACCGTGCTGCATGAGCGCGATGACCTCGCGGGCGAAGGCGGCGTCCCCCTCGGACGCCTCCATGTGCATCGGGTAGAAGACGACGTCGGCGTCCCAGCGCTCGACCTGGCGGTCCGCGAGGTCCGCGAGCGCCTGCCGGTACGCGACGAGCCGGTCGCTGTCGACCCCCGTGCCGCGGAAGCGCTTCGGCAGGAAGCGGAACGGGATCCAGCCGCTGCGCTTGTAGTGGAACCAGCGGCGGACGCCGAAGCCGATCGAGCCCTCGAGCCGGTCGGCGGTGAGCCCGGTGGACCGTTCGAGCCGGTCGAGGACGTCGGCGTCCGGCTGCGCGACCGTGCCGACGACGGCGGGGTCGAAGGAGGAGACGACCGGGGTGCGCACGCCCCAGGCGCGGAGCTTCTCGCGGGACTCGTCGTCGCGGACGGCGAACGAACGGCAGAGGTCGACCGTCGCGCGGATGAGGCGTTTGCTGATCCCCGCGGACGTCGGGCCGATGCCCTGGAAGGCCCCGACGAGGTTCCGGTTGGCGGCGCGGACGAGCAGCATCTTGCCGAACCAGTACACGAGGCCGAGCTTGTTCGTGTAGTCCTTGAGGATCTCGCCGCCGCCCCAGAGGACGACGTCGGCACCGCGTGCGGCACGGAGCAACGCGAACAGGTCGCCGATGCCCGTGCTGTACGGCGACACCGGGAGGAACCGGATCCCGAACCAGCGCGCGTCGCGCTCGGGGTACTGCGACAGGGAGACGATCTCCGCGTCGGGCCAGCGGCGACGGACCAGTTCGACGTTCCCCGCGAGGATCGCCCGGTCGCCTCGGTTGTGGGGCGAATCGCTATTGTGGATCAGTACGCGCACGGGTCCAGAGCCTAGCGGTCCCGTCCGCCACGACCCCGAGAGGCCTCCTTGTCCCGCAGCACCCGTCCCCGCCTGCTCGTCCTCGGATCGACCTTCCCGGCCCGGCCCGACGACGGGGTGCCCGCGTTCGTGCTCGACCTCGCCCACCAGGAGGCGACCGAGTTCGACACCCTCGTGCTCACGCCCCGTGTACCGGACGGTGCTGCACGGGAGGAGATCGGCGCCGTGCACGTCCGCCGGTTCCCCTACTTCCCGAAGGCCTTCGAGGACCTCGCCGACGGCGCCATCCTCGACAACCTCAAGGAGCAGCGGACGCGGTTGGTACAGGTACCCGCCCTCGTGTTCGCGCAGTACCGCGCCGTCCGTGCCGCAGTGCGCTCCGGCCGACCGGACGTCATCCACGCGCACTGGGCGATCCCCCAGGGACTCGTCGCCACGCTCGCCGCCCCCGGGGTCCCGCTCGTCGTCACGACCCACGGCGGCGACGTCTACGCGCTGCGCGCCGCTCCCCTCGTCCGACTGAAGCGCTGGATCTTCGGTCGCGCAGCCCACGTCACGACCGTGAACTCCGAGATGCGCGACCGGCTCACCGCGTGGGGAGTGCCCGAGGACCGTTCGAGCGTGATCCCGATGGGCGTCGACCTCGGACCCGCGCGAGCCGCTCGCGAACGCACGGCGCCGCAGGAGCACCACGTGGTGGCCGTCGGTCGGCTCGTCGAGAAGAAGGGCTTCGGCAACCTGCTCGAGGCCCTCCGCGGACTCGGCGAGGACGTCCCCTGGCGGCTCACCGTCGTCGGTGACGGCCCGTACCGCGAGCAGCTCGAACAGCAGGCTGCCGGCCTCCCCGTGACCTTCACGGGTCAGCGCGGCCGCACCCAGGTGCTCGAGACGCTCGCGTCCGCCACGGTCGTCGCCGTACCGTCGATCCCGGCCGCGAACGGCGACCAGGAGGGCCTGCCCGTGACGCTCCTCGAGGCCGCGGCCGTCGGCTCCGCGATCGTCGCGAGCGACCTCCCCGGCATCCGTGACGTCGTCTCGGACGACGAGTCCGGCCTGCTGGTGCCGCCGGGTGACGTGCCCGCGCTCCGTGCGGCGCTGCACCGGGTCCTCACGGACGACGCTGCCAGCGCGCGCTACCGCGAGCGCGCCGTCGCCGCGGCCGCGGAGTTCTCCACCGAGCGGATCGGCGAGCGCTACCGCGCGGTCCTCCGCGCGGCGATGCGCTGACCGACGCTCCCGACACGACACCGGAGGCGCTGACTCGACGCTCCCGACACGACACCGGAGGCGCTGACTCGACGCTCCCGACACGACACCGACGGCCGGTGCGCACCGCGCACCGGCCGTCGGCGTTCGTGGTCGGAGCGGGCCTCGTCAGCGCCCCATGCCGCGGACCGTGAACCCGGCTGCCGTCCAGGCGTCGCGGTCGAGGCAGTTGCGGCCGTCGACCACGACCCGCTCGGCGACGAGCGAGGCGACCTCGGTCGGGTCGAGCTCGCGGAACTCGTTCCACTCGGTGAGGACGAGGACGAGCTCGGCACCGCGGAGGGCGTCCGCAGCCGTCTCGACGTAGTCGAGCTCGGGCCGGACCCGTCGTGCCGTGACGACCGCCTCGGGGTCGTACGCGGCGAGCTGCGCGCCGAGTGCCTGCAGTCGACCCGCGATGTCGAGCGACGGGGAGTCGCGGACGTCGTCGGAGTTCGGCTTGAACGCGAGCCCGAGCACGGCGACACGCTTGCCGACGACGTCACCGCCGAGGAGTTCCTGGGACAGGGACACGACGTGGTCGCGGCGACGGAGGTTGATGGCGTCGACGTCCGCGAGGAAGGCGAGCGACTCGGGCACGCCCAGTTCGGCGGCGCGGGCCTGGAACGCGCGGATGTCCTTCGGCAGGCACCCGCCACCGAAGCCGAGCCCGGCGTTCAGGAACTTGCGGCCGATGCGCGCGTCGTGGCCGATCGCGTCGGCGAGCGCGGTGACGTCGGCGCCGACGACCTCGGCGATCTCCGCCATCGCGTTGATGAAGGAGATCTTGGTGGCGAGGAACGCGTTCGCACTGACCTTGACGAGCTCCGCCGTCGGCAGGTCGACGACGAGCCGAGGGGTCCCCTCGGCGAGCGCCGTGGCGTAGACCTCGTCGAGGACGGCCGTCGCACGCTCTCCCACTTCGCCTGCAGGGACGCCGTAGACGAGCCGGTCCGGCGAGATGGTGTCCTGCACGGCGAAGCCCTCGCGCAGGAACTCGGGGTTCCAGACGAGCGTCGCGCCGGGGGCGGCCTGCTCGACCTCGGCGGCGAGCCGTGCCGCGGTGCCGACCGGGACGGTGGACTTGCCGACGACGTACTCGCCGGCGGAGAGGTACGGCGTGAGTGACGCCACCGCCGCGTCGACGTAGGTGAGGTCGGCGGCGCCGGTCGGACCCTGCGGCGTGCCGACGGCGAGGAAGTGCACGGTGGCCCCGGCGACCTCGGCCATGTCGGTGGTGAACCGGATCCGGCCGGAGGCGAGCGCCTCGGTCAGGATCTCCGGCAGTCCGGGCTCGAAGAAGGGAGCCTCGCCCGCTGCGAGTCGCTCGATCTTCGCCGGGTCGACGTCCACCGCGACGACGTCGTGCCCGAGCTTGGCCATGGAGGCGGCGTGCACGGCACCGAGGTAACCGCAGCCGATGACAGAGATACGCACGGGAAGACGGTACAGGTTCCTGCGTGTCCGTACACCGGACGCCGAGCGGACGGCACGGGCGACCGCACCGGTCAGCCGCGGACGTCCCCCCACGGCGGGCGCTCGGTGCCCCCGACGATCTCGTCCCAGTCCGGCTCGCGGTGCCGCCGCCGTGCCTCGTACGCCTCGACGAGGTCGTGCAGCACCGCGACGACGAGGTCCGCGTGCGGCACGTCCGCGAGCACCACGACCGGGTCGTCGCCGGGGAAGACCAGGACGTCCCCGGAACGGAACACCCCCTGGAGCCCGCGGCGCCGCACCGTCACGTCGTACCCCCGCGCGTGCAGCAGTTCCCGACGCGTCCGGGTGCCGAGCCCGTGCACCACCACGAGCCGACGGGTGGTGAGCACGTACCGCTGCGACATCCACCGGACGAGCGGCACGACCCCGCCGAGCACGACGAGCAGCAGCGTGACGAGTGCGACGACGACGTTGAGCCACGCGAGCTGTGCGCGGAAGACGCCGAAGCCGAAGCCCCCGGCGGCCGTCACGAGCACGACGAACACCGAGGGACGGACGAGTCGTCGCGCGTGCGGCCGGAGCCGGGCGACGACCCGTTCCGGCGGCGGCTCGGCGGTCATGCCCTCATGCATAGCGCAGGTGCGTGACGTCGCCGACCGCGACGCCCCTGGTCGCACCGTCCCGGTGCCGGATCGTGATGCGGCCGTCGTCGTCGATGCCGACGGCGTCCGCCTCCTCGGCGGTGCCGTCGGGCAGCTCCAGCCGGATGCGTCGACCGATCGTGCCGCACGCGGCGCGGACGTCGGCCCGGACCGCCTCGGCTGCCGCACCGCCCGTCGCCAGGGCGACCACCGCCTCCAGGACGGCCGCCCGGAAGTCCGCGAGGACCGCGTCGGCGAGTTCCGGTGCGGTGCCGCGGGCTCCCGCCACCGCCAGCGAGGTCGCGGTGGGCGTCGGCAGCGCGTCGGCCGGGATCGTGAGGTTCACGCCGGCACCGACGACGACGCTGCCGTCGGCCGCGACCTGGCAGAGGATGCCGCACACCTTGCGCTCGTCGACGTGCACGTCGTTCGGCCACTTCACCTCGACGACCGGCCTGGAGGCACGGCCCGGCCCCGCCCCGCCGCCCAGGCGGGCGGACACCGCGTCCCGCATCGCACGTCCCGCGACGAGCGGCAACCAGCCGCGCGAGCGGTCGTCGAGGTCGGCGCGGACGAGCAGGCTCGCCGCGAGCGTCTGCCCGGCGGGCGCCGACCAGGAGCGGTCGAGTCGGCCGCGCCCGGCGGTCTGGTCGAGGGTGGCCACCACGCTGCCGTGCGGCAGGTCAGCGGCGGCGGCGAGGAGGTCCGCGTTCGTCGAGCCGGTCGTCGCCGGCACGACGAGGGTGGCCCCGCCGGCCTCGACCTGGGAGCGGGTGACCGGGAACGACGACGCGGGTGTGGACATGCACGCAATCTACGGCCAGGAACCGTGGACGACCTCCAACCGTGGGCGTGGGGCCCGCCGGTATGGTGAGCGGGTGACTCAAGGTGACACCCCCGATCTCTCGACGACCGCCGGCCGGCTCGCCGACCTCCGCGACCGGTACCACGAAGCCGTGACCGCCGCGGGCGAGGCCGCCATCGCGAAGCAGCACGCGAAGGGCAAGGGCACCGCCCGGGAGCGCATCGAGCAGCTCCTCGACGACAACTCCTTCGTGGAGTTCGACGAGTTCGTCCGGCACCGCACCACCGCGTTCGGCATGGACGCCAAGCGGCCGTACGGCGACGCCGTCGTCACGGGTGTCGGCACGATCCACGGCCGGAGCGTCGCGGTCTACGCGCAGGACTTCACCGTCTTCGGCGGTTCGCTCGGCGAGGTCGCCGGCGAGAAGATCATCAAGGTCATGGAGCACGCGCTGAAGACCGGCGTGCCGATCATCGGCATCCTCGACTCCGGCGGCGCCCGCATCCAGGAGGGCGTGGTCGCGCTCGGCAAGTACGGCGAGATCTTCCGCCTGAACACCCAGGCGTCCGGGGTCATCCCGCAGATCTCGATCGTGATGGGTCCGGCGGCGGGCGGTGCGGTGTACTCCCCCGCCCTGACCGACTTCGTGATCATGGTCGACAAGACCAGCCACATGTTCGTCACCGGGCCGGACGTCATCAAGACCGTCACGGGCGAGGACGTCGGCTTCGAGGAGCTCGGTGGCGCGCAGACGCACAACGCGGTCTCGGGCGTCGCGCACTACCTCGCCGAGGACGAGTCCGACGCGCTCGACTACGCGCGTTCGCTCGTCGGCTTCCTCCCGGACAACAACCTCTCCGACCCGCCCGCGTACGACGTGGCGCCGGAGCTCGAGACGACCGACGCCGACCACGAGCTCGACGTCGTCATCCCCGACTCGACGAACCAGCCGTACGACGTCACGACGATCATCGAGCACGTCGTCGACGACGGCGAGTTCCTCGAGGTGCAGCCACTGTTCGCGCCCAACATCCTCATCGGCTTCGGCCGGGTCGAGGGTCGCACGGTCGGCATCATCGCGAACCAGCCGCAGGCGATGGCCGGCACGCTGAACATCGACGCCGGCGAGAAGGCTGCGCGCTTCGTCCGGTTCTGCGACGCGTTCGGGATCCCGATCCTGACGCTCGTCGACGTGCCCGGCTACCTGCCCGGCACCGACCAGGAGTGGACCGGCGTCATCCGCCGCGGCGCGAAGCTGCTGTACGCGTACGCCGAGGCCACCGTGCCGCTCGTGACCGTCATCACGCGCAAAGCGTACGGGGGCGCCTACATCGTCATGGGGTCGAAGCAGCTCGGCGCGGACATCAACCTGGCGTGGCCGACCGCCGAGATCGCGGTGATGGGCGGCCAGGGCGCCGTCAACATCCTCTACCGCTCGGAGATCAAGCGTGCGGAGGAGGCCGGCGAGGACGTCGCCGCGGTGCGCACGAAGCTCGCGAACGAGTACACCTACAACGTCGCGTCCCCGTACCTGGCGGCCGAGCGCGGGGAGCTCGACGGCATCATCCAGCCGCACGCCACGCGCGTCTCGGTGGTGAAGGCGCTGCGGGCCCTCCGCGGCAAGCGCGCCTCGCTCCCGCCCAAGAAGCACGGGAACATCCCACTGTGAACCATCCGGTCGACCCGTCCGGCACGGGAACATCACAGCCGCGCCGGGTGACGCCGGGCAAGCACGCAGCCGCCGTCCCGACCGACGCCCCCGCGGCGGTCGCGGACGTGCGGGTGGTGTCGGGCGAGCCGACCCCCGAGGAGCTCGCGGCGGTCGTCGCCGTGCTGCAACGTCAGGCCGACGAGGTCGCCGCAGCCGGTCGGGCCGAGGTCACCGCTTCGCCGCGCGCCGGCTGGGACGCCTCCACCCGCGGACTCCGCCGGCCGCTCGAGCACGGCCCCGGCGCCTGGGGTCGTTCGCTCCGCTGACCACTCCGCGCGGCGGGTCTTGTGCTGCGGGGGGAAGCGAGCGAGCATGTACCCCGGACACGGGGGCTGCGGGGCCCGTTGCAGGCTGCACTTCCCGAACGGTCTCCCCTCGTCCGGGGGACATGTTTTCTGGCAGTCGGCAGAATTGGTCGAATTTGTCCCCCATAATGACGACTGACATCCATTGTCGGAGTCGGCATCATGGTCTGTGTTCGGTGTCCTTCACAGAAGAACATCGCTGGACGGTGGCCGACTAGGGTACGACGCCACCGCCCGCTGCGAGTCAGGGCGATATTCGGGTTGTCGCTCAGACTCGGGTCGTGAACGGGCCGGTCGGACACCGACCGGCCCGTTCCCCGTTCCCGGGTGCCCGTCCGCCGCGAGCCGCCCGCGCGCCGCTGCTCCGACCCTGTTCGCGCGGCCGTGCCCCTTCCGCGCCTCCCTGCCTCCGCCGCACGTACCTGGCATTTCCGCACGTACCTGGCACTTCCGGGCGAGCCTGGCTGTCCGTTCCCGCCTGGTATGCGCGTTCCCGCTTCGCATTGCAGACGCAATGGGAAGGAACGGACGACGTCGAGCTCGATTCCGTCACTTCGCGCCGGTGACGTCGCCCACCCGCCCACGAGCGGCGCGACGCAAGACCAACCCAGCCCTCTGGGCGTCCGATGCTGACCCGGCACGGCCCTGTGGGCACAGGGCCCGCGGCCGGGACCGGCGCGCCGCGTTCGTTCCGCCTGACCTCCCTCAGACGACCACGTGCCGCGGGATCTCCATCCAGAGCGCCACCGAGTCGTCCTCGTCGCCGTCCTCGTCGTCGAGGTCCGCTCCGAGCGCGGCGGACTCGCTCGCGGCGGAGTCGAGTCGGAGACCGACGACCGTGACCGCGGTGTCCGCACCCTCGGCGACGGTCCGCACGATGACGTTGTCGGCGCCGCGCGCCTGTCGCAACGCGTCCGCGACCTGCGCGTGGATGCGTCGGATGTCGTCGGCCTCGAGGTCGTCGAGCCCGCCGTCGTCGTGCAGCTGCACGGTCGCTCCGGACCGGCGCAGGCGCATGACCTCCGCGCGCACGTCGTCGGAGAGCAGCGACCGACCGCGGATCTCGTCGCGGATCGCCTGTTCCAGGTGCAGGCACTCGTCGCGCTCGGCCTCGGACAACTCGCCGTGCGCATCGACGATCCGCTGCAGCACCGGGAGCGCCATGCGCGTCGTCTGGCTGAGTCGGAACTGGCGCTCGAACACGTGGGCGTCCTGAGCGGCCTGCCAGTCCTCGGTCTCCTGCTCGGCCCGCGTGAACTCCCGGCGGACCCGGGTCGCCCGGTTCATCGCGCTCGAGAAGACCGCGGCGATCGCGACCCAGCCGAGGCTGGCCGCCACTCCGAGCTGACCGAGCGAACCCAGCCCCGCCCACGCGACGGTGTGCACGGTCAGGAACCCGACGCCGACCCAGGCGAACGGGCCGCGACCACGGACGACGAGGACGACCATGAGCGTGCCGACGGCCGCGACCCACCACGTCGAGGCGCCCGGGCCGGAGGGGACCGCCACGACCGGCGCGGCGACGACCGGCACGACCACGGCGGTCGCGAGCGAGAAGCACGCCGCCCAGACCGGCAGGACGCGGCCGGGCGCGAACAGCGCGACCCCGGTCGCCGCCGCGTAGAGGAGCATGCAGGCGATCATCGGCGCGACGTCGTGCACGCGCGGCAAGGTCGTCGCTGCGAGGACGAGGTGGTAGAGCGAGAAGAGCGCGGCGAGGCCGATCGCGACGCCGGTGGGCAGCGAGACCTTCACGACGACTCCCCCGTCCCCGGCGCCCACGCCAGGCGGACGATGGTGCCGCCGCCCGGTTCGGAGACGACCTCGGCGGTGCCGTCGACCGCTTCGACGCGTTCGATGATCGACCGACGCACACCGAGCCGCTCGGCAGGGATCCCGGCCGGGTCGAACCCGGCCCCGTCGTCCGCGACCTCGATGTGCACACCCGCACCGCGCTGTTCGACGACGATCCAACGGTCCACGCCAGCACCGCCGGCGTGCTGCACGGAGTTCACCGCGGCCTGCAGCGCGGCGGACGCCAGCGCGTCGGCCACGACGGCGGGCAGCGGGACCGGGTCGACCCGTCGCTCCACGAGCCGGACCGGCGCGGCGAGGGCGGACACGGCGCTGCAGATGCGTGCGCGGAGGTCGACGAGGGACACCGGAGCGGCGGCGCCCGGGGTGTCGGCGGCCGCGGCCGCGAGGTGGTCGATGGCGTTCCGCGCCATCCGTGCCGCCAGGGCCTTCGCGTCGACGGTCTCCGCCCGCGCGGCCGAGAGCAGTGTGGTGAGCACGCTGTCGTGCACGATCGCGTCGACCTGCACCCGCTCGACCTCGGTCGCGTGCTCGCGGATCGCGGCCGAGTACCGCCGGACCGCCGTGGCCTGCGCCGCGTCGACCGCGGTGGCCGCCCGGCGCAGCACGACCGCGATGACGAGCACAGCGCCGCTGAGGATGGCCGTGTAGACGCCGTCGAGCAGGGCGTTCGTGACCCCGACGCCGCCGCCGGTCGGGAGCAGCCGGATGACCACGAAGACCGCCGGCGCGAGCGCCGTGTACACGGTCGCGCGCCACGGGGCGAAGCCCATCGCGGCTGCGGTCGACCCGATCGTGATGAACCACCACGGCCACGGGTGCTGGGTCGGCGGGATCGTCTCCTGGACGGTGAGCGGCCACGTGACGAGCGCCACCAGGAAGACCAGCGCACAGGCGATCTGCGCGGGCTGGGCGAGCCGTGGCAGGAACGCGGCGATCCCGACGAACGCGAACGACGCCGCGAGCGCGACGATCGTCAGCAGTCCCCACACCGGGTGCAAGTAGGGCAGCTGCGCGAGCACCAGCGGTGCGTCGACCACGCCGAGGCCCACCGCGCCCATCGCGAGGAGGATGGTGAACGCACGCTCCACCGACGCCTGTGTGATGGTCGCGCGGACGTTCCGCGACGGGTCGGCCCCGAACGGCGTCCCCCCGGCAGCGGCCGGCGCCGACGCTCCGGGCGTCATCGGCGAGCCACCGCCGGACACCCCGGCCGCACCGGACGCCCGGACGCCGCGGTCGGACCGGACGGCCCGGACGCGCCCGACGCGCCGGCGCCGGACGCCGAGCCGGACCTGAGCGTCGACCCCGCCCCGGACGCGACCGTCATCGGGGTCAGCGGCCGTCGGCGTCGGGGTCGATCCCCGAGTCGAGGCCGGGCAGGATGCCGTCCTCGACCGCGCGGCGGAGGAGGTCGACCTTGGTCGGTGCGGGTCGGCCCACCTCGACGTACTTCACGCGGATGCGGTCGAGGTACTCGCGCGCTGTCGAGTAGCCGATGCCGAGCTGCTGCGCGGCGAGCTTGAGCGGGAGGCCGGACGCGTAGAGGTGCAGGATCTCGCGTTCGCGTCGCCCGAGCTGCGCCTTCGCGAAGTCTCGGTCGGCGTCGATCGCGCTCGCCCACTCGAGGTTGTTCAGCACGTCCCCGCGGGCCACGGTCGCCACGGCGGCCATGACGGTCTTCGTCGCGGACGACTTCGGGATCACGCCGGCGGCGCCGGCGGCGAGCGCCTCACGCACGTTCGCGACGCGGTCCGCGATCGAGTGCACGAGCACGGCCGAACCGGTCCCCTGCACCCCCTTGACGTTCTCGGTCACGGTCGATCCGTCGCCGAGCGACAGGTCGAGCACGACGACGTCGACCTCGCGGTCACCGAGCTCCCGGATGTACTCGGGCACGCTCGCTGCCGTGAGGACGACCTCGAAGCCCTCGTTCTGGCACGCGGCCTGGATGCCGAGCCGCACGGACTCGTGGTCGTCGACGATCGCGACGCGGACCGGCCCGGTCTGCACGCCGCCGGTCGTCCCGGTGGTTGGTGTCGTTGCTGCTGCCACGGTGGCCTCTCGTTCCGATGCGCGGCCCGGCCCCTGAAACCGGGTCGTCATCACCGGGCAAGGATACCCAGGTCCGACCCAGGTTCGGCGCGCTGACCGCGGGACGCGCCGGTGTCAGGCGACGGGCACCAGGCGGGCGACGGCCTCCAGGTGGTGGGTGTGGGGGAAGAGGTCGAACGCACGGAGCGCCTCGAGCCGGTAGCCGAGGTCCGCGAACGTCGCGACGTCGCGGGCCAGCGCCACGGGGTCGCAGGCGACGTACACGACCTGCGCGGGCTGCAGCGCCGCGATCTGCACCGCGACCTCGCGGCCGGCGCCGGACCGCGGCGGGTCGAGGACCACGGTGCCGGCGCGGAGACGGGCGCGTTCCGGCTGCGAGGCACCGGCGGCGGTCCGGGCGAGCCAGCGGTCGACGCGGCCGGTCTCCGCGCGGGCGCCGATCCACTCGGCGAGGTTCTCCTGCGCGTGCTCGGTCGCACGCTCGGACCCCTCCACGCTGGTGAGCTTGGCGCGCGGCCCGACGAGGTCCCCGAGCGCCGCTGCGAGCAGCCCGACCCCGCCGTAGAGGTCGAGGTGCTGCCCCTCGGGGTCGAGGCGGTCCCGGTCGACGAGGTCCTGCACGGCCGCGGTCAGGACCGCCGGGGCCTGCCGGTGCACCTGCCAGAAGCCGTTGTCGTCCACGGCGAACGTGCGCTCCCCGACGGTCTCGGTGACGACCGTCGGTGACTGCGTGTCGATCACGAGCCGCGCGCCCTCGGAGTCGGAGGGCGCGAGGACGTCGATCACGGACGCGCCCGGCATCGACCCGCGGCCGAGCGGGGCACTCTCCTGCACCGCCGCGGTCGCGAGCGGCAGCGACGTCACCGGGACGACGGTGTGCGAGCGTGCGGCGAAGGGCCCAGGGGTGCCGTCCGCGTCGACGTGCAGGCGGACGCGGGTGCGCCAACCGGTGCCGTTCACCGCGTCGTCGCCGGGGACCGCCTCGACCGCGACGTCGTGCCCGAGCACCTCGGCGAGGTCGGTCCGGGCGAACCGCGCGAACGCGTCGACGAGGACGTCCTGCTTGAGCCGGCGCTGGTGCGCGAGGGCGATGTGGCCGAACTCCGCACCACCGGCACGGGCAGCGGGGTCGCGATCGAGCGCGGCCTCGGGCCAGACGTGCTCGACGCGGTGCTCGCTCGGCTGCTCCACCGAGACGGTGTCGGCGCGCCAGAAGGACTTCTTGCGGTCCTCGGTCACGCGTGCGGTGACACGTTCGCCCGGGATCGCGTCCGAGACGAACACCACGCGTCCCTCGTGCCGTGCCACCGAGATGCCGCCGTGGGCGATCCCGGTGACGTCGAGTTCGAGCAGCGTTCCGACGGATTCACCCATGGTTCGATGTTCCCATGCGTCTGTACCTCGCGAGTACCTCCCCCGCCCGCCGCGCCCTGCTCGCCCAGACCGGCATCGAGCCCGTGCTCGTGGCGCCGGGGGTCGACGAGGACGCCGCGGTCGCCGCGCACGAGGCCACCCTCGGACGGCAGCTGTCCGGGCCGGAGCTCGTCTCGCTGCTCGCGGTCGCGAAGGCCTCGGCCGTCGCGGACGCGGAGGTCGCCGGGCGCCCGGTCGACGGGTTCGTGTTCGGCGGCGACTCCGCCTTCGAGGTCGACGGCACGCTCTACGGCAAGCCCCACGACCCGGCGGTCGCGCGGGAGCGGTGGCGGCAGATGCTCGCGGTGGGCGGTGGGACGCTGTGGAGCGGGCACTGCGTGCTGGACCGCCGTGCGGACCGCACCACGGCCCTGGGGGCGACCGCGTCCGGGCCGGGAGGCGCGGGGCGGGACCGCACCGTGCCTCCCGTCCGACCGCTGCCCACCTCCCCGGCCGGTGACGGCCTGATCGGTGACGCCGCGCCCGGCGGGTCCGCGATGGTCGCCGACGGCGACCGCGTCGTCGCGGTCGACAGCGCGGTGCTGACCTTCGCCGACGACGTGTCGGACGACGAGATCGACGCGTACGTCGCGAGCGGGGAACCGCTCGAGGTCGCCGGGGCCTTCACGATCGACGGTCGGGCGGCCGCGTACATCACCCGGATCGACGGTGCGCCGTCGGCGGTCGTCGGCCTGTCGCTGCCGGTGCTGCGCTCGATGCTGCTGCGCGGGTTCGGCGCGACGTGGCACGACCTGTGGTCGATGTAGACATCCACACTTCTTCCCGCCGGTTCTTTGTGGACGCCGGTCAATTCGGGCTGCGGCAGCACGAATACGCTGACTTACCATGCCCCGTATCAGCAAGGTCCTCATCGCGAACCGCGGCGAGATCGCCGTCCGCATCATCCGCGCGGCCCGCGACGCAGGCAAGGCATCGGTCGCTGTCTACGCCGACCAGGACCGTGACGCCCTCCACGCCCGTCTCGCCGACGAGGCGTACGCGCTGAACGGCACCACGAGCGCCGAGACCTACCTCGTCATCGACAAGATCATCTCCGTCGCTCGCCGGTCCGGCGCGGACGCGGTCCACCCGGGGTACGGGTTCCTCGCGGAGAACGCCGACTTCGCCCGTGCCGTGATCGACGCCGGGCTGACCTGGATCGGACCGTCGCCGGAGTCGATCGAGCGCCTCGGTGACAAGGTCTCCGCCCGCCACGTGGCCGAGAAGGTCGGCGCACCGCTCGCACCCGGCACCATCGAGCCCGTGCAGGACGTGTCCGAGGTCTTCGACTTCGTCGACCAGGTCGGACTGCCCGTCGCGATCAAGGCGGCCTTCGGCGGCGGCGGCCGCGGGCTCAAGGTCGTGCGAGACCGTTCGTCGGTCGAGGAACTCTTCGAATCGGCCACGCGTGAGGCCATCGCAGCGTTCGGTCGCGGCGAGTGCTTCGTGGAGAAGTACCTCGACAAGCCGCGCCACGTCGAGACCCAGTGCCTCGCGGACCAGCACGGCAACGTCGTCATCGTCTCCACGCGCGACTGCTCGCTGCAGCGCCGCCACCAGAAGCTCGTGGAGGAGGCCCCCGCGCCGTACCTGACGGACGACCAGCAGGAGCGCCTCTACGAGTCGTCCAAGGCGATCCTGCGCGAGGTCGGCTACGTCGGCGCCGGCACCTGCGAGTTCCTCATCGGGGCCGACGGCACCGTGTCGTTCCTCGAGGTCAACACGCGCCTGCAGGTCGAGCACTGCGTCTCCGAGGAGGTCACGGGCATCGACCTCGTGCGCGAGCAGTTCCGCATCGCCGAGGGCGGCGTGCTCGACTACGAGGACCCTGCGCCGAAGGGCCACTCGTTCGAGTTCCGCATCAACGGCGAGGACGCCGGCCGGAACTTCTTCCCCGCGCCCGGCCCGGTGCACGCCTTCAACGCGCCGTCCGGCCCCGGCGTCCGCGTCGACTCCGGCGTCGTGTCCGGCGACGTCGTGTCCGGCTCGTTCGACTCGATGCTCGCGAAGCTGATCGTGACCGGCGCCACGCGTGCCGAGGCGCTCGAGCGGTCCCGTCGTGCCCTCGCGGAGTTCGAGGTCACCGGCCTGCCGACCGTGCTCCCGTTCCACCGCGCCGTCGTGTCGGACCCGGCCTTCGCCACGGACGACGAGACGCCCTTCAGCATCTACACGCAGTGGATCGAGTCCGACTTCGTCAACGACATCCCGGCGTGGAGCGGTGCGACCGAGGAGCTGCCCGCTCCGACGCCGCGCGACACCGTCGTGGTCGAGGTGCAGGGCAAGCGCATCGAGGTCACCATGCCGTCGATCGTCGGCGGTGGCGCTGCCGGTGCCGCCGGTCGTCGCCCCGCGGGGCCGTCCGCTCCCCCGAAGCGTCGGTCGTCCGGCGTCCGCGGCGGGCTCGCTTCGTCGGGCTCGGTGACGTCGCCCATGCAGGCGACCGTGGTGAAGGTCGCGGTCGCCGAGGGTGACACCGTGGTGAAGGGCGACCTGCTCGTCGTGCTCGAGGCCATGAAGATGGAGCAGCCCGTGCAGGCGAGCCGCGACGGAGTCGTGAAGTCGCTCAACGCCCCCGTCGGCCAGACGATCTCGTCCGGCCACGTGCTGCTCGAGCTCGCGTAGGGCGGGCGCGCTCGCGGCGCGTGCCGCGAGCCGCGAGCCGCGTTGAACCACGAAAACGACGTCGAACCAGCTCCCCGAGTCGGTTCGACGTCGTTTTCGTAGTTCGTCAGTGGTCACCACGGCAGCGTCGCCGTGATGCCCCGAGCAACAGGCAAGCCTGTTGCCGAAAGCATCGTCGGGAGTCGACCGCCGGGCATGACGTCGCGCCAGACGGGCCGCACGACGTGGCGGACGTCGGGCACCGCGCGGAGGCGGTCCTCGCGCAGCTTCTCGTCGATGACGACTTCTTCCGCCGAACGGCCGGAGCGGTGGGATGCGTCGCGGTACTTCACCAGACCGTCGAACTCCACGACGACGCCGTGGTCCGGGAACCAGAAGTCGACGCGACCGATCAATCCGGCCTGGTCGCGGAAGGCCTGTTGCTGCACGGGAGCAGGCAAGCCGAGGTCGTGCATGGCCAGGTGGGTGATGCTCTCCCCCGCGGACTCGGACAACGGTGATGCGAGCTTGAGCACGTCGCGGAGCCGACGACTCGCCCGCACGTTCGGCCGGGCGGCAGCTCGCCCGGCGAGCAGTTCCTCCGGCCAGCCGCGGCGGAGGACCGCGTCGGCCACCATGAGAGCGCGTCCACGGTCGTACCGCAGTGCGACGTCGACTGCCGTCGTGGCGGGGTCGGTGACGTCCACGCCGTCCACGGAGACGGTGTCGAGCTCGCGACCTGTCGTTGCGACCTTGTCAGCGAACCGGGTGCGCTGCGCCGTGGCCCGGCCGGGAACGAGCAGAGTGACACGGTCGGGTACCGGCCGGATCCAAGGGAGCCGATGAACGATGACCGCTGATGCATGCGACACGATGCTGCCAGGCGACCGGAGCTGGACGGCCGCGGCGCGCGCGATGTGCTGTTCCCACGTCGTCGCAGTCTCCCACTCCGCCCGGGTCACGAAGACGCCGTGGGCCACGCGGAGCAGCGCACCGCTCCGCACGTCACGCTGCTGCTTCCTCGCCGCGGCGGGATCGGGATGAGCAACGATGAGGTGCGGGACGGACATCTGGTCATCGTGCGCGCGGGTTCGCTCTGGAGCGCCGTCAGCTTCGGCCGTGTGGACGACACGCGGCTGCGATCGCATGTGCAGGAGTCGCGTCGAACCACGAGTGCGACATCGAACCAGCACCTCCTGCTGGTTCGATGTCGTTTCCGCGGATCGATGCGGTAACTGCACCATCTCCCCGCGCGCGAGGCGCGCCGGCGCTACGACACGAGGGGGCGGACGGCGGTGGCGAGGGCGTCGACGAGGCCCTGAGCCTCGGCGGACGTCCCCGCGACCGTGTCGATGTAGACCTTGACCTTCGGCTCGGTCCCGCTCGGCCGGACGATCACGCGGGCGTCGCCCTCGAGGTCGTACCGCAGGATGTCCGACGGCGGGAACCCGTCGGCCCCGTCTGCGTAGTCCGTCACCGACCGCACGGCCACCGGACCGAGCGACGACGGCGGGTCGGCCCGGAGCGCGGCCATGATCTCGCCGATGCGCGCGAGGTCGTCCACCCGTGTCGCCACCTGCCCGGACGCGAACGCGCCGAACTCGGCGGCGAAGGCCTCGAGGCGGTCGGCGATGGTCTGACCGTCGGCCGCGAGCGTCGTTGCGAGGTCCAGCAGCGCCAGGGCCGCGGAGATGCCGTCCTTGTCACGGACGACATCGGGGTCGACGAGGTACCCGAGCGCCTCCTCGTAGCCGAACACCAGGTCCGGCACGCGCGACACCCACTTGAAGCCGGTCAGCGTGTCGCGGTACCCCAGACCGTGCCGTTCCGCGACACGAGCCAGTGCGGGCGAGGACACGATGGAGGCAGCGAGCGTGCCACCCCGTCGGTCGGAGGCCGCGCGGGCAGCGGCCTGCCACCCGAGGAGCCATCCCACCTCGTTGCCGGAGAGCCGTCGGAAGGAGCCCGCACCGTCCGGGATCGCGAGCGCGAGGCGGTCGGCATCGGGGTCGTTCGCGATCACCAGGTCGGCACCAGCCGCAAGGCCGCGTGCGATCGCGAGGTCCATCGCGCCCGGTTCCTCCGGGTTCGGGAACGACACCGTCGGGAAGGCGCCGTCCGGCTGGATCTGCTCCGGGACGGTGTCCGGGACCGCGTACCCGGCCCGCTCGAACACGGCACGTGCGGTCTCCCACCCGACGCCGTGCATCGCCGTGTACACGACGGTCGGCTGGTCCGGCGCGGGGAGCGCCGGCGCAGGTACGGTGGCGGCCGTCGCGGCGACGTAGGCCTCGAGGAGGTCCGGGCCCGCCACGGTGTAGTCCGTCGCCCGGGGGAGGTCGACGATCGACCCGGCCGCGACGGCGTCGATGGCTGCGGCGATGGTCGCGTCGACCGGGGGGACGATCTGCGAGCCCTCGTCGCCCTCGCCGAGGTACACCTTGTAGCCGTTGTCACGCGGAGGGTTGTGGCTCGCGGTGACCATCACACCCGCACCGACCCCGAGGTGCCGGACGGCGAACGCCAGCACCGGGGTGGGCAGCGCGGACGGCAGCAGGGTGACGTCGAGCCCGAGCCCGCGCATGACCTCGGCGGAGTCGCGGGCGAAGACGTCGGAGTTGACGCGCCCGTCGTACCCGATGACGACGCTCCGGGACCGACCGGAGTCGATGAGGAAGCGGGCCAGTCCCGCGGCGGCCTGCGTCACCACGACACGGTTCATCCGCAACGGGCCGTACCCGAGCTCGGCGCGCAGTCCTGCGGTGCCGAACGCCAGACGACCGGCGAAACGCGCGGCGAGCTCCTGCACGGCAGGCCCGTCCCCGCTCGCCGCTGCCGCGACGGCGGCGTCGAGCTCGGCACGGGTCTCGTCGTCGGGGTCCTGCGCGGACCAGGCACGCCCGGCGGCGACGACCGCGTCGACGTCGAGCTTCACAGTGCGGATCCCTCGGCGGCCTCCGGCGACGACCCGATCGCCGCCACCACGCGGGCGAGCAGGTCGGCGATGCGCGGTTCGGCCTCGCGGCCGGCCTCGAGCACCTCGGCGTGCGACAGCGGCGTCTTCTGGATGCCCGCCGCGAGGTTCGTGATGAGCGAGAACCCGAGGACCTCCATGCCCGCCTGCCGTGCGGCGATGGCCTCGAGCGCGGTGGACATGCCCACGATGTGCCCGCCGATGGTCTTCGCCATCTGCACCTCGGCCGGGGTCTCGTAGTGCGGGCCGCGGAACTGCGTGTAGACGCCTTCGTCCAGCGAGGGGTCCACGCCGCGTGCGACGGCGCGGAGTCGTGCCGAGTAGAGATCGGTGAGGTCGACGAAGGTCGCGCCCTCGAGCGGGCTGTCGGCGGTCAGGTTGATGTGGTCGCTGATGAGGACCGGCGTGCCCGGCGTCCAGTGCTCCTTGATGCCACCGGCCCCGTTCGTGAGGATCATCACCGCGGCGCCCGTCGCCGCGGCGGTGCGGACGCTGTGCACGACGCGGCGGACGCCGTGGCCCTCGTAGTAGTGCGTCCGGGCACCGATCACGAGGGCGTGGCGACCGTCCGGCAGGGCGATGGAGCGCACCGTGCCGGAGTGTCCGGGGACGGCCGAGGCGCTGAAGCCGGGGACCTCCGACGCGGGGATCTCGGAGACCGTCTCGCCGATGATGTCGGCGGCCTTGCCCCATCCGGATCCGAGGGTCAGGGCGATGTCGTGCCGCTCGATCCCCGACTTCGACGCGATGACGTCGGCGGCGGCGCGTGCGACCTCGAACGGGTCGGCGGCGGGGTCGTTCAGCGGGTTGTCCGTGCTCATGCACCGATCCTAGGGCGCGCCGACGGCACCCCCGCAGCGCACACGCGCGACCGCACGCCCGCACGCCCGCACCACACACGCGCGACCGCACGCCCGCAGCGCACACGCGCGACCGCACCACACACGCGCGACCGCACGCCCGCACCACACACGCGCGACCGCACGCCCGCACCGCACAGCACCGCACACACGCGACCGCACCGCACGCGCGACCGCACCACCCACGCGCGGCTCAGTGCTCGCCGAGCGCCCGGTCCACCGCCGCCGTGATCTCGCCCTGGTCGAAGTGGTTCCGGATCACGATGACCTCTGCGTAGGTGTCCCCGATCGCCTCGACGAACTCCTGGCTCGTCAGGATGACGTTCGCATCCTCCGCGACGTCACGGACCGAGGCGACGTCCGCGGCCACCACGGCGGCGCTCAGCCCGAGCGACGCCAGCGCCTTCTCGGCGTTGACCTTGAGGATCCCGCTCGATCCGATGCCGGCGCCGCAGATCGTCACGATCTTCACGACGCGCCCCCCGCAGCACCGGAGGACGCGACCCCGAGGATCGCCCGGATCTCGTCCGCCGTTCCCGCAGCCTCCAACCGCGACGTCACGGTGTCGTCGTTGAAGGTGTTCGCGATCTCACCGATCGACTCCAGGTGCGTCCCGACCTCGGCGACGGCGAGCCCGAGCACGACCCGTACGGGGTCGTTGTGCGGGTGCCCGAACGCCACCGGCGACGCGAGCGTGACGAGCGCGAGGCCGTCCCGGACCACCGACGAGCCCGGTCGGGCGTGCGCGAACGCGAGCCCCGGTGAGATGACGATGTACGGGCCGTGCTCCTCGACCATCTCGATCATGGCGTCGGTGTACGGCTCGGTGGTGGCGCCGGAGGCGACGAGGGCGTCCCCGGTCAGCCGGAGTGCTTCGCGCCACGACGACGCGGTGGCGCCGAGCACGACGGCGGCGTCCGGCAGCGGTGGGAGCGGCACGTCCTAGGCCTCCTGGTGTCCTGCGGTGATGGTGGCGATGATCTCCTCGCGGTCCTCGAGCGGGAGGAACGAGCCCAGGGCGGCGTTGATCTGGAACGCGGCGAGGTCGTCGAGGTCGTAGCCGAACGTCCCGGCGAGGAGCGCGAGCTCCTTCGAGAGCGAGGTGTCGCTCATGAGGCGGTTGTCGGTGTTCACCGTCACGCGGAACCCGAGCTGGTACAGCACGTCGAACGGGTGGTCGGCGAGGCCGTCGCCCCACGCTGCGATCGCACCGGTCTGCAGGTTCGACGAGGGCGCGACCTCGAGCGGGATCTCGCGGTCGCGCACCCACGACGCGATCTCACCGAGGGACGCGAGGGTCGACCCGTCGCCGGCGTCGGACAGGGAGATGTCCTCGAAGATCCGGACGCCGTGTCCGAGGCGGAGCGCACGACCGTCGACGAGGGCCGACCGGATCGAGGCGAGCCCGTCGGCCTCGCCCGCGTGGACCGTGACCGGGAAGAGCTGCGCGGCCAGCCAGTCGAACGCGGCCCGGTGGTTCGCGGGCGGGAACCCGGCCTCGGCGCCGGCGATGTCGAAGCCGACGACGCCGCGGTCGCGGTGGCGGACGGCGAGTTCGGCGATCTCCTGCGCGCGGTCGGCGTGCCGCATCGCGGTGACGAGCTGGCCGACGCGGATCGAGCCGCCGGCGGCGTCGACGGCCTCTTCGATGCCGGCCTGCACGGCCTCCACCGTCTGGTCGAGCGTCAGCCCACCCTGCAGGTGCTGCTCGGGTGCCCAGCGGACCTCACCGTAGACGACGCCGTCGGCGACGAGGTCCTCGACGAACTCCTTGGCGACCCGGTGCAGCTGCGGAGCGGTCTGCATCACCGAGGTGGTGACGTCGAACGTCTTGAGGTACTCCACGAGCGAGCCCGAGTTGGACTGGTCGGCGAACCACTGCCCGAGCGCCGCGGGATCGGTGGTCGGCAGGTCGACACCGGCCGACGACGCGAGGTCGACGATCGTCGCCGGCCGCAGCCCCCCGTCGAGGTGGTCGTGCAGCGACACCTTGGGCAGGTCGTTGATGACCGCTCCGGCGTCGGGCAGGCGGTAGGTCGTGGCGTCGGCGCTCATGCACTCCAGGCTATCGGTGGTCACCGACCGCGCGCCGTCACCTGTGCACAACAGACGGACGGCCGGACTGGAGGCTCCCCACACGGAGCGCAGGAACGCGCGAGCAGCGACACGGGCAGGATCACCCCGCGATGCGCTCCCGCACGATCGGCCCGCGGACCGCCGCAGCGGCGTCGGACGAACCGATCGACCACGCGCCCTCGAGCGACTCGAGCGCCCGGTCGAACCGCTCCGGCTCGTCGGTGTGCAGCGTCCAGAGCGGCTGCCCGGCGGTCACGGTGTCGCCCGGCTTGACGTGCAGCTCGATGCCGGCGCCCGCCTGCACCGGGTCCTGCGCGCGCGCACGACCGGCGCCCAGACGCCACGCCGCGACGCCGAACGGCAGCGCCTCCTGCGAGTCGAGCACGCCCGAGGACGGCGCGGTGACGACGTGCTGCTCGCGAGCGACGGGGAGCGCCGCGGACGGATCGCCGCCCTGCGCCTCCACCATGCGGCGCCAGGTGTCCATCGCGCGGCCGTCGGCGAGGGCCGCGGTCGGGTCGGCGTCCGGCAGCCCGGCCAGCGTGAGCATCTCGGTCGCCAGCGCGACGGTGAGCTCGACGACGTCGGCCGGGCCGCCGCCCGCCAGCACCTCGACGGATTCTCGGACCTCGAGCGCGTTGCCGATGGTCAGCCCGAGCGGGACCTCCATGTCGGTCAGGAGCGCCGAGGTCTTCACCCCGGCGTCGTTCCCGAGGTCGACCATCGTCCGCGCGAGCTCGCGCGAGGCCTCGTACGAGGGCATGAACGCGCCGGACCCGAACTTCACGTCGAGCACGAGCGCGCCGGTGCCCTCGGCGATCTTCTTCGACATGATGCTCGACGCGATGAGCGGGATGCACTCGACGGTGCCGGTGATGTCCCGGAGTGCGTAGAGCTTCTTGTCCGCGGGGGCGAGCCCGGACCCGGCTGCGCAGATCACCGCGCCGACGTCGGACAGGATCGACAGCATGCGGTCGTTCGACAACGACGCTTGCCAGCCGGGGATCGACTCGAGCTTGTCGAGCGTCCCCCCGGTGTGGCCGAGCCCACGGCCGGACAGCTGCGGCACCGCGACGCCGAACGAGGCGACGAGCGGCGCGAGCGGGAGCGTGATCTTGTCGCCGACCCCGCCGGTGGAGTGCTTGTCGACGGTGGTCTTGCCGAGGGCGTCGAACGACATCCGCTCCCCCGAGGCGATCATCGCGAGCGTGAGGTCCTTGATCTCCCGCCGCTCCATGCCGTTCAGGAAGATCGCCATCGCGAGTGCCGCCATCTGCGGGTCCTCGACGTAGCCGCGCGTGTACGCGTCGACCAGCCAGTCGATCTCGGCGGTGGCGAGGGCACCGCCGGAGCGCTTCGTGCGGATGAGGTCGACGGTGTCGAAGGGCTCGACGGCCATGTGGATCAGTGCTCCTGCTGGTAGGTGACGAGGGTGCGGGGCCCGAAGGCGTCCGGCAGGACCTCGTCGATGGTGCGGATGCCGGAGACGGTCTCGAGGAGCATCCCCTCGGCGGAGTGCTCGAACAGCAGCTGCCGGCAGCGGCCGCACGGCATCAGGGTCGCGCCGTCGCCGTCGACGCACGTGAAGGCGACGAGCTTGCCGCCGCCGGTCATGTGCAGCTGCGAGACGAGCGAGCACTCCGCGCAGAGCGTCACACCGTACGACGCGTTCTCGACGTTGCAGCCGGAGACGACGCGGCCGTCGTCGGTGAGCGCCGCGGCCCCCACCGGGAAGGACGAGTACGGCGCGTACGCGTGCCGCATCGCGGCCGTGGCCGCGTCCCGCAGGACGCTCCAGTCGACGTCGGCGGACGGGGCGCCGGCCTGGAGGCCCGTGGCGGCGTCCGCCCCGTCGGCCGGGGTGACCGCCTGGTCGCCGGAGGGGTTCGTGTCGGTCATGTGCCGTGCCTCCAGTCCGTCAGCTCTTGATGTAGGGCTTGCCGGCCGCGGCGGGGCCGCGCACCTGCCCGACCAGGCCGGCGACCGCGAGGATCGTGACCACGTACGGCAACATGAGCAGGAACTCGCTCGGGACGGGCGACCCCTGCACGACGCTCAGTGCGTTCTGCAGGTTCGACGCGAAGCCGAACAGCAGGGCCGCGAGGGTCGCGCGGATCGGGTCCCAGCGGCCGAAGATGACGGCGGCGAGGGCGATGTAGCCGGCGCCGGCGGTCATGTCCTTCGTGAAGCCGCCCACGGCGTCGAGCGTGAAGTAGGCACCGCCGAGGCCGGCGATGGCTCCGGCGAGCGACACGTTCCAGAACCGGGTGCGGTTCACGTTGATGCCGACCGTGTCCGCTGCCTGCGGGTGCTCCCCGACCGAGCGGAGGCGGAGGCCCCAGCGGGTCTTGAACAGGCAGAACGTGACGACCGCCACCGCGACGTACGCCAGGTACACCACGACGGTCTGCTCGAAGAAGATCGGGCCGATGATCGGGATCTGGTGCAGCAGCGGGATCTCGAGCTTCGGGAACCGCAGACCCACGTTGAGCGTCGACTCGTTCGGCGACAGCACCTGCGAGTACAGGAATCCGGTCAGGCCGGAGACGAACGCGTTGATGACGACGCCGACGATGACCTGGTCGACGAGGTACTTGATGCTGAACGCCGCGAGGATGAACGACACCAGGACGCCCGCGACGACCGCGCCGACGAGGCCCGCCCAGGGCGTACCCGTGACGGACGCGACGAGGGCCGAGGTGAACGCGCCGGCGAGGAACTGGCCCTCGATCGCGATGTTGACGACGCCGACCCGCTCGGAGATGACGCCGCCGAGGGCACCGAACACGAGCGGGACGCTGAGTCCGAGCGCGCCGACCAGCATGCCCGGGATCGTGATCGAGTCACCCGCGACCGCCCAGGCGAGGAAGCCCACGACGAACACGATCGCGAACAGCGCGGTCACCCAGAGGCGGACCCGACGGTTCGCGCGCGTCTCGACGACCGCGTAGACGGTGGCCAGCGCGAGGAGCACGATGACGACGATCCCGGTCGCCGTGGACGGCAGCGGCAGGTTCGGCAGGGCGAAGAAGTCACCCGTGGACGACAGGCGGAAGGTCGCCGTGCCCGGCCGGTGCGCGAGGCCGAAGAGCAGCAACGCGATCACGGTGAACACGCCGTACCCGATCGCGGTCTTCCAGCTGCGGGTGGTCTCGAGGTCGCGGCCCTGGGCGGGCAGTGCGGGGACCGCGGTGGGGGTCATGGTGCTCACGCGGCGACCGCCTTCTTGCTCTGCTTGGTGCGGGTTCGGCGGCGGGCGCCCGGCTGCGGGATCCGGAAGATCGCGCGGACGAGCGGCGGGGCCGCGATGAACAGGACGATGAGGGCCTGGATGACCCCGACGATGTCGATCGGGATGCCGTTCGCGGCCTGCATCGCGTAGCCGCCGTTCTTCAGCACGCCGAAGAGGATCGCGGCCCAGAACACGCCCCACGGCTTCGAACGCCCGAGGAGCGCGACCGTGATGGCGTCGAAGCCGATGCCGGCGTCGATGTTCGAGGTGAAGCCGCTCGTCACCGCGCCCTGCACCTGGTACGCACCCGCGATGCCGACGAGGGCACCCGAGATGAGCATGACCCAGATGGTCAGCGACGGGACACTCATGCCGGCGACCCGGGCGGCACGGGGGTTCTCGCCGATCGTGCGGAACCGGAAGCCGAGCGACGACTTGTTCAGCAGCCACCACACCACGACGACGGCGATGATCGCCACGACGAACCCGAGGTCGATGCCGTACCGCGGGCCGAACAGCTGCGGCAGCACCGAGCTGTCCTTCATGGCGGGCGAGATCGGGTTCGGGCTGCCGTTCGCCTGCAGCAGCCCCGGCGTGCGCAGCATGTAGCTGACGAGGTAGAGCCCGACGTAGTTGAGCATGATCGTGAGGACGACCTCGTTGGCGCCGGTGCGGGCCTTGAGGAGGCCGACGATCCCGCCCCAGACCGCACCGCCCACGATGCCGGCGATGATCGTCAGCGGGATGTGCACGATCGCGGGGAGGTCGAACGAGAACCCGACCCAGCCGGCCGCCGCGGCGCCCATGAGGATCTGCCCCTGGCCGCCGATGTTGAACAGGCCGGCGCGGAACGAGACCGCGATGCCGAGGCCGGCGGCGACGAGCGGCACGGCGTAGTCGAGCGACCGCGTGATAGGGACGATCGCCTGCGCGAAGGAGCTCGCCCCGAAGTTGACGACCGAGCCCTGGAACAGCGAGGCGTAGGCTCCGCCGACCGAGGAGCCGATCGCCTGGAACGTGTCCGACGGCCGGGCGAAGAAGTACCCGGCGGCCGCACGGACGTTCTCGTCCGTGACGGCGATGAGGACGCCGCACGCCACGAGGGCGAGCACGACGGCGAGGACGGTGACGAGCACCGACCCGTTGACGATGCCCTGGAGCGCGGTGCTCCACCGGTCGCCGCCGGCGCGACGCTCGGAGTCGGCCGCCGAGTCCGTCATGAGGTGGGGCGTCGCAGCCTCCTCCTGCAGACGGTCGTCGGTGACCGGGGTCTGCTCGGGCTGCGTGCTGCTCGCGCTGGTGTCGGGCTGCGTGCTGCTCGCGCTGGTGTCGGGCTGCGTGCTGCGCGCGCTGTTCTCGGGTGGCGTGGTGCTCACGCTGCCAGCTCCGTTCCTTCGGGCAGTTCGCCTGCCATCATGAGGCCGAGGACGTCTCGGGGGGTGTCCGCGGGGACGATGCCGACGATCGCGCCGCGGTACATCACGGCGATGCGGTCGGCGAGCGCCACGACCTCGTCGAGCTCCGTGGAGACGACGATGACCGGGACACCGGTGTCGCGCGTGGCGACGATGCGCTTGTGCACGAACTCGATCGAGCCGACGTCGATGCCGCGCGTGGGCTGCGCCGCCACGAACAGTCGGAGCTCGCGGCTGAGTTCGCGCGCGAGGACGATCTTCTGCTGGTTGCCGCCGGAGAGCCGACCGGCCGCGGTGGTGCGGGACGGCGTCCGGATGTCGAACTCGGCGATCTTCTCGTCGGCGAAGGCGTCACGCTCTGCGCTGCGGATCGTGCCGGCCCGGACGAACTCGGTGTGGTCGGCGCGGTCGAGCATGAGGTTCTCGGCGATGGTGAACTCGCCGACGAGCCCGTCCTCCTTGCGGTCCTCGGGCACGAAGCCGACGCCCGCGTCGAGGATCTGCTTCACGGTGCGGCCGGTGATCTCGGCGCCGTCGAGCGTCACGTGCCCGGCGTGCACCGGCTCGAGGCCGAGGAGCGCCTCGGTGAGCTCGGTCTGCCCGTTGCCCTGGACCCCTGCGATCGCGAGGATCTCGCCGCGGCGGACGGTGAAGGACACGTCGTCGACGAGCACGACACCCGACGGATCGGTGACCGTCAGGTGGTCGACGACCAGGGCGTCCTCGCCACCGTCCGCCGGCGTCTTGTCGACGACGAGCGAGACGGCACGTCCGACCATGAGGGCGGCGAGCTCGTTGTTCGTCGCGGTGGGCGAGGCCTCGCCGACGACCCTGCCGAGCCGGATGACGGTGATGCGGTCGGCGACCTCGCGCACCTCGCGGAGCTTGTGCGTGATGAACACGATCGCGGTGCCGGCCGCGCGGAGCTGGCGCATGATGGCCATCAGCTCGTCGGTCTCCTGCGGGGTGAGCACGGCGGTCGGCTCGTCGAACACGAGCACCTTCGCATCACGGGACAGCGCCTTGATGATCTCGACGCGCTGCTGCACGCCGACGGGGAGGTCCTCGACCTTGGCGTCCGGGTCGACGTCGAAGCCGAACCGGTCGGAGATCTCCTTGACCCGGGCCCGGGCACCGGCGAGGTCGAGGCGACCGCCGAGGGTGGTCTGCTCCTGACCGAGCATGACGTTCTCGGCGACGGTGAAGACGGGGACGAGCATGAAGTGCTGGTGCACCATGCCGATGCCGGCGCGCATGGCGTCGCCGGGGCCGTCGAAGTCCTGGACGACGTCGTCCAGGAGGATGTCGCCCTCGTCGGCCTGGTAGAGGCCGTACAGGACGTTCATCAGGGTGGACTTGCCGGCGCCGTTCTCACCGAGGAGGCAGTGGACCTCTCCCGGCTCGACGGTGAGCGAGATGTGGTCGTTGGCGACCAGCGATCCGAACCGCTTGGTGATGCCGCGGAGTTCGAGCTTCATGTCTGTGCTGCGCAGTTCCTCGTGTCGGGGCACGGGAATGCGGGCGAGGGATTCCTCCCCCGCCCGCATCCGTGGTGTTACTTGACGGTCGCTTCGGTCTTGACCGTGATCGAGCCGTCGATGATGCCGGACTTGATCTTGTCGAGCTCGCCCTCGAGGCCGCTGTCGACCTTGGAGGCGTAGTCGTGGAACGGGGCGATGCCGACGCCCTCGTTCTTCAGCGTGCCGACGTACGGCGTGTTCGAGTAGTCGCCCTTTGCGGCCTGCTCGACGACGTCGCGGGTCGCGGGACGCATGCCCTTCTCGACGGACGTGAACGCGATGTCCTTGTAGCGGGGGTCGGCCTCGTAGAGGTCGCTGTCCGCACCGATCAGGACGGAGCCGTTGTTCGCGTCCTTGATGGCCTCGGCCGCCGACTGGTAGATCGGGCCACCGACGGGCAGGATGACGTCGGCGTCCTGGTCGAGGAGCGTCTGCGCGACGGCCTTGGCCTGGGTGCCGGCCTCGAAGCCACCGGTGAAGGAGCCCTTCTGGCTGTCGACGTCCCAGCCGACGACCTTGACGTCCTTCTTCTTCTGCTCGTTGTAGTACTTCACGCCGTCCGCGAAGCCGTCCATGAAGATGGTGACGGTCGGGATCTGCATGCCGCCGAAGGTGCCGACGACGCCGGACTTCGAGTACGACGCGGCCGCGTAGCCGGCGAGGAACGCCGCCTGCGAGGTGTCGAAGGTGATGGGCTTGACGTTCTTCGCCTTGATCGAGTTGTCGTCGATGATCGCGAAGTCGGTGTCGGGGTTCGCAGCGGCCTGCTTCTTCGTGGCGTCGGCGAGGTTGAAGCCGACGGTGACGATGAGCTTGCAGTTCTGGTTGATCAGCTGCTCGATGTTCGAGTCGTAGACCGTCGAGTCCTTCGACTCGGCGGACTTGTAGGTCGCGCCGAGTTCCTTGGCTGCGTCCTGCAGGCCCTCGTAGCCGAGCTGGTTGAAGGACTTGTCGTCGAAGCCGCCGGAGTCGGAGACCATGCAGGGACGGAAGTCGGTCTTCTTGGCCGAGGCATTGTCGGACGGGGCGGCGGAGCAGCCGGCGAGGACGGCGACGGTGCCGACGAGTGCGAGGCCGCTGAGCGCGATCTTTCGGGTGCGGGATGACACTTGGGTGATTCCTCCGGGGGCGTTGGCCCGGAGCTGTGGTTCCGGGCGATCGTGGCGACAGTACACGACAGTCCGACCGGTACAGAACCCCCTGCTGACGGGCTCGCGATCGGTTACGGGATCGCGATCAGGCGGAAACGTGCCCGTAACGCGACGCCAGTGTTCACGTGCCGTCAAACGCTTTTCGTGATGGAGCGCTACAGGACGTCGCCGCGGCCGCTGATCTTCAGTGCGTCCACCACACCCTTGACCCGCTGGGCGTTCGCGCTGGTGGTCACGAGGAGGGCGTCGGGGGTGTCCACGACGACGATGTCCTCGACCCCGATGAGCGAGATCAGCCGCTGGCTGTGCGACACCACGATGCCGCTCGACGAGTCCGCCAGGATGCGGGCGCCGTCCCCGAGCACGGCGAGGTTGTTCGCCCGTCCGCCCGACTGCAGCTTCGCGAGCGACGCGAAGTCGCCGACGTCGTCCCAGTCGAAGTCCCCGGGCACGACGGCCATCCGACCGGCGGCCGCGGCGGGTTCCGCCACGGTGTAGTCGATCGCGATCTTCTCGAGCCCCGGCCACACGGCGTCGACGACCGCGCCACGCGACGACGTGTCCCAGGCGTCGGCGAGCTCCTCGATGCCGGCGAGCAGGTCGGGCTTCGTCCGGCCGATCTCGGCGAGCAGCACGTCCGCACGTGCGATGAACATGCCGGCGTTCCAGAGGTACGTGCCCTGCTCGAGGTAGGAGCGGGCGGTGTCGAGGTCGGGCTTCTCGACGAACGACCGCACCGCGTGTGCGGTCGGGGCGCCGTCGATCCCGATGGTGTCGCCGTGGGCGTGGATGTAGCCGAACCCGATCGCCGGCTCGGTCGGCGTGATGCCGATGGTCGTGACGTACCCGGCTCGAGCCGCGGCGACGGCCTCGCGAACCGAGCGTCGGAACCCGCGGGCGTCCCCGATCACGTGGTCGGCGGCGAACGACCCGACGACGACGTCGGGCTCGCGACGGCGCAGGATCGCCGCGGCGAGACCGATCGCAGCGGTGGAGTCCTTCGGCTCGCTCTCGAGCACGACGTTGTGGTCCGCGACACCGGGCAGCTGCGACTCGACCGCGGCACGGTGCGCGCGCCCGGTGACGACCATGATCCGCTGGTCGCCGGCGAGCGGCGCCAGTCGGTCCCACGTCTGCCGCAGCAGCGACGTCCCGGACCCGGTCAGGTCGTGCAGGAACTTCGGCGCGTCCGCACGCGACAGGGGCCAGAGCCGCGAGCCGATGCCGCCGGCGGGGATGATCGCGTAGAAGTCGCTGAGCTCGTCGGTCACCCGCTCACCGTACCGGTCCGCCGCGGCGGTCCCTGGGCGACGACCGCACGTTTCCCGCATGCGCGCTCCCGCAACACGGCACGACCTGTTCACCCCCGCCGTGCCCATCGTTCACGCGGCCCCCACCGCCCCGTCACGGCGCACCCGGAGCATGGGTCGCACCATGAGCGCACGCAGCGTGGAGCGCGGCACGTCCCAACGGACCGTCGCCGTCGTGACCGAGAGCTTCCTGCCCACCCTCAACGGCGTGACCACGAGCGTCATCGCGGTGCTCGACCACCTGCGGCTCCGCGGCCACAGGGCGGTCGTCATCGCGCCGGACACCCCGGGCATCGCGCAGCTCCGACCGAAGGACCACGTCGAGCGGTTCAACGGCTACGACGTGCACCGCGTGCCCGCGGTCGCCTACCGCCAGTTCCCGGTCGCCCTCCCCCACCCGGTCCTCGACACGATCCTCGCCGCCTCCGGCGCCGACGTGCTCCACGCCGCGAGTCCGTTCCTGCTGGGCGGGCGCGCCATCACGGCGGCCGGGAGGCTCGGCATCCCCTCCGTCGCCGTCTTCCAGACCGACGTGGTCGGGTTCGCCCGCCGCAACGGCCTGACCGCGACCGTCCCGCTGGTGCGGAGGATCCTCGGGCGGATCCACGAGGGGGCGTCGTTGACGCTCGCCCCGTCGAGCGCCACCGCGGCGATGCTCGCCGAGGACGGCGTCCCTCGCGTCGCGCGGTGGGGCCGCGGCGTCGACACCGCGCTGTTCCACCCCGGACGCCGCGACGCGGCGCACGTCCGCGCGCTTCGGCGGCGGCTCGCCCCGGGTGGGGAGACGATCGTGGGGTACGTGGGGCGGCTCGCACCGGAGAAGGAGGTCGAGCGGCTCGCCGAGCTCGGCGGGATCCCGGGCATCCGGGTAGTGGTGGCGGGAGGGGGTCCCTCCCGGCCGCTGCTGGAGCGTCGCCTCCGGCACCTCGACGTGCACTTCACCGGGCCGCTGCGGGGCGACGTGCTGGCCGACGCCTACGCGGCTCTCGACGTCTTCGTCCACACCGGGCCCGCCGAGACCTTCGGGCAGACCCTGCAGGAGGCGCACGCGACGGGTCTGCCGGTCGTCGCACCCGCGTCCGGCGGGCCGGTCGACCTCGTCGCTCCCGGACTCGACGGCGACCTGTACGACCCCGACGAGCCCCAGGGGCTCCGCCGGGCGGTGCTCCGGCTCCACCACGACCGTGCGCTCGCGGCCCGGATGGGATCGGCCGGGCGGCTCCGCGTCGAGGGGACGACGTGGGAGGCCGTCGGCGACCAACTGCTCGCGCACCACGACACGGCGCGGACGATCGGGGCGCCGCCGGCGGCGGCGCGGGCGGTCCGGGCACGTTGGCACGAGAACGTCAGTGCGCGAGCATAGGATGGGGGTGTTCCACAGAACACCAACGGCAACGGCTCGCCGATCGGCGGGCCCGTCCTACGGGAGGACTCGCTCATGGCCGAGCAGACCGCAGGGGGGACGGCAACCGCTGAACCCCGCGTGACGATCGAGGCGCCCCGCGCCTCTCGCACGCCGCAAGGCACCCTGTACCGGGCTTCGACCGGGATGTGGTCGTGGGTGCTCCACCGCATCACCGGCGTCGCGATCTACTTCTTCCTGCTCGTGCACATCCTCGACACGGCACTCGTGCGGGTCTCCCCCGAGGCCTACAACGCGGTGATCGGCCAGTACAAGACGCCGATCATGAACCTGGGCGAGATCGCCCTCGTCATGGCGATCGTGTTCCACGCGTTCAACGGGCTGCGCATCATCCTGGTGGACTTCTGGTCGAAGGGGCCGAAGTACCAGCGCGCGATGTTCTGGATCGTCCTCGTCCTCTGGGCGATCGCGATCGCGGGCTTCCTGCCGCGCCAGCTGATGAACCTCGTCGCGGACTTCCAGTAGGAGCACCAGATGACCACGCAGACCATCGAACCGCCCCGCAGCGCACAGGCTGCCCGCCGGACCACCAACTGGGAGAAGTGGGGCTGGATCTACATGCGCGCGTCGGGCGTCCTGCTCGTCGTGCTGATCTTCGGCCACCTCTTCGTGAACATGGTGGCGGGCGAGGGCGTCAAGCAGATCGACTTCGCGTTCGTCGCCGGCAAGTGGGCGAACCCCTTCTGGCAGGTGTGGGACTCGCTGATGCTGGTCCTCGCACTGGTGCACGGCTCGAACGGCATGCGGACGATCGTCAACGACTACGTCTCGAAGCCGGGCATCCGGAAGACGCTCCTCGTCGCGATGCTCATCGCGTGCGTCGCGCTGATCGTCCTCGGCCTGCTCGTGTGCTGGACGTTCGACCCGTGCCCCGCCGGCGCCGCTGCCGCGGACCTGCCGTCGTTCTGCCCGGCCCGCTAGCAGCTCCGAACGCCCGCTCCACCCCTGAACGAAAGACCCCCGTGCCTGCAAACACCCCGTCAGACATCACCGTGCACCACCACCAGTTCGACATCGTCATCATCGGCGCGGGCGGCGCTGGCATGCGCGCTGCCATCGAGGCCGGTCCGAAGGCGAAGACGGCCGTGATCTCGAAGCTCTACCCGACGCGTTCGCACACCGGTGCGGCGCAGGGCGGCATGGCGGCGGCCCTCGCGAACGTCGAAGAGGACTCGTGGGAGTGGCACACGTTCGACACGATCAAGGGCGGCGACTACCTCGTCGACCAGGACGCCGCCGAGATCCTCGCGAAGGAGGCCATCGACGCCGTCATCGACCTCGAGAACATGGGCCTGCCGTTCAACCGCACGCCCGAGGGCAAGATCGACCAGCGGCGCTTCGGCGGCCACACGCGCGACCACGGCAAGTCCCCCGTGCGCCGGGCCTGCTACGCGGCGGACCGCACGGGGCACATGATCCTGCAGACGCTCTTCCAGAACTGCGTGAAGCTCGGCGTGAACTTCTTCAACGAGTTCTACGCGCTGGACCTCATCATGGTCGACGTCACGGGCGACGACGGCGTCACCCGCAAGCAGCCCGCCGGCGTCGTGGCGTTCGAGCTCGCGACCGGTGAGCTGCACGTCTTCCACGCCAAGGCGATGATCTTTGCCACCGGTGGCTTCGGCAAGATGTTCAAGACGACGTCGAACGCGCACACGCTCACGGGCGACGGCGTCGGCATCGTCTGGCGCACCGGACTCCCCCTCGAGGACATGGAGTTCTTCCAGTTCCACCCGACCGGGCTGGCCGGCCTCGGCATCCTCCTGACCGAGGGCGCCCGCGGTGAGGGGGCGATCCTCCGCAACGCCTCGGGCGAGCGCTTCATGGAGCGGTACGCCCCGACCATCAAGGACCTCGCACCACGCGACATCGTCGCCCGGTGCATGGTGCAGGAGGTCGCCGAGGGCCGTGGCGCCGGTCCGAACAAGGACTACGTGCTCCTCGACTGCACGCACCTCGGGGCGGAGGTCCTCGAGACCAAGCTGCCGGACATCACCGAGTTCGCCCGGACCTACCTCGGTGTCGACCCGGTCGTCGAGCCGGTGCCGGTCATGCCGACCGCGCACTACGCGATGGGCGGCATCCCGACCAACGTCAAGGCCGAGGTCCTGTACGACAACACCACGGTCGTGCCCGGGCTCTACGCCGCCGGCGAGTGCGCCTGCGTGTCCGTGCACGGCTCGAACCGCCTCGGCACGAACTCGCTGCTCGACATCAACGTGTTCGGCAAGCGCTCGGGCAACAACGCGGCGGAGTACGTGCAGACCGCCGAGTTCCTGCCCCTTCCGGAGCACCCCGAGCGGGGCGTGAAGGACATGCTCGACCAGCTCCGCGCGTCGACCGGCACCGAGCGCGTGGCGGCGCTCCGCAAGGAACTCCAGGAGGAGATGGACCGGAACGCGCAGGTGTTCCGGACCGACGAGTCGCTCGCGAAGGTCACCGAGACGATCCACGAGCTCCGGAACCGGTTCCTGCAGGTCTCCGTGCAGGACAAGGGCAAGCGGTTCAACACCGACCTGCTCGAGGCCGTCGAGCTCGGCTTCCTGCTCGACCTGGCCGAGGTCGTCGTCTACTCCGCCCGCAACCGCAAGGAGAGCCGCGGCGGCCACATGCGCGACGACTACCCGAAGCGCGACGACGAGAACTACATGCAGCACACCATGGCGTACCTGACGGGCGACCCGCACTCGTCACTCGCCGACGACCACATCACGCTCGACTGGAAGCCCGTCGTGGTGACGCGCTACGAGCCGATGGAGAGGAAGTACTGATGACCGACACCCTGGTCTCCGACGCCCCCCGCACCAAGACCGTGCAGGACGCCCCTCCCGGATCGTTCCCCGTCACGATCATCGTCCGCCGGTTCGACCCGGACGTCGACGACGAGCCGCGCTGGCAGGACTTCGACGTGATGATGCTGCCCACCGACCGCATCCTCGACGCACTGCACCAGATCAAGTGGGAGCAGGACGGTTCGCTCACGTTCCGCCGCTCCTGCGCGCACGGCGTCTGCGGCTCGGACGCGATGCGCATCAACGGTCGCAACCGTCTGGCGTGCAAGACCCTCATCAAGGACCTCGACGTCTCGAAGCCGATCTACGTCGAGGCCATCAAGGGGCTGCCGCTCGAGAAGGACCTCGTGGTCGACATGGAGCCGTTCTTCGCGTCCTACCGCGAGGTGCAGCCCTTCCTCCAGGCATCCTCCGCCCCCGAGAAGGGCAAGGAACGCGTGCAGTCCGTCGCGGACCGCGCCCGCTTCGACGACACCACGAAGTGCATCCTCTGCGCCGCGTGCACGTCGTCGTGCCCGGTGTTCTGGACGGACGGGCAGTACTTCGGCCCGGCGGCGATCGTCAACGCGCACCGCTTCATCTTCGACTCGCGCGACGACGCGGCCGACGTGCGTCTCGACATCCTCAACGACAAGGAGGGCGTCTGGCGCTGCCGCACGACCTTCAACTGCACCGACGCGTGCCCGCGCGGCATCCAGGTCACGAAGGCGATCTCGGAGGTCAAGCAGGCGATCATGCGGGGGAAGGCATAGGTCGCACCCGGTAGGCTCGCGCCCATGACGTTCGCGGAGACCCGCCCCATCCTCGACCAGCTCGGCTACACCGTCCGGTACGTGCAACTCCCCGGGGAGACCCTGCACGAACCGCCGGTCGAGGGGGCGCTCCGCATCACCCAGGTGGGTGCCGCCGAGTACGCGCTCGAGGTCGTCGACTACGGCACCGCACGCCGACTGGCGACCGCGAACGGCGAGGAGGACGCGGTCGAGATGCTCCGGCGCTTCCTCAACCGGCCGTTCCCCGCGCCGCGCGACATCCCGCGGCACGAGCTCGACGGGCTCCGCGACCGTGCGGCCTCGACGTACCCGCAGCTCGCGCAGCAGGTGTCACAGGCCGGCGAACGGGGGCTGACCATCCAGATCCCGGCCGGCGTGCCCGTCGACCGCGTCGGCGGACCGGACGGGTACCTCCTGCACCCGCTCGACACCCCGCTCCCCCAGCGCTCGTTGCCGCCGCACGTGGCGTCGGCACCGGAGACCCACCGCTACGTCGTGGAGCGGCCGTTCCTCGTGACGGTGCGGTTCGTCCAGCCGTGGTTCGACCAGCCCGGCGGTGCGATGCGCTTCGAGACGGCCGACCCGTCGGTCACCGTGCGCGACCTCGTCGTCGACGGCTCGCTCGCTCGCGTCCGCGTGGTCTGACGCCGCCCGACCGGGACCGCCTGAACCGCGCCCGCACGACGCGCCCGCGCCGCGTCCACCACGCCCGCCGCGTCCACACGAGCAACGCCCGTCCGAACCACGCGTCTTCGCGGTTCGGACGGGCTTCGCTTGTGCGCCGCCGAGCGGCGCCGCATCTGCGCGCCGCCGAGCGGAACCGGATCCGTGCACGGCTGGTCGGCAGCGATCGCTCGGACCCGACGTCCGTGCCGGCGCCACAACCGCGCCGCAGACGCGAACGGCCCTCCCGGGCGTCCGGGAGGGCCGTTCGTCGTCGAGGCGGAGGGTCGCTCAGCCCCGCTGGGGCTGGTCGAACCGCGCGCCCTCGGGCTTCGAGGGGAGCAGGTAGAGGACGAGCAGGATGATGCCGCCGACGAACGGGATGAGGCCGAGGAAGAAGAACGGACCAGCGAAGTTCGCGTCGTGCAGTCGGCGCCAGGCGAGGGCGATGTTCGGCACGATCGTCGCGAGACCCCAGAGCCCGAGCAGGATCCCGCCGATGACGAACAGTGCCGACGGGGAGGTCATCACCGCGCTGGTCGAGTAGCCCGTCGAGACGGTCCGGTACTCGGACGTCGCCGCACCGATCCCGTAGATGGCGTACAGGACGGCGAACACGATGACGTTCGCCAGGTACCACCACCAGAACTCGCTCCGGCTCGCACGCCCGTCGAACCGGACGTACTTCTTGAAGAACCGCTTCACCGCGTTCGGGAACGAGATGCCGTACCAGGGCGCCCAGAGCGGCGGCTCGCCGTTCGGACCGGTCGGCGCAGGCTGCCCGTACTGCTGCTGCCCGTACTGCTGCTGCCCGTACTGCGGTTGGCCGTACTGCGGTTGGCCGTACTGCGGCTGCTGTCCGTACGGCTGCTGCTGGCCGTACGGCTGCTGCTGGCCGTGCGGGTCCTGGCCGTTCGGGTTCTGCGGCGGGTACTGGTCGCTCATGTTCGAATCCCCCTGCTGACTCGCGGTTCGAGATCGGGCTGCCCTGACACCTCGCCGGGGCGCTGCCGAGTCAACCAGACGCAGCGCGCGCGCGTCCGGTGTGTGACGCCCCCGATCAGGGGACGAGCGCGAGCTTCCCGCCCGGGTGCTGCGACTCGAGCAGTTCGGCGGCGGCCTTCGCCTCCGCGAGCGGGAACGTCCGTGCGACCGGCACGACGAGCTGCCCGTCGCCCGCGAGGTCGATGAGCCGCTGCCGCACCGAGTCCCGGAACGCCTTGCTCTCCGGCTGCGCGCCGCCGACCGCGCGGATGCCGTCGGCCTCGGCGCGGCCGAACGCCGCGATCGTCACGATGCGGGAACGGTCCGCGACGAGCGCGAGCGACACGTCGACCGCCTCGTCGGTGCCGACGCAGTCGAGCGCCACGGTGACGCCGTCACCCGTCCCGTCGCCGACGAGCGCGCGGACGCGGTCCTCCAGCCCGTCGCCGTAGGCGATCCACTCCCCGCCGAAGTCCGCGACGACGTCGGCGTTGCGCTCCGAGGCGGTCCCGATGACCCGTGCCCCGAGCAGGTGGAGCTGCTGGAGGAGGCTGACCCCCACGGCCCCCGCAGCGCCGTGCACGAGGACGGTGTCGTCGCCGGAGGCCCGGGTGACGCGGAGCATGTCGGCCGCGGTGGTCCCGGCGAGGAGGAGGTTCGCGGCCTCGGGGAAGCCGAGCGTCGCTGGTTTGGTGAACACGTCGCGTGCGGGCACGGTCAGTTCCTCGGTCCACCCGCCCTCGACACGGAACGCGAGGACCTCGTCGCCGACGGCTCCCCCGCCCGAGGCGATCTCCGTGTCGGGGCCGATCGCGCTGATGGTGCCGGCGACCTCGTAGCCGACCGCGATCGGCAGGTCGGACGGGTCGCCCTGCCGTGTGTGCTTCGTGTCCGCCGGGTTCATGCCCGCGGCGCGCACCGCGATGGTGACCTCGCCGGGGCCCGGCGCGGGCACCTCGGTGTCGGTGAACTCGAGGACCTCGCTGCCGCCGAACCGCGGTGCCACCCAGTGCTTCGTCATGCGCACGACGCTACGCGCCGCGCCCGCGAGGGGACCCGGCCGTGCGTCGCACCCGCTGACGGACTGGAGGCACGGTGCCAGCCGGCACCGTGCCTCCAGTCGGACGACGCGAGCGTCGTCAGGCGCGGGCCTGGCGCACCCGGTCCGCGAACGCAGCGTGCAGCGGGTGCTGCTCGTCGAGCCCGGTGATCTCCGAGGCGACCTCGCCGTCGGTCTTGTCCGACCGCAGCAGATCCTGGAGCTGGACGCTCTGCTCGTCGTCGGCGACGTCGAAGCGGAGTGCCGCACCCATGGCGTCGAGCAGGGCGGTCGGTTCGGTGCCGTCCTCGGCGAGGGCCGCGGCCGGCGAGACGAACCGCTCGTCGCGGGAGAGCTTCCGCAGCGGCTGTCGGCCGACCCGCGTGACGGTGTCGGGCAGGTGCGGGTTCTCGAACCGGGCGATGATCGCCTCGACGTAGGCGCGGTGGACCTCGGGGTCGAGCTCGTGGCGACGGACGAGCAGTTCGCTCGTCTCGGCGAGGACGGACTCGAGTTCGGACCGCACCGCCGGGATCGCGATGGCGTCGGCGATCTTGTCCGCCCCCGCGACGTACCCGTGGTACGCGACCGTCGCGTGGCCGGTGTTGACCGTGAAGAGCTTCCGCTCGATCGACGCGGCGAGTCCGTCCACGTAGTGCGCACCCGGGATGTCGGGCTCGGACCCGTTGAACGGGGTCCGGTCGATGGCCCACTCGTAGTAGGTCTCCACGGTGACGTCGAGTCCGGCGCCCTCCGGCTGCGCGGGGACGATGCGGTCGACCGCGGTGTTCGCGAAGACCACCTTGGCGAGCGCCTGGTCGCGGGTCTCGGCGGGCAGCGCCTCGACGATGAACTCGCGGAGCCGGTCGGTGGCGTTGATGGCGTTCTCGCACGCCATGACGGCGAGCGGCGGTGCTCCGGCGTCGCGCTGCTGCAGACCGGCGGCGATGACCGGCGCGATGAACTTCAGCACGTTCGGGCCGACGGCGCAGGTGACGACGTCCGCGGCGGCGACCTCGGCGATGACGCCCTGCTCGTCCTGCGCGCTGTTCAGCGCGCGGAACCCGGTGACCTCGTGGTCCTTCGCGTCCTGCCCGACCTCGTGCACGGTGTACGAGTCGGCCGCTGCGAGGGCGTCGATGAGCGGGGCCGCGACGTCGGCGAAGACGACCTCGTACCCGGCCTCGTGCAGGAGCAGGCCGACGAAGCCGCGGCCGATGTTGCCCGCGCCGAAGTGGACGGCGGTGCGGTCGCTCACTCGTTGACCTCGCCGAGGATCGACAGGATCGCGGCGGTGTCCGGCGCGTCGGTCAGCTTCTGGACCTCGTCCTCGTCGGAGAACACGATCGCGATCTTCGAGAGGATGTCGAGGTGCTCGTTGTTGACGCCGGCGATGCCGACGACGAAGCGCACGGGGTTGCCGTCCCAGTCGATCGGGGTGGCGTAGCGGATGAACGACAGGGCCGACGACTTGATGGCGTCCTTCGCGTCGTTCGTACCGTGCGGGATGGCGAGGAAGTTGCCCATGTACGTCGAGACGCTCTTCTCGCGCTCGAGCATCGCCGGGTAGTAGTCCGCGGTGACCGCGCCCGCAGCCTCGAGGATCTCGGCAGCCTCCTTCATCGCCTCCGACTTGGTCGGGGCGGTGTCCTCGGTGTGGATCCGGATCTGGCTCTCCTGCAGGACGGGCATCGGGGTTCTCCTTGCTTCGTGACGTGACGTCGTGGACGTGTGGAGGGGACGAGCCGTGGCCCGTCCCCTCCGATACTGCACTTGGTTACTGGTTCTTGAGCTGTTCGACGACCTCGTCGTACTGCGGCGCGTTCATGAAGTTGCCGACGGACACGTGCTGTGCCCCCGGGTTCTTCTGCCGAGCACGGTCGGTGAGCTCCTCCTGCGTGATGATGAGGTCCTCGGTGCCGTCGAGGTTCGCGATCGCCTTGTTGACGACCGTGACCCCTTCGATGCCCGCCTTCTTCACCTTGTTGCGCAGGACGCTCGCGCCCATCGCGCTCGAGCCCATGCCGGCGTCGCAGGCGAACACGACGTTCTCGACGCGCGTGGCGGTCGCGGTGGTCGCCGAGCCGACGCCACCGAGGGAGGCCTCCGCCTCCTCCTCGTTCGCCGGGCTGTTGTTGCCGAGCAGACCGGAGGTCGCGGCGTTGACGTCGCGGCCCTTGTTGGCCTGCAGCTTCGCCATCGCGGCGCTCATGTCGCCGGCGTTGCCCGCGGCGAGGTCACGCTTGCGTGTGGCGAGCAGGAAGAACGACGCGACCGCGAAGGACACACCGGCCGAGAGGATGACCGAGAGGATCACGCCGAGGAAGCTGTCGCGCGGCGTGTTGCCGAGCACGGCGATGATCGAACCCGGTGACGCGGGAGCGGTCAGGCCCGAGTTGAAGATGACGTTCGTCAGGACGCCGGTGCCACCGCCGAGGATGACCGCGAGGAACAGGACGGGCTTCTGCAGCACGTACGGGAAGTAGATCTCGTGGATGCCGCCGAAGAACTGGATGATGATCGCGCCGGGAGCGGTCGAGCGAGCGATGCCGACACCGAAGAAGGTGAAGGCGAGCAGGATGCCGAGACCCGGGCCGGGGTTCGCCTCGAGCAGGAACAGGATGCTCTTGCCGGACTCCTTGACCTGGTCGACGCCGAGCTGGTCGAGCACGCCGTGGTTGATGGCGTTGTTGAGGAAGAACACCTTCGCGGGCTCGATGAAGATGCTGGCGAGCGGCAGCAGCGAGTGCTGGATGAGGAACTCCACGGCGACGCCGAGGCCGTCCGCGATCGCGGTGAAGACCTTCGACAGCCAGAAGAAGCCGGCCATGAACAACCCGAAGCCGAGGATGCCGGCGGAGTAGTTGTTCACGAGCATCTCGAAGCCGGGGCGGATCTTGCCGTCCCAGAGGCGGTCCATCTGCTTGACCAGGTACGCGCCGAGCGGGCCGCAGATCATGGCGCCCAGGATCATCGTCGTGCCGGAGCCGAGGATGACACCCATCGCGAAGATCGAACCGACCACGGCACCGCGGGTCTCGTAGACCATGCGGCCGCCCTGGATCGCGATCGCGAGCGGGATGAGGTAGGTCAGGATCGGGCCGACGACGCCGACGACGCTGCCGTCACGGGATCCGCCGAGCGCGGCGACCGGGGTCCAGCCGTCCGGGATGAAGAAGGCGGTGATGATGCCCCACGCGATGAAGATCGCGATGTTGGGCATCACCATGCCGGAGAGGAAGGTGCCGAACTTCTGCACGGCGACGCGTGCGCCGCCCCGCGACTTCGCGGGAGCGTCGGGCGCTGCAACGGACGACGTTGTCATGTGCCTGGCTTTCTGTGATGGGTGCTGCAGTGGTGGAGGGGTGGGGGTGCTGCTGTGCTGCGGTGGTGCTGCTGGCTCAGACGGCGTGCGCGGCGGCCGCGGCGGACTTGGCGGCCGCTGCGGTCGACGCGGCGAGTGCCGCCTTCGCCATCTCGCGGGCCTGGTCGAGCGTGTGCTTGCCGAGTTCGGCGCGCACGTCGGCGAGGGCCGCGGGGGTCATGGACAGGGTGGTGGCGCCCAGGCCGACGAGGACGACGGCGAGGAGCGGGTCGGCCGCGGCCTCGCCGCAGATGCCCACGGCCTTGCCCGCGTCGGCGCCGGCCGCACCGAGCTGTGCGACGAGCCGCAGGACGGCGGGGTGCCACGGGTCCTGGTAGGACGCGACGGTGCCGAGCATGCGGTCGGCGGCCATCGTGTACTGGGTCAGGTCGTTCGTGCCGATCGACACGAAGTCGGCGGAGGTGAAGACCTGCTCGGCCATGAGTGCGAGCGAGGGCACCTCGGCCATGACACCGGCGGTGCGGATGCCGAGCTCGCGGGCGAGGGTCACGAAGTACTCGGTCTCCTCGGCGTCGGCCACCATCGGGGCCATGACCCAGAGGTCCGCCTCGGTCTCGGCGTCGGCCTGCGCGAGCGCGGTGAGCTGGTCGCGGAGGACCTCCTCGTGGTTCCGCAGCGCGCGCAGTCCGCGACGGCCGAGTGCCGGGTTCTCCTCGTCCTTGTCGGTGAGGAAGGGCAGCGGCTTGTCGGCGCCGGCGTCGAGCGCGCGGACGACGACCTTCTTGCCGGGGAAGGCCTCGAGCAGGCGCTTGTAGGACTCCTGCTGCTCGGCGACGGTCGGGGCCTTCGGCGAGTCGAGGAAGAGGAACTCGGTGCGGAAGAGCCCCACGCCCTCCGCACCGAGAGCGACGGCGCCCGCGGCGTCGGCAGGGCTGCCGAGGTTCGCGAGCAGGGGCACGGTGTGGCCATCGGCCAGGGCACCGGCGGTGAGGGGGGCCTCGGCGGCGGCGAGGCGGTCGGCGATCCGCTGCTCCACCTCGGCGACGAGCTCGGCGGACGGCTCGGTGACGACCGTGCCGGCGGCGGCGTCGACGACGACCTCGGTACCGTCGGCGAGCTGGTCGGCACCCGTGACGCCGACGATCGCGGTGATGCCCTTGGCCCGGGCGAGGATCGCGGTGTGCGAGGTCGGACCGCCGTCGCGCGTGACGAGGGCGAGCACCTTGTCGAGGTCGAGGAGTGCGGTGTCGGCCGGGGCGAGGTCGCGGGCGACGAGCACGAAGGGGGTGTCCGACTCGGGGACACCGGGGGCCGGCACGCCACGGAGCTTGGCGATGATGCGCTGCGCGACGTCGTCGAGGTCCGCCGCACGCTCCCCCATGTACCCGCCCATCTGGACGAGGAGGTCGCGGAACTGACCGAAGGCCTCGAAGACCGCACGCTCGGCGTTGGTGCCGCCGTCGATGCGGGCGTGCACGTCGTCGAGGAGCGTCGGGTCCTGCGCCATGAGCGCCTGGGCCTCGAGCACGGCCTGGGCGTCGCCGCCGGCGAGCTGTCCGCGCTTGTTGAGGTCCTCGGCCACCGCGGCGAGCGCCCCGGCGACGGCCTGCTTCGCGTCGTCCGCCGAACCGACCAGCGCGTCCTGCGACGGTGCGCCGAGCGGGTCCGCCATCCGGAGGACCGGTCCGTGGGCGACGCCACGGCCGACGCCGGTGCCGAGCAGTTCGGACATTCGAGACTCCTTCATCTCACGCGCGGTGCGGTGGGGTGGTGCGG
>NZ_LDQC01000082.1 GCF_001475545.1 Curtobacterium luteum | reverse complement strand
CGTCCGACCCGACGGCGACGACATCGAGCTGACGCACGAGGGTGACGGCCTCTGGGCCGGCGCCACCGAGGGCACGCTCGGCCGGTACCGCGTCGAGGCCGACTACGACCCGGACCCGTCCGGCGACACCGACGACATCACGTGGACGACGGACGACGCCTACCGCTTCGCACCGACGATCGGCGAACTCGACCTGCACCTGTTCGGCGAGGGCCGTGACGAGCAGCTCTGGCACCACCTCGGCGCGCACGTGCAGACGGTCGACGGCGTCGACGGCGTGGCCTTCACCGTCTGGGCACCCCGTGCCACGGCCGTCCGGGTCATCGGCGACTTCGAGGGTTGGGAGGGCCGGACGACCGCGATGCGCCGGCTGAACGACCTCGGCGTCTGGGAGCTCTTCTGGCCCGGGGCACTCGAGGGGCAGCGGTACAAGTTCCAGATCCTCACCGACTCCGGGTGGGTGGAGCGCGCGGACCCGTTCGCGCGGCGCACCGAGGTCCCGCCGCTGACCGCCTCGGTGATCACGGCGTCCTCGTACTCGTGGTCCGACGGCGACACCGCCTGGATGCAGCAGCGCGCGCAGACCACGACACACGACCGCCCGATGAGCGTCTACGAGGTGCACCTCGGCTCGTGGCGTCCGGGGTTGTCCTACCGCGAGGTCGCCGACCAGCTCATCGGTCACGTGCAGTTCCTCGGGTTCACGCACGTCGAGTTCCTCCCGCTCGCCGAGCACCCGTTCGGCGGGTCGTGGGGTTACCAGGTCACCGGGTACTACGCCCCGACCGCACGGTTCGGCTCCCCCGACGACCTCCGGTACCTCATCGATCGCCTGCACTCGGCCGGCATCGGCGTGATCATGGACTGGGTGCCCGGGCACTTCCCGAAGGACGAGTGGGCCCTCGCGAAGTTCGACGGTCACGCCCTGTTCGAGCACCCGGACCCCCGACGTGGCGAACAGCTCGACTGGGGCACGTACGTGTTCGACTTCGGGCAACCGCAGGTCCGCAACTTCCTGGTCGCGAACGCGCTGTACTGGCTCGAGGAGTTCCACATCGACGGGCTCCGCGTCGATGCCGTCGCCTCGATGCTGTACCTCGACTACTCCCGCACCGACTGGCTGCCGAACATCCACGGCGGGCGCGAGTACCTCGAGGCGATCTCCTTCCTGCAGGAGACCAACGCCACCGCCTACAAGCGCTACCCGGGCATCGTCATGATCGCCGAGGAGAGCACCTCGTGGCCGGGTGTCACCCAGCCGACGAGCGCTGGCGGCCTCGGGTTCGGGCAGAAGTGGAACATGGGGTGGATGCACGACTCGCTCGAGTACATCGGCCGCGAGCCCGTGCACCGCAGCTACCACCACGACGAGATCACGTTCTCGCTCGTGTACGCGTTCAGCGAGCAGTTCACGCTGCCGATCAGCCACGACGAGGTCGTGCACGGCAAGGGGTCGCTCTTCGGGAAGATGCCCGGCGACGAGTGGCAGAAGCTCGCGAACGTGCGGGCCTACCTCGCGTTCATGTGGGCGCACCCGGGCAAGCAGCTGCTGTTCATGGGTCAGGAGTTCGCCCAGGCGCAGGAGTGGTCCGAGGCCCGAGGGCTCGACTGGTGGCACCTCGACGATCCCGGTCACCGCGGTGTGCAGGACCTCGTCGCCGCGCTGAACCGCGTCTACCGCGACACACCGGCGCTGTGGACCCACGACTCGACCGCGGACGGCTTCGAGTGGATCGAGGGCGGGGACGCCCCGCACTCCACGCTCGGGTTCCTCCGGAAGGACGGTGAGGACCGCCTCGCGGTGTTCGTCAACTTCTCCGGGGTGCCGGTGGAGCGTCGGTTCGGCCTCCCCGCTGCCGGGCAGTGGCACGAGGTGCTGAACACCGACGCGGCCGAGTACGGCGGGTCCGGCGTGGGCAACCTCGGCGTCGTCACCGCGGAGGACACCCCGTGGGCGGGCCGTCCGGCATCGGCGAACCTCGTGGTCCCGCCCCTCGGCGCGGTCTGGCTGAAGCTCGCCCGCTAGCACGGACGGCAGACGGGAGGCGCGGTGCCAGTTGGCACCGCGCCTCCCGTCCGTCACGGAGCCGCCTGGCGCAGGGCCGCGCCTGCGCGCGTCAGTAGAGCGCGCTGGCGAGCCGCCGTCGGGCGTTGACGACCCGCGGATCGTCGGTGCCGATGAGCTCGAAGTACTCCACGAGCCGCACACGCACGGCCTCACGGTCGGCGCCGAACACCGACGGTACGAGGTCGAGCAGCCGTCCGAACGCATCGTCGACGTGCCCGCCGCTGATGTCGAGGTCGGCGACGGCGAGCTGCGCTTCGACGTCCGACGGCGCTGCAGCCGCGGCACCGCGGATCTCGTCGGCGGCCCGGCCGTTCAGCCGGTCGAGGAGGGAGACCTGCGCGAGACCGGCGACCGCCATCTGGTCGTGGGGGTCCTGTGCGATCGCGGTCTTGTACTCCTGGATCGCCGTCGCGTAGTCGCCCTGCTCGATCGCATCGTACGCGGCCTGGTGGTGCGGCGGGAGCGGCTCCGGCTCGGGCTCACCCTCGGCGGCATCGGCAGGCGCGGCGCCGTCGACGGTGACGCGGCCGGAGACGCCGTTCTGCTCGGCTGCGGCGAGGACCTGTTCGTAGACGTCGCGCACCTGGGCCTCCGGGAGCGCTCCGACGAAGAGTCCGAGCGGTCGGCCACCGATGAGGGCGGCGACGGTCGGGATCGACTGCGCCTGGAACGCCTGCACCAGCTGCGGGTTCGTGTCGGCGTCCACCTTGGCGAGCAGAACCCGGCCGTCGTACTCGGCCGTGAGCTGCTCGAGGATCGGCGAGAGCTGCTTGCACGGCCCGCACCACTCGGCCCAGATGTCCACGATGACCGGGACGATGGTCGAGAGCTCCAGGACGTCCTGGAAGGTCTGGTCGGTGACGTCGAGGACGAGGGACGAGACGGTCAGCTCGGCGCCGCCGTCGGCGGTCGCGACGCTGGCCGCACCGCTCCCTGCCTCGCCGGGGCTGGCTGCACCATGTCCTGCCGGGGCCGGCGCCGGACGCTGGGCCCGTTCGACGAGGGACGACAGGTCGACCGCGCCGCGGAGTCCGGACGGGGTCGGGGGGACGTTGCTCATTGCACCTCACTCGCGGCGGTCAGGCCCTGCGTGAAGCCGAGCAGGACCGCCTTCTCATCGGAGCCGACGGGCGGCACGTAGAACAGGACCTGCACGCCGTAGGTGGCGCTGATGCCCTTCTTGCTGGAGTCCACACCGGAGAGCGCCTTCACGGCCCCCTCGGTGTTCACCTCGGCGCCGGACGCCGTGGGTGTGACCTTCTCGACCTCGTCGAGATCGGCGGAGACCAACGCGCCGGCCTTGTCGGTGGCGAACGCGACGGCGCTGTCGTCGGGGATCTCCGACGAGTACTCGATCTTCGCCGTGTCCGGCAGCGCCTTGGCCTTCTTGTCCTTGTACGCCTTGCCGATCGTGGACCGGAGGGCGTCGCCCTCGACGTCGAACAGGTCGGCGTACTCGCTCTTCGTGTCCTTCGCGAGGATGTCCGCGTACGCCGTGGCGACCTGGTCCGGCTCGATCGTCAGGAGCTTCGTGTTCGGCGCGAGCAGTGCTGCACCCACCGAGGTCGGAGCGAGCGTGGGGATCTGCGCGTCGGCCTCGAGCGAGACGTCGTACGCGACCTTGTAGGGGTCGCGGGCGGTCTCCTGCGTCAGGGTGAGCGCCTGAGGTGCTGCCGTCTTCGCCGAGCAGTCCGCCGCGGTGATCGCGAAGACCGTGCGCGGCCAGGTGTCCGTCTGCTGCGGGAGTGCGACGCAGACCTCGTCCGCGGAGATCTTCGGCGGGGCGTCCACGTCGGAGTCCTTCGCGCGGATCGTGTAGTTGGCCTCGCGGAGTTCCAGCGCGGCGCCGGTGAAGCGCTCGGCCGCGAGCTTCGCGTCGCGAGCGGTGTCGGCCTTCCGTGCGGTCGTGGCCACACGCTCGACGATGCGCTTGATCTGCTGCTTCGTCGCGGCGACCGGCTCGGACTGGTCGGCCGTGCCGGTGGCGGTGGGCGTCGGGGTGGGGGTCGCGCCCCCGCCCTGGGGCCAGTACTCGGCGGAGCACCCGGCGAGCGTCAGGGCACCCACGAGCACGAGCGGTACCGCGACGAACGCCCGACGACCACGACGGCCGCGGGTCGGCACCTGTGCGCCCGCGGCGGCGGCTCGGCGGGAGGCACGGACGCGCGGAGGACGTGTGCCACCGCTGCGACGACGCGGACCACGGCCGCGGCGCTGGTGCATGATCGCCCAGACCAGGAGGACGATCCCGCCGAGCAGGAAGACCCCGCCGACGACGAGCAGCGGTCCGACCGAGGGCGTGGCGGTGTCCCGCGGCCAGGTGACGGAGACGTCGCCCGGGGCGGCGTCCTTCCCGTCGCCGACGATGACGACCGAGACGTCCTCCGGGAGTCGGACGGTGAACTGCCCCGCGCCGTCGTACTCCTGGTACCAGAGGTCGCTGCCCGCCGGGTCCGGCACGCTCGTGCCGGAGCCCGTCGTCCGCCCCCTCAGCGTGCCGTCCTCGGCGTCGAAGCGCAGCGTGGTGTGCGCGGCGTCACCGACCCACGCGAGCACGTCGGAGGTCTTGCCGTAGGCGGCGAACACGTCGCCGGAGCCCTTGACGTTGATCTCCTGGTAGCCCGGGTTCGCGTTGAGCGTCGTCCCCGGGATGACGGTCACCGGGGCGGACGACTTCGCGGTGGACTCCGCGACGAGCGAGGACGGGGGTGCGAAGACGGTGCGCTGACCGACCGCGAGGCCGACCAGCAGCAGGCCGACCACGAAACTGACGATCGCCAGGACGAAGCGCACGGAACTCTCTCCCTACCGCGCCGGGGTGGGGAATCGGCGCCGGATCAGCGGTCCACGATACCGAGCATCCCTGTGGAGTGCATCCCGCGGGCTCCTCCCCGCCTCAGACTCCCAGGTCACGGCCACGCTACGATCGACCCGCGGGCCGCAGGGGTCCGCCGGCGAGCACCAGGAGCGACACACGTGGCGAACGACGAGGCAGAGTTCGGTTCGGAACTGCGGGGGTACCGCCGCGACGAGGTGGACCGTGCGCTCGGCGACCTCCGGCGCGAGCTCATCAAGTCGAACAAGGACCGCGCCGACGCCGCCAAGGAGATCCGTCTCCTGCAGTCCCGCGTCTCGGAGCTCCAGGGCGAACTCGACGAAGCGGGCACGCCCACGTACAGCGGACTCGGTACCCGACTCGAGTCGACCCTCCGCGTCGCCGAGGAGCAGTCGACGCGCCTCATCAGCCAGGCCGACATCGACGCCCAGCGCCTGCGTGCGTCGAGCCGGGCCGAGGCCGACCGCCTGCTGCGCGAGGCCCAGGACGAAGCACGCGACACCCTCGAGGACGCCCGCACGCGCGCCACCAACGAGCTCACTCGCGCCCGTGCCGAGGCCGCGGACACCGTCGAGCGTGCCCGCGCCGAGGCCGGGCTGCTCCTGCAGGACGCCCGGAACGAGGGTGCCGCGGTCCGCGGGGCCGCCGTCACCGAGGCCGCCGAGGTCCGTTCCGTCGCCATCCGCGAGACCAACGCGCTGCGGGCCCGGGTCGAGCACGAGGTCGCCGAGCTCCGCGAGACCGCGCACCGCGAGTCCGCCGACGCCCGCGCCGCGGCGGCCGACCTCGACCGCGAGACCGCGCACCGCCGCGCCGAGTTCGAGGCGGACCACGCCCGCCGCACGGAGGACCTCGACCGGACCGAGACCGAGCGACGTGCCGCGCTCGAGCGCGAGGTCACCGAGGGTCGGGCCGCCTGGCACCACGAGCGGGACGAGCAGCAGCGGGCCCACACGCTCGAGCTCGAGACCGGTCGCGCGGACCTCGCCGCGGAGGTCGACCGCCGCCGCGCCGAACTGGACGCCGAGCTGGCGGACCGCCGTCGCGAGACCGCCGAGGAACTCGCCGCCGCCCGCGCCGAGTGGGACCGCGAGCTCGCCTCCGCCCGTACCGCCCTCGCGCAGGAGATCGAAGCCGCCCGCGCGCAGCTCCGCGTCGACGAGGAGCAGACCCGCGCCGAGAACGAGCGCCGCACGCAGGAGACCGCGGACCGCATCGCTCGGGAGCTCGAGGAGCACCGGACGAGGATCGACCGCGAGCGCGCCGAGGCGGACGCCGCCAACGAGCGGGCGGTCCGCGACCACGAGGCCGAGCTCGCCGCCCGACGCGACCGCGAGCACGGCGAACTCGACACGGAGATCGCCGACCGCCGCGCAGCTGACATCGGCGCGTTGGAAGCAGAGCGCACCGCACTCCGCCAGGAGATCGACACGGCCCGAGCCGCGCTCGCGCGAGAGCGCGACGAGGCCGCGGCCGACATCGCCCGGATGCGCGACGACGCCCGGACCGCACTCGAGTCGGAGCTCGCGGCCCGCCGGGACGACGCCGAGCAGGAGTACCTGCAGAAGCACCACGAGACCGTGACGGAGACGCAGAAGTACCTCGACGAGGCGAACCTGCAGCTCGCCGAGGCGACGCGTCGTGCGAGCGAGGCGCGGGAGCGCGCCGAGCGGCTCCAGCAGGAGGCCGACGACCTCGAGCGGACGAGCACCGCCGAGGCGCAGGAGCACGCACGCACCATCGTCGCGGACGCGCAGGAGCGGGTGCACCGCATGGTCGAGGACGCCGAGAGCCGCTCCGCCGCCATCGTCGCGGACGCCGAGGACCGGCTCGCCGCGATCCGCACCGAGCGGGACGCCGTCGCCGGCTACCTGGAGAACCTGCGGGGCGTGCTGACGCACGCGACGGGCCTCTTGGGGACCCAGGACGGCGCTCCGGACCAGGGCGCGGCAGACGACGACGCGAGCGCGACCCACGGTGTCGACGCGACCGAGGACGCGACCGCACGCTGACACCGGACGGGAGGCCCGTGGCGACTCCGCCACGGGCCTCCCGTCCGTCCCGCGCGGTCGTGACGGTGCGGTCAGGCGGGCCAGTGCGTCGGCAGCGGTGCACTGCCCGGCACGACGAGGTCGGCGATCCGGTCGAGGACGATCCGCACGTACCGCTCCCCCACCCAGAGGTGCTTCGCGCCCTCGACCGGCTCGACGCGGATGCCAGGTGCGACGGCGAAGCGCGCGCGGGCGGCGTCAGGCTGGAGGAAGTCGTCGTGCTCCGGGACCAGAGCGACGACCGGCACGCCGGCGTCGGCCCAGGCGGCGAGTTCCTCGTCGGTCGTGCGGTGGAGCGGCGGCGACAGCAGGACCACACCCGCGACCCGGCCCGCTCGCACGTGTTCGAGACCGTGCTTGAGGATCACCTCGGTGCCGAACGACCACCCGACGAGCCAGGGCGTCGGGAGACCGCGCTCCGTGACGTCGGTGACCGCGGCGCGGAGGTCGAAGCCCTCGGAGACGCCGTCCCCGAACACCCCCTCGGACGTGCCGCGCGGCGAGGACACCGAGCGGAAGTTGAAGCGCTGCACCGCGATGTCGGCGAGGGCGGGCAAGCGGGCGGCGGCCTTCTTGAGGACGTGCGAGTCCATGAACCCCTGCGCGGTGGGGAGCGGGTGCAGGGTCACGATCGTGCCGCGGGCGGGGCCCTCCGGGGGTTCGGCGAGTTCCCCGACGAGGGTCAGGTGGTCGTCCGTGACGAGCTCGATGTCGGTCCGGCGCGCGGGCAGCTCGGTGGCCGACCGGATCTCGACGGGCTCGGCCTGCTCGGTCATGCGATGCTCCAGCAGTGGTTGTGCCAGTGACGGCGTGACGCGAGGTCGGCTTCGTCGCCGAGTACCCCGTCCGCCCGCCACACGACGACGTGTGCGGTGCCGGGCAGCACCGTTCCGCCGCAACCCGGGCAGACGTACTCCTTCTGCGCCGAGGCCGCGGAAACCGGCTGGACCGTGTACTCACGGCCGCGACGGACCTCGGTCCGCTTCCACCCGCTCATGAGGCGGTCGAGGCCGGTCTCGTCCTCGACTTCGGGGCCGCGGCCTCGAGGCCGCCGCGGCCGGTTGCTCCGCGGCACCCCGGCTGCCGATCAGTACCAGTTGTTGGCGACGCTGTGGCCCCAGGCACCGCAGGGGGTGCCGTAGACGCCGGCGATGTAGTTCAGGCCCCAGGTGATCTGGGTCGCCGGGTTCGTCTGCCAATCGGCGCCCGCGGTCGCCATCTTGCTGCCGGGGAGCGCCTGCGGGATGCCGTAGGCGCCGCTCGGGTTGTAGGCGTTGACCCGCCAGCCGGACTCCTTGTTCCAGAGCGAGACGAGGCAGCTGTACTCACCGGAACCCCACCCGCGGGCTGCCACCATCTGCTGGGCGATGGCCTGCGCGCTGCCCGGATCGGGCGTCGCGGCCGGCGCGGCGAGCGTGTTCGTGGCGGAGACCTGCGTCGTCGAGCTGTCGTCCGTGTCGTTCGCGTCGGCGGTGGACTCGGCCGTCGGAGCCTTGGTGACCTTGGGCTTCGGCACACTGACGTCGTAGCCGTCGCGGTCGGCGTCGAACGCGGCGTAGGTGCCGTGCGGCGAGTACTGCTGCGGCGCCGCGGCCGGAGCCTTCGTGAGGACCGCGGTCTGCACGGCCGCCTGCGCGACGTCAGGCTGCATCGGGTTGAAGAGCGAACCGCCCACGAACCCGAAGACGGCGAAGAACGACAGCGCGGGGATGGTCGCACGCTTGCGCATGAACGAGTTGACGCCACGCATCGGCCGCTCGTGCACGGTCTTCGACTGCAGCGCCGCGTTCGTCACACGCGCGCGGCGCTGCTTGACGATGCGGGGGTCGGCGGGGGTGCTCGGCACCGTGTGCGCGACCGCTGCGTCGGAGACCCGGTTGGCCGCGACCGACTTCGGTGCGACGAGCACCGGCGCGGTGACCTCGGGGACCGTCTGGGGAGCGGTCGCCCGCGAGGACGGGTCCGCGGTGAGGACCGAGGTGCCCGTGGTGCGGGTTCGGTTCAGTGCCGCGCGGCGCTCACCCGAGACCGTGCGGTCGAGGTGCTCGCGGGGATCGCGGTCGGAGCTGGAGTCTGCCGTGTGCCTGCCCATGAGTCCGACCAGGATAACGGAAGCATCACGGAAAGCGAAGCACTTCCGGCCCGCGCGTCGTCAGCGGACCGCGAGCATGACCTCGACGACCGCATCGAGGACCGCGTCGACCTGGGCTTCGCGGTAGCCGCCGTGCTTCGGTCGGAACACGACCGAACGGACCTCGGTGAGGCTGAGGGGCTTGCCGTCCTGGAAGTACCCGGCGAGCCGCGCAGCGAAGGCGTCGACGTCCTTCGGGTGGTACCCGGTGCCGAGGACGCTGACACGCGAGAACCGCTGACCGTCCGGCCGTTCCAGCCGGGCAACGACGTCGGAGGCCTTCGCTCGGGCTTCGGCGTACCAGGCCTTCTTGCCGCCGACGGCCATCTCGCGCTCCCGCTCGCGTGCCGCGAAGGCGTCCTCGAGCCGTTCGAGCGCTGCGTCGACGTGCGCGGTCGAGTACCCGCCCTTGCGCATCGAGAAGGCCGTCGCGCGGATCTTCGCCGCCTCGAGTCCGGGCTCGGTGTCGTTCGCCGTGTAGGCACGACGAGCGTCCTCGAGGAAGCGCTCGACCTCGTCGACGTCGTACCCGAGGGTCTTGCGTGCTGCGTTCGGGAAGGTGGTGGCCACGGCGACATTCTGCCAGCACCGTTCCCTGGTGCGACCTGGACGCGCGGGGACACCGCTCAGGGAGCCGGGACCGCTCGACTCAGTGGGTGACGATGAGGAACACGACGTAGGCGACGGCGGCCGACGGCAGGATGCTGTCGATCCGGTCGAGCAGTCCCCCGTGCCCGGGCAGGAACGACGAGATGTCCTTGATCCCGAGGTCGCGCTTGATCATCGACTCGGTGAGGTCGCCGAGGGTCGCCGAACCGGAGATGAGCACCCCGAGGACGACACCCGTCCACCAGGGCAGCCCGAGGAGCAGCATGCTCACGATGATGCCGACGACGATGCTCGCCGCCACCGATCCCGCGAAGCCCTCCCACGTCTTCTTCGGGCTGATCCGCGGCGCCATCGGGTGCTTGCCGAGGTTCAGCCCGGTCGCGTAGGCACCGGTGTCGACCGCGACGACGACGAGGATGAACGCGATGACCCAGAGCTGACCCCGGTCCTCACGGGAGAGCAGCACGACGCACGCCCCGAGCAGGCTGATGTACGCCTGGACGAACAGCCCGTTCGTGAGGTCCCGGACGACGTTGCCCGCCGGGGGCTTCGTCCGTGCCGCCGCGACCTCGACCAGACGCCAGACGCTGATGAGCACGATGCCGCCGAGCAGCGTGAACAGCGCCGGGACCTGTCCACCGACGAAGGCCGCCGGGACGATCGCGATCGCCACCGCCACGCTCGGGATCCGCGGGACGTCCCGCCCCGCGAACCGCATCGCGCTCGTCAGCTCGTAGACACCGACCCCGAGCAGGAACGCCGCGACCACCATGAAGGCCGGCTTCCAGATGAGGAGCGCCGCGAGCATGACGACCGCGAACGCGAGCGCGATGCCGATCGCTGCCGGCAGGTTGCGCCCGGTCCGGGCCGTCAGTGCTTCGTTGCGGGCGTCGAAGTCCGCCCGGCGCCGCTGGATCGAGGCTTCGAAGTCCGCACGCGCCGCACGGGCCCGGGCGTCGAAGTCCTGTCTGAGTCCCCGCCTGGCGGGGTCCTGGGTCGTGGGGCGGTCACCGCCCTGGTCGTGACGACGCATCAGACCTCGAGGAGTTCGGCTTCCTTCTTCTTCAGCGCGTCGTCGATCTGGTCGACGTGCTTCTTCGTGATGACGTCGAGCTCCTTGTCGCCGCGGGCGATCTCGTCGTCCGAGATCTCGCCCTTGAGTGCGTCGAGGTCGTCCTTCGCCTTGCGGCGGATGTTGCGGACGACGACCTTGTGGTCCTCGCCCTTGCCGCGGACGAGCTTGACGAACTCCTTGCGGCGGTCCTGCGTGAGCTCCGGGATCGTCACGCGGACGACCTCGCCGTCGTTCGACGGGCTGGCGCCGAGGTTGGGGAACGTCGCGATGGCACGCTCGATCTCCTTGAGCGCCGACTTGTCGTACGGCGTCACGACGAGCGTGCGCGCCTCCGGGGTCTGCAGGCCGGCGAGCTGCGCGAGCGGCGTCGGCGTCCCGTAGTAGTCGACCGGGATCTTCTGGAAGAGGGCGGCGTTGATGCGTCCGGTACGGACGGTCGCGAAGTCGTCCTTGGCGACGTCGACGGCCTTCGCCATCTTCTCGGTGGCTTCGGTCAGGACATCACTGATCACGGTGGTTCTCCTTCGGTACTGCGTCGAGTCTAGTCAGCGGTCGGGGTCAGTTGCTGACGACCGTGCCGATCCGCTCACCTCGGATGGCCGCCGCGACGTTGCCTTCGCCTTCCATGCCGAACACGTGCATCGGCATGCCGTTGTCCATGCAGAGCGAGAACGCGGTGGCGTCGACGACCTTGAGTCCCTTGAGGAGCGCGTCCTGGTACGTCACGTGGTGGAGCTTCTCGGCGGTGGCGTCCTTCTTCGGGTCCGCCGTGTAGACGCCGTCGACGCCGTTCTTGGCGACGAGGACCTCGTGTGCGTCGATCTCGAGCGCCCGCTGCGCCGCGACCGTGTCGGTGGAGAAGTACGGCAGGCCGGCGCCCGCACCGAAGATGACGATCCGGCCCTTCTCGAGGTGCCGCTCGGCGCGCCGCGGGATGTACGGCTCGGCGACCTGGGTCATGCTGATCGCGGACTGCACCCGCGTGGCGGCCCCTGCCTGCTCGAGGAAGTCCTGCAGCGCGAGGGCGTTCATCACCGTGCCGAGCATGCCCATGTAGTCCGCTCGGCCGCGGTCCATGCCACGCTGCGAGAGCTCGGCGCCACGGAAGAAGTTGCCGCCGCCGACGACGATCGCCACCTCGACCTCCTGCGCCGCCGCCGCGATCTCCTTCGCGATGGTGCTGATGACGTCGGGGTTCACCCCGAGGGACCCGGCACCGAACGCCTCCCCCGACAGCTTCAGCAGGACGCGGCGTCGCCCGGTCTTCTCGTTCGTCATGTGGTCGGACCCTTCGTCGAATGTCTCGTGGGAATCTACTCGCGCACCCTACGGCGCGCGAAAAACGGGGCCCGGAACCAGATGCTGGTTCCGAGCCCCGTCACGGGTTCGTTACGCGCCGACCTTGACGCGGGCGAAGCCCTGGATCGTGATGCCGGCGTTCTCGGCAGCCTTCGCGACGAAGATCTTGTTGTCCTTCGCGTAGTCCTGCTCGAGGAGCGCGACCTGCTTGCGGTACGCGTTCAGGCGACCCTCGACGATCTTCGGGAGGGCAGCTTCCGGCTTGCCCTCCTCGCGCGTGATCGCCTCGACGGTCGCGCGCTCCTTCTCGATGTCCTCGGCCGGGATCTCGTCGCGGGTGAGGTACGTCGGGTTCGCGAAGGCGATGTGCTGCGCGATCGAGCGGGCCTCGGCGGCGTTGTCACCCTCGTAGGCGACGACGACGGCGATCTGCGGCGGGAGGTCCTGCGAGGTCTTGTGCAGGTAGATCTCGAAGGCCGAACCCTCGACACGGCGGACCGTGCGGATCTCGATCTTCTCGCCGAGCTGCGCGGCGGCCTCGTTCACGACGTCGAGGACGGTCTTGCCGTCGGCCTCGGCGGCGTTCGCGGACGCGACGTCGGTCGCACCGGCGGCGGCGACGGCCGCGAGGACCTTGTCGCCGAGGGCGACGAAGCGCTCGTTCTTCGCGACGAAGTCGGTCTCGCTGGCGAGCTCGACGACGGTCGCGGCACCGTTCTCGGCCGAGGCCACGACGATGCCCTCGGAGGTGGCGCGGTCGTCGCGCTTGGCGACGGCCTTCGCACCCTTGATGCGGAGGAGCTCGACGGCCTTGTCGTAGTCGCCGTCGGCCTCGACCAGGGCGTTCTTGGCGTCCATCATGCCGGCGCCGAGGTCGTCACGGAGCTTCTTCACGTCAGCAGCGGTGAAGTTTGCCATTGACTGGAGTCCTTTCTGGACTTGCGTGTGTGGGACGTGGAGCGGGGCGTCGGACCATCACGGTCCGACGCCCCACGAGGTCACTCGGCGGAGGTGGCGTCCGCGTTCTTGGAGGCCTCGGCGATCGGCTCGCCGATCTCCTTCTCGGCGACCTGCGCGTCGGCGTCGTTCTCCTCGACCGGCGCCTCTGCGGCGGGCGCCTCGGCGGCGGGCGCCTCAGCAGCAGCCGGAGCGGCCTGCTCGCCACCGAGGAGCTCCTGCTCCCACTCGGCCAGCGGCTCGGCCTCTTCCTCGTCGCCACCGTTGTGGCGGGTCTTGAGGCCCTCGGCGGCGGCGTCGGCGACGATGCGCGTCAGGAGACCGACGGAGCGGATCGCGTCGTCGTTGCCCGGGATCGGGTAGGTGATCTCGTCCGGGTCGCAGTTGGTGTCGAGGATGCCGATGATCGGGATGCCGAGCTTCTGCGCCTCGTCGACCGCGAGGTGCTCCTTCTTGGTGTCGACGATCCAGAGCGCGCTCGGGGTCCGCGTGAGGTTGCGGATACCACCGAGGGTCTTGTGGAGCTTGTCCAGCTCGCGCTTCTTGATGAGGAGCTCCTTCTTGGTGAAGCCCTTCGTCGTGTCGTCGAAGTCGATCTCCTCGAGCTCCTTCATGCGCGCGAGGCGCTTGGAGACCGTCTGGAAGTTCGTGAGCAGACCGCCGAGCCAACGCTGGTTGACGTACGGCTGGCCGACGCGGGTCGCCTGCTCGGCGATGGAGCCCTGCGCCTGCTTCTTGGTGCCCACGAAGAGGATCGTGCCGCCGTGCGCGACCGTCTCCTTGACGAAGTCGTACGCACGGTCGATGAAGGCCAGCGACTGCTGCAGGTCGATGATGTGGATGCCCGAGCGCTCGGCGAGGATGAATCGCTTCACCTTCGGGTTCCACCGACGGGTCTGGTGTCCGAAGTGGACGCCGCTGTCGAGCAGCTGGCGGATGGTGACGACGGCCATGCCGTCCCTCCTAGTTCTCGGCGCGCGGCTGTTCGAGCCGCGTGCACGGTTGCGGTTGTGTCGGTCACGACCGGTGGTCGTGGCCCCTGGTGCCCCACCCCGGACGGCCGCCCGCTCGCGAGAGCGGGACCGGTGGCCGTGGGATGCGTGTGGACACGCGAAGTCAGCGCGCTCAGCGCGCTGCTGGATAGATGCTAACAGACGTCAGGCGCGGTGCGGGACGGACCCGCACCGCGCCTCCAGGACGTGGATCGTGACGATCTCAGGACTTGGCGTCCACCGTCTCGCCCTCGGCCGTGATGCCCATCTCCTCGAGCGAGCGACCCTTCGTCTCCGGGATCTTCTTGATGACGAAGAACAGGGACAGGAGCGCGAAGAGCGCGTAGATGCCGTAGGTCACGGTGAGGTTGAAGCCGGAGAGCACCGGGAACGAGATCGTGACCACGAAGTTCGCGATCCAGTTCGCCGCGGATCCCACGCCGAGCGCCGTCGCGCGGATCCGGTTCGGGAACATCTCACCGAGCAGCACCCACATGAGGGGCCCCCACGTGGCGCCGAACGACACCACGAAGAGGTTGGCGAAGATGAGCGCGATGAGGCCCCAGGCACCGGGCAGCTGCGGTGCGCCGTCGACGATCGTGGCCTGCGAGAACGCGATGGCGACCATCGCGAGCGACACGAACATGCCCGTCGAACCGGCCACGAGGAGCGGCTTCCGTCCGAGCTTGTCGACCGTGAAGATCGCGATGAAGGTGACCGCGACGTTCACCACCGAGGTGATGGTCGAGATGAGGAACGACTGGTCCTCCTTGAACCCGACGGCCTGCCAGAGCGTCGTCGAGTAGTAGAAGATCACGTTGATGCCGACGAACTGCTGCAGGACGGCGAGGATGATGCCGACCCAGACGATCGGCTGGAGGCCGAAGCGGTTGCCCCGGATGGAGCCCTTCTTCTCGTTGGCCTCCTTCTCGATGCCGTCCTGGATCTCCTCCAGGCTGGTGTTCACGGTGTCGCGGGGGACGATCTTCTCCATGACCCCGCGCGCGTCGTCCTTCCGGCCCTTCGCGAGGAGGAAGCGCGGCGACTCCGGCAGCGTGATCGCGAGCACGCCGTAGACCACCGACGGCACCACGCCGACGAGGAACATCCAGCGCCAGGCGGCCAGACCGAGCACCTGCTCCGAGGCGCCGCCGGCGGTCACCGCGAAGATCTGGTCGGAGAGGAGCGCGGCGAAGATACCGAGCGTGATCGCGAGCTGCTGGAACGAGGCCAGGCGTCCGCGGATGGCCTTCGGCGAGACCTCGGAGATGTACGCCGGCGCGATGACCGACGCGGTACCGATGCCGAGGCCGCCGATGAGGCGCCAGATCACGAGGTCCCAGGTCGCGAACGCGAACGCGCTCCCGATCGAGCTCACGAAGAAGAGCACCGCTGCCCAGAACATCACGCGCGTGCGGCCCCAGCGGTCGGCGAGCCGGCCGGCGAAGTAGGCGCCGAAGGCGCAGCCGATCAGGGCGGAGGCGACGGCGAAGCCGCTGGCGGCCTCGGACAGGCCGAACTCGCCCTTGATCGCGTCGACGGCTCCGTTGATGACGGAGGAGTCGAATCCGAAGAGGAACCCACCGACCGCCGCCGCGATGGCGAACAGGGTGACCTTCCCCTTGAACGCACGGTCCTCACCGTGCTGGGTGGACGTGTTCGACACGGTGCTCCTGGTTCTTGCCGCCGTGCTGGGTGGCGCACGGTGCTCCGGCGGTCGGCTGGTTCGCCGTCCGAGCGGCGTTGCGTGTTCCGGAGCGGCCCCGACTGTACTCCTCGGGCACCGTGTGGTCATAACCGGTTCCGTTCCGGTGTGGTCGGGAGGGGTGGTCGGGTCGGGTGGTCGGCGCCGGTGGTCGCCTCGGGTGGTCGGGTCGGGTGGTCGGGTGGTCGATCCCACGAGGTGCGCGCGGTTCGACGCGGCACGCGTCGAACGACCGGTGGGAGGTCGGAACGCGCGCGCTCCGGGGTCTCCCGCGGCTCCTGCACCGGCCGGGAGGCGCGGCCCACCGTCCACGGATCGGCTGCGGTCGTGCCGGTGGCCAGGCTGTGGACGGGACGATCGGGCGCATGGATGTATCGATGAGGACCACGGTCGGGCTCGCTGCGGGCATGGGCGTGGCGGTGGCTGCGATGGCCGGCCCGACGGGCACGGTGTCCTGGTCGGCGGCGGTCCGCGCAACGGCGCCGGAGTTCAGGCACGGCGGGGTTGGGCACGCCGTGGCCGGGTACGCGGATCTCGAGCACGCCGTGGCCGGGTACGCGGAACTCGGGCACGCCGTGGCCGGGCCGGCGGTCGGCAACGTCGGGGCCGTGCTCGCGGCGGACGACGCCGACGCTGTCGGTGCGGGTGCGGCACCGTGGGTGTGGCCGACGGGTTCGCGTGTCGTCGTCCGGCCGTGGGAGGCGCCCGCCGACGACTACTCGGCCGGGCACCGGGGCGTCGACGTCCCGGCGCCGATCGGTACCCCGGTCGTCGCGGTGGCGGACGGCACGGTCTCGTTCGCAGGTGCGGTCGCCGGCAGGTCGGTGGTGTCGGTCGACCACGGCGGCGGGCTGGTGAGCACGCTGGACTCGGTCAGCCCCGCGGTGAGGACCGGTGACGCCGTCTCGCAGGGCGGCGTCGTCGGGCGGGTCGCGGTCGGGCACTGTCCCGCGACCGACCCGTGCGTGCACCTCGGCGCCCGACTGGACGACCGGTACGTCGATCCGACGCCCTACCTGCCCGCAGCCGCGTGGCCAGTGCTGCTCCCGGAATCCGACTGGCCCGGGTGAACGGCCGGTGCCCGGTGGACGGGCGTCCGGTGCGCAGGCGCCGGGTGCGCGGGCACCCGGTGCACAGGCGCGCGGTGCACGGGCGCCCGGTGTCAGGCGCGGGGGTGTGCTGTGCGGTAGACCTCACGGAGTCGGGCCGATGACACGTGGGTGTAGATCTGCGTCGTCCCGAGGCTCGCGTGTCCGAGCAGTTCCTGCACCGCTCGGAGGTCGGCTCCCCCGTCCAGGAGGTGCGTGGCCGCGGTGTGCCGGAAGGTGTGCGGACCGCTCGGCCCCTCCCCCGGCAGGTCCTGCAGCAGGCGGGCGACGATGCGGTAGGCACTCCGCGTCCCCAGTCGGCCGCCGCGGTCGCCGAGGAACAGTGCCCGCTCGGCACCGTCGGTGGCGCTCGTCGGCCGTACGGTGCCGCTCGCTCCGCCCGCCGCCGTACGCCGCGCAGCGAGGGCCGGGCGCCCTCGTTCGAGCCATGCTTCGAGCGCGTCCCTCGCCGGCAGCCCGAACGGCACCACCCGTTCCTTGCCGCCCTTCCCGAGCACCCGGACGGTCAGCCGACTCCGGTCCACGTCGCCCACGTCGATGCCGACGAGCTCACTCACACGGATGGCCGCCGCGTACAGCACCTCGACGACGGCGAGGTCGCGCAGTGCCGCGGGGTCCTCGGTCCCCGCACGAGCCGCGAGCCCGTCGAGCAACGTCCGGACCTGCTCCGTCGAGACCACGCGGGGCAGGTGGGACGCTCCCTTGGGCGCTCGGAGTCGGACGCCCGGGTCGGACTCGAGGACCCCGGTCTCGCTCGCCCACCGGGTGAAGGCCCGGACGGACGACGACCGCCTGGCGATCGTGGCCCTCGCCAGCGACCGCTGGTCGGCCTCCCACAGCCAGTCGCGGAGCATCTCGAGGGAGACTCCGTCGACGCCCGCCACGCCCCGGGCGGCCGCGAACTCGACGAACTGCTCGAGGTCGCTCGCGTACGCCCGGACGGTCTGTTCGCTGAGGCCGCGCGCGTGGCGGGAGTGACCGAGGAAGGCGTCGACCACCCGGTCGAGGTCTCGCTCGCCTCCCGCACCGTCCACGTTCCCAGGCTACGGCTCACCGCTGCGTCACCCTCGACCACCCGCCGACGTCGTGCTGGACGAGTCCCTGCACCTGCGCGAGTGCCAGGGCGTCGGTCGCGTCGGCGACCGACAGACCGCTGCGTCGTGCGACCTCGTCGATGGAGAGTGCCCGACGGCCGAGGGCGTCGAGCGCGCGCAGCACGTCGGGGTCGTCGTGCACGCGCAACGGCGTACCCGACGATCGTGCGCCCGACGGCTGCGAGCCCGACGACCGTGAGCCCGATGCCAGCGGAACGACCCCGCCCCGATGCTCGATCGCCGCGACGGCTGCCTCGTCCGGGTGCACCATCAGCTGCGCCCGCCCCTGCGCCACGAGCCGGTGGCACCCCACGGACGCGGCAGAGGAGAACGCTCCCGGCACCGCGAACACCGTCCGACCGAGCTGCCCCGCGTGGTGGGCGGTGTTCAACGCCCCCGAACGCGCTCCCGCCTCGACGACCACGGTGACGTCGGCCAGCGCGGCGATGAGCCGGTTCCGGGCGAGGAACCGCCACCGCGATGGACGGGTGCCCGGCGGCGACTCCGCGATCACGGCTCCGCGCTGTGACACGTTGCGGAGCAGCTCGACGTTCCCGGTCGGGTAGAGCTGGTCGACCCCGCCGGCGAGCACCGCGACCGTGATCGCCCCGGCGGCGATCGCCACCCGGTGCGCTGTGGCGTCGATGCCGTACGCGCCCCCGCTGACGACGACGCACCCGGCGTCGACGGCTCGCGAGGTGATGTCCGCTGCGGCCTCCGAGCCTGCGATCGTGTTCGCCCGGGAGCCGACGATGGCGACTGTTGGCGGAGCGAAGACCGCCGGGGCGTGCCCGACCGCCGAACGGCTCCAGAGCACGAGGGGGGCATGGTGTCCGAGGTCGTCGATCCGCTCCGGCCAGCCGGGACTCCCCGGGACGAGCAGGCTGGCCCCCACCGACTCGGCGGCGGCCAGGACCCCGGCGACGTCCGCGGTCGCCAGACGTGGACGCCATCGTTCGACGGCCTTCGTCAGCGCGCGGGCGTAGGCGGCGGGATCATCGGTGCCGGCGACACCACGCTGCACGCAGACCCCGAGGAGCCCGTCGATCCCGTCGTCCACGGCGGCGAGGACCGACTCGAAGGCCGGTGCCGCGCCGAGGGCGTCCACGAGTCCGCCGGCGATCGCATCGCCGGGTTCGGCGACGACGGACCATGCGACCCGGGTGGCGACCTCGACCGCGTCGAGACCGTCGAGACCGTCGGGACCGCGGAGGCCGCCGCCGGGACCGCCCGCACCGCCCGGGCCGCCGACGCCGCCTGCACAGCTGAGACCAGCCGCGCGGGCCACCGCGTCGAGGAGTTCCGGCCGTCCGTGCCGGGTCACAGCGCGCTCCGGAGGGCCAGCGCTCCCGCGACGTGGTCCGCGGCCGGCCGGTCGGCCTCGGCGAGGTCGGCGAGCGTCCACGCCAGGCGCATGACCCGGTCCCAGCCGCGCATGGTGATCGTGCCGCGGTCGAGCGCCTGGTCGATGACGGTGGTCGAGCCGGGATCGCCGCGCCCCTCACGTCGGAGCCACGTCCCCGCGACCTCGGCGTTCCGGTGCCACCCGGTCCCGGCCAGGCGGGCGCTCGCTCGGGCGCGTGCCGCCGCGACGATGGCCCGCGCCTCCGCCGTGGTCGGCGCCCGGTCGGCGGCGCCGCGCACCGCCGCCGAGGTGACCCGCGGCACCTGGACGCGGATGTCGATGCGGTCGAGGAGCGGCCCGGACAAGCGTGCGAGGTACCGGCGGACGGTGCTCGGCGAGCACTCGCACGGTGCTGCGTGCGCGACCCCCGCGTTGCCGCAGGGGCACGGGTTCGCCGCCAGGACGACCTGGCACTCCGCGGGGAACTCGACCGCACCAGCCGAACGGTGCACGCTGATCCGCCCGGACTCCAGTGGTTGCCGAAGCGCATCGAGCACGGCTCGCGGGAACTCGGGAGCTTCGTCGAGGAACAGCACGCCGTGCGTCGCGCGGGAGACGGCGCCCGGACGGATGGTGCCGGACCCGCCGCCGATCAGGGCCACGGCTGAGGCGGAGTGGTGCGGAGCTTCCCACGGCGGCCGCCGCGTCCAGGACCGCGCCCCGTGACCGGCGACCGAACGGACGGCCGCGACCTCCAGCGCTGCGGTGTCGTCGAGGTCCGGCAGGATCCCCGGGAGCCGCTCGGCCAGCATCGTCTTACCGGCGCCGGGCGGACCGAGCATGAGCACGTGGTGCCCTCCCGCGGCGGCCGCCAGGACCGCGCGCACGCCGATCTCGTTGCCGACGACCTCGCCGAGCTCCGGGACGGGACGGTCCGGGGCATCGGGCCCGGGCAGCGTCACCCCCACCACCGGATCGACCTCGACCGCCGGGAGGGCAGCGCCGGCGTCGATCGCGGCGGCGCGGAGCGAGTCGACGCCCGTGACGCTCAGGCCGCTGACGATCTCCGCCTCGTCCACGTTGCCGGCGGGGACCACTGCACGACGGATGCCGGCGTTCCGCGCGGCGAGCAGCATGGGGATGATCCCGACCACCGGGCGCAACCGACCGTCGAGACCGAGTTCGCCGAGGTGGACCGTGTCCGGCGACACGCGGGGTGCCGCACCGGCCCCGGCGAGCACGGCCATGGCTATCGCGAGGTCGAAGCCCGATCCACGCTTCGGGACCGCGGCTGGCGTGAGGTTCACGGTGATGCGTCGCGCAGGCAGCGGGCACCCCGCGTTCGCGGCGGCCGAGCGCACCCGCTCGCGGGCCTCACCGAGGGCAGTGTCCGGCAGCCCGATGATCCGGAACGCCGGCAACTGGCTGGTGAGGTGCGCTTCGACTTCCACCAGCCGCCCGGTGACCCCGAGCAGCGCCACCGCAGCCGCCCGCCCGATGCCTGTCACTGGATCCCCGCAACGTGCTCGACGACGCTCCGCGGTCCGTCGACGTGCACGGCCACGGCGTCGATCCGGATGCTCCGTGCACCGATGTCGGGGTGCTCCGCGAACCACGCGGGCACCAGTCGGCGCAGACGCGCGACCTTCGCGTCGGTGATCGCCTCGAACGGATGCCCGGTCGAACCGCCGGCGCGCGTCTTCACCTCGACGAAGACGAGCGTGTCACCGTCCCACGCGATCACGTCGATCTCGCCCCGGGCGCACCGCCAATTGCGTTCGAGCACCTCGTACCCGCGTTCCGTCAACCATTCCGCCGCGATGGATTCGCCGTACGTGCCGAGTGGTGCCGTCGTTCCGTTCGTCATGTTCCGCCTCCGACGCCAGGCTGCTGCAGCGACGGCGTTGCTCGAGACGGACGGCCGGGATTGTGGACGGCGAACGAGGACGCGAATGGTGTGCAGGAATGACGAACGGGCCCGAGCGATCACTCGCTCGGGCCCGTTCGACGGGGCTCAGTGTGCGGCTGCGTAGGCCTCTTGCACCTGGGTCGAGATGCGACCGCGGGACGAGACTTCGTACCCGTTGTCCTTCGCCCACTCGCGGATCTTCGCGAGTTCTTCCGAGTTGCCACGCTTGGGAGCAGGCTTCGACGCACTTCCGCCACCGCTGGAACGCCGACCACTGACCTTGCGCGCCGCGGCAACGTAGTCCGAGATCGCCTCGCGGAACTTGTCGACGTTGTCGTTCGAGAGGTCGATCTCGTACGTCGATCCGTCGAACGCGAACTCGACCGTGCGGCCTTCTCCGGCGGTGATCGGCGAATCGTCGAGGTCGTCGACGAGCTGGACGGTGACCTTCTGTGCCATTGCGACTCCTTGATCGGGGAAAGTCTTCTCCCGAACGTTATCGCAATCAATTGCTCCCGGTCACCACGCCCCGGTGATTCCCGGGGATCACTCGTCGAGCGCGAGTTCCTTCGGCAATTCCAGTTCGCGTGCAGTCAACTCTTCCACGTTCACGTCCTTGAACGTGAGCACTCGAACAGATTTCACGAACCGATCGGAACGGTAGACGTCCCACACCCACACGTCCTTCATCGACAATTCGAAGTAGAAATCGTGCTCGGTGTCACGCCGGACGAGTTCGACCTCGTTCGCCAGGTAGAAACGTCGCTCGGTCTCGACCACGTACCGGAACTGCGACACGACGTCGCGGTACTCGCGGTACAGGGCCAGTTCGACCTCGCGGTCGTAGTCGTCGAATTCGTCGTCATCCATCGCGCCCCACAGTCTACGGCGATGCCGAACGCACGTCCCACACCGACGGCACGACATGCTCGGGGCCGGCGCTCACCCGACGGCGTCGAGCTCCGCGAACCCGTCGAGCGTCACGCTGGATGCCTGGTGCAGCCACGACTTCCGGTGCAGCGCGTGTGCGCCGACGCTCCGGATGCCGTCGTAGTGCGCGGTCGACCCGTACCCCTTGTTCGACGCCCAGGCGTAGTGCGGCGCCTCGTCGTGCGCGGCCACCATCAGCGCGTCGCGTGCGACCTTCGCGACGACCGACGCCGCCGCCACCGACGCGCAGTCCCGGTCGGCCTTGACCCGGACGACGACGTCAAGCGGGTCGACCCCGGCGAGCAACGCCGCCGGGACCGCGCGCGAGAGCCAGTCGAAGGACCCGTCGAGGACGACCACCGCACCGTCGAGCGACACCCCGTCCGCCACGAGTCGTGCGAGCGCCGCAGCACCCGCCTGCCCGAGCGCCGGCACGATGCCCTGCCGGTCGACGACCTCGGCGGACGCCATGCCCACCGCCGTCGGCGCCCACCGCCGGACGACGGGCACGAGGGCATCCCGGCGCACGGCACTGAGGAGCTTGGAGTCGGCGAGCCCCTGCGGCACACGGCCGATGTCGAGCGTCACCGCGGCGACACCGACCGCCACGGGACCCGCGATGGCACCCCGCCCGACCTCGTCCATGCCGATCACGGTGACCCGCCCCTCCCCGAGCAGGCGCTTCTCGACGCGCAGGGAGGGTCGGACGGCGGTCACTCGTCCCGCTCCTGGACCCCCGCGAACACGTCGGGGTAGTCGTCGAGCCACGTCCAGCGACTGGTGGGCCAGGAGATCACGAAGGCGCGCCCGGTGACGTCGGACAGCGGCACGAAGCCCTTCGAGGGCGTGTCGCCGTTGTACCGCGAGTCCTTCGAGTCGTTGCGGTTGTCCCCCATCACCCAGATGGTGCCCTTCGGCACGGTGACGGAGAAGTTCGTCGCGGACGCCGGCGCCCCCGCCGGCAGCTTGAGGTACGGCTCCTTGATCGGTACGCCGTTGACGGACATCTGCCCGAGGTCGTTGCAGCACGACACCGTGTCACCGGGCAGCCCGATGACCCGCTTGATGAGGTGGTCGTCACTGTCGCCGGTTCCCAGACCGATCTGCGTGAGGACCCAGTCGGCAGCCTTGCCCACCGGCGTCGTCGGTGTCACGTTCGGCACGTCCGACCCGGTGAGCCAACCACCCGGGTCCTTGAAGACGACGACGTCACCGCGCTTGAGCGACACGACGTCCGGAACGAGTTCGTTGACGATCACCCGGTCGTTGATCTGCAGCGTGTTCTCCATCGATGCCGACGGGATGTAGAACGAGCGGATCAGGAACGTCTTGACGAGGAACGACACGAGGAGCGCCGCGACGAAGATGATGACGAGGTCGCGGATGAAGGTGAGGACGCCGTTCCGCTTCTTCCCCGAGCGTGGCCGCAGCGTCGGTTCCTTCGTCGTGTCGGTCATTTCCACTCTCGTTCGTGCACGGCTCCCCCGCGGACGACGGCCCCGCCCGACGAGATGCGTCCGGGAACGGGAAGAGCCCCCGTCCACGCACAACCGTACATGGACGAGGGCTCGTCAGCGGCGTCCGGCTCGCGGCCGCCCACTGTGAAGGCGATCAGGCGTCGCGCTTCTCCTTGATCTTGCGGCGGGCCGCCTTGCCGCGGAGCTCGCGCAGGTAGTAGAGCTTCGCACGACGGACGTCACCGCGGGTGACGACCTCGATGTGGTCGATGATCGGCGAGTGCACCGGGAACCAGCGCTCGACGCCGACCTGGAAGCTCACCTTGCGGACCTTGAAGGTCTCGCCGAGGCCGTGGCCCTGTCGCGCGATGACGACGCCCTGGAAGACCTGGATACGCGAGCGCGTGCCCTCGATGATGTTGACGTGCACCTTGATGGTGTCGCCGGGGCGGAAGTCGGGGACGTCGGTGCGCAGCGATGCTGCGTCGACGGAGTCGAGGAGCTGGCTCATGGTGGGTCTACTCTCTGCGGACGCGCACGGGTCGCCGCGGATCGGTATCGGAAAGTGTGTGGTTCGTGCCCGGTGTCGGCGACTCCCCCGTGGCAGAGTCCAGCCAGGGCACAGCGGACAATCTTGCCACACGACGCGCCGGAGACAAAACGGGAGCAGGACCCCGGGCAGAACGGGAGCAGGACCCCGGGCAGGATGGACCCATGATCGAACTCCGTACGCCTGCCGAACTCGACGGCCTCCGCGCCGCCGGGCGCTTCGTCGCCGACGTCCTCGACGAACTGCTCGAGACGGTCGACGTCGGGGTGAACCTGCTCGACCTCGACCGTGTGGCCGCGCGCATGATCGCCGACCGCGGTGCCGAGAGCTGCTACGTCGACTACCACCCGTCCTTCGGGAAGAGCCCGTTCGGCAAGAACCTCTGCACCTCGGTCAACGACGCAGCGCTGCACGGCCTGCCGTACGACCGCGTGCTCGTCGACGGTGACCTGGTGAGCCTCGACTTCGCCGCGAGCGTCGACGGTTGGGTGGCCGACTCGGCGGTCACGGTGCAGGTCGGGACGCCACGGGAGGACGACCAGCGGCTCGTCGACACGGTCGAGCGGGCGCTGGCCGCGGGCATCGCGCAGTTCCGCGTCGGCAACAAGCTGGGCGACGTCTCGTACGCGATCGGCCACGTCGCGCACGAGGCCGGGTACGACGTCAACACGCAGTTCGGCGGGCACGGGGTCGGTCGGACGATGCACGGCGAACCGCACGTGCCGAACGACGGTCGACCCGGTCGCGGGCTGAAGCTCCGCCCCGGCCTGGTGGTCGCGATCGAGCCGTGGCTCATGCAGGGCACGGACGAGCTGTTCCAGGACGACGACGGCTGGACGCTCAAGAGTGCCGACGGCTCGCGCGCCGCGCACGTGGAGCACACGGTCGCCGTCACCGAGGCCGGCCCCGAGGTCCTCACCCTGCGCCGCGCCCAGCGCGCTGACGCAACCGCCTGACGGTACGGAGGCGGCGACCCGTCCGACGCACCGGACACCTCGCCGCCCGGTCGCACGACATGCCGTGGGCGCGCCGCGTTGGTCGCAGGAACGGTCGCCTCGTCTGGCAGCCGACGACACTTCCTGCGACCAGCGCAGCCACCGGGCGCACCGCGGCAGCGCGACGACGAGCCGGACTGGAGCACGCCCCGCTCAGCGGCGACGCGAAGCGTTGCGCGGGGCGCGCCGACCGAGCCTGCGAGGGAGGAGTGCGGGTCCGCGCCGCGCTCCAGGCAGGGACGGCGGAGCCGGCTACTCCGTCTCGGGCAGCAGGTCCGGCCGCACGCGCCGCGTGCGCTCCACCTGCTGCTCGTGCCGCCACGCGGCGACGCGCGCGTGGTGTCCGCTGAGCAGGACGTCGGGTACGTCGAGACCGCGCCAGGACGAGGGTTTCGTGTACGAGGGGTACTCGAGCAGGCCGTCCTCGTGGGACTCCTCGACGAGCGACTCGGGGTTGCCGACGACGCCGGGGACGAGGCGCCCGACGGCTTCGATCATCGCCATCGCCGCGACCTCCCCGCCGTTCAGCACGTAGTCGCCCAACGAGAGCTCCACGACCGTCGCACGTGCAGCCGCCCACTCGAACACGCGGGCGTCGATGCCCTCGTACCGCCCGCAGGCGAACACGAGGTGGTCCGAGGCGGACGCGAGCGACCGAGCGATCGACTGGGTGAACCGGGTGCCCGCGGGGGTGGGCACCACGAGCGTCGACGATCCGTCCTCGCGGAACAGCGACTCGAGCGCCTGCGCCCACGGCTCGGGCTTCATCACCATGCCGGCGCCGCCGCCGTACGGGGTGTCGTCGACCGTGCGGTGCCGGTCCGTCGTCCACGCGCGGAGGTCGTGCACGTGCAGGTCGAGCAGCCCGTCGACGCGCGCCTTGCCGAGCAGCGAGACGTCGAGCACGGAGAAGAACTCGGGGAAGATCGTGACGATGTCGATGCGCACGGCGCTACCCCTGGTCGGACGGCGATACCGTCTCGGGCCGCGAGGTGTCCTCGGGGTCCTCGAAGAGCCCGGTCGGCGGGGTCACCGTGACGGTGCCGGCGGCGATGTCGACCGCGGGCACGATGGCCGAGACGAAGGGTACGAGCACCTCGCCGCGGTCCGGAGTGTCGATGGCGAGGAGGTCCTGCGCCGGGAGGTGGTCGACCCGTGCGACGGTGCCGACCTCGACGCCGTCGCGGAGCACGCGGAGCCCGACCAGCTGGTGGTCGTACCAGGCGTCGTCCTCGCCGGTCTCGGCATCGGTGTCCTGCTCGACCCAGAGGATCGCCCGCGCGAGCGTCTCAGCAGCGGTGCGGTCCGCGACGCCCTCGAAGAAGGCGACCGGGTGGCCGTTGTACCAGCGGAGTTCGTCCAGCGTGATGGTCTTGCCCGACCACGGGGAGTCCTCCGGGACCTGGAGCGTGAACGTCGCTCCGGACGTGAACCGACGATCCGGGTCGTCGGTGTAGAGCTCGAGCTTGATGCCGCCCTTGAGCCCGTGCGCCTTCGTGATGCGACCCACCCGGAGCTGGGTCGTCTCCCTAGGAATCGGTGTCGACCACGTCGACCCGCACCCGCTTGCCGTCGGCGAGAGCCGAGACGAGGGTGCGGAGCGCCTTTGCGGTCCGTCCGGCGCGACCGATCACGCGGCCGAGGTCCTCGGGGTGCACACGCACCTCGAGGACCTCGCCCCGCGCGGAGGTGGAACTGGCGACGCGCACGTCGTCCGGGTGATCGACGATCCCCTTGACGAGGTGCGTCAGCGCGGATTCGAGCAAGGAATTACGCCTCGGTCGTCTCGGCTGCGTCGTCGGCCGGAGTCTCCTCGGCAGCGGCCGGGGCCTCCGCCTTCTTCTCCGACTTCGGCTTCAGCACGGCCTTCTTGGCGGTGTCCGCGACGAAGGCCTGCTTCGGCTCGGCGACCTTCACCTTGGAGGCGGTGTCCTTCTCGCCCTTGAACTTGGCCCAGTCACCGGTGAGCTTGAGCAGCGCGGCGACCTGCTCGGTCGGCTGCGCGCCGACGGAGAGCCAGTACTGCGCGCGGTCCGAGTCGATCTCGATGACCGAGGGCTCCTCGGTGGGGTGGTACTTGCCGATCTCCTCGATCGAACGGCCGTCGCGCTTGGTGTGCGAGTCGGCGACGACGATGCGGTAGTACGGCGCCCGGATCTTACCGAGACGCTTGAGACGGATCTTGACAGCCACAAATGCTCCTGTTGCGTGTTGTTGTGGTTGAACCGGACCGCGGGCGTGGGGGCACACACGGTGGAAGCTCGATGAGAGTCGTGCACAGCTGGATAGAGGGTCGAGCAGGCACGATTCGACCGTTCATTGTTGCAGATTCCGCGTCAGGGCGCGAGTCGACGCACCGCTTCGAGCGCCTCGCTCGTGGCGCGGACGGCGTCGACGCTCCGGGCGTCGCGCGCTCCGCCGACGACCTCGCACGGGATGCCCGCGGAGCGCAGGCCCGCGACGAGCTCGTCCGCGTCACGGCGCTCCTGTCCGGCGCAGACCACGACGGTGTCCGCCGGGACCGATCGGTCGGCACCGTCCTCGTCGCGGATCCAGAGCACGCCGGGCTCGATGCGGAGGTACTCCTGCACGCCGCCCACCATGCGGACGCCGGCGTCCCGGAGCCGCCCGATCGCCACCCAGCGGGACGTGATGCCGATGCCGGCACCGAACTTGCCGCTGCGCCGGAGCACCGTGACCTCGGACCCCGGGCGCAGCACCCGCGCCGCCGCAGGGAGGCGCTGCGGGACGTCGCCGACGATCTCATCGCTGACCTCGACGTCCCACCGCTGCCCGAACTCCGTCGCGCGTGCCGCTTCGTCCGGCGACTCGACCAGGAACGCCGCCGTGTCGACGCCGATCCCGCCGCCGCCGATGACCGCGACGGTTCCGGCGGGCACGCCGTCCCGGAGCGCCTGCTCGTACGACAGGACGTGGGGCAGCGTCGCACCGGGGACGTCGACCTCGCGGGGCACGACGCCGACCGCGACCACGACGGCGTCGCTCCCAGCGAGGTCCTCTGCGGTCGCGGCACGACCGAGGTGCACGGTCGCCCCACGCTCGGCGAGTTCGGCCCTGGCGGCGCGGACGGTCGCGGCGTAGTCCTCCTTGCCGGGCACGAGCGATGCCAGCTCGAACTGCCCGCCGAGTCGGTCGGAGGCCTCCCACACCGTCACCGCGTGTCCACGGCGGGCGGCGTCGACGGCTGCCGCGAGCCCGGCCGGTCCGCCGCCGACGACGTCGACGCGCTTCGCGACGTCGGTGGGACGGAGCGGGAACGTGACCTCGCGCCCTGCCCGGGGGTTCACGAGGCAGGACACCGGCGCACCGACGATCGACCGGTCGAGGCACGCCTGGTTGCAGCCGATGCACGTGTTCACGAGGTCGTACGCGCCGGCGAGCGACCGTTGCACGAGGGCCGGGTCGGCGAGGAACGGCCGTGCGAGGGCGACGGCGTCCACCAGGCCGTCGGCGAGCACGGCCTCCCCGTCACGGAGGTCCGTCATCCGGTTCGACGCGATCACCCGCACGTCCGGGTACCCCGCTCGACGGACCACGCCGGCGATCCGGTTCGCGTACGACAGCCAGGCGCCGTGCGGCACCGCTGCCTGCACGGTCGGGGTGCGGGACTCGTGCCACCCGATGCCGACCGAGATCCCGTCGAGCCCGAGGGGCAGCAGCTCGTGCACGAGCGCGTCGACCTCGTCATCGGTGGTCGAGCCGGGCATGAGGTCGGCACCGGACAGCCGGATCGTCACCGCGAGGTCCGGAACGGCAGCTCGGACAGCGCGCACGACGGCCACCGCGAAGCGTCGCCGACGCTCCGGCGAGCCGCCCCACTCGTCGTCGCGCAGGTTCGTCAGCGGCGACTGGAACTGGTTGATGAGGTACCCCTCGGACGCCATGATCTCGACGCCGTCGAAGCCGATGTCCCGCGCCGACCGGGCCGCTGCGGCGAAGTCCTCGATCGTACGCTCGACCTCGGGGCCGGTCAGTTCCTCCGGGACCACGCCCCGAGCGGCCGCCCACGGCAGCGCCGACGGGGCGACGGCGCGCTGGGGCCGGCCGTGCCGGTCGACCATGCCGCCCACGAGCGCGTACCGACCGGCGTGGAAGAGCTGGGCGAGCACCGCGCCGCCGGCGTCGTGCACGGCGTCGACCGCGGCGCGGAAGCGCTCGTCGGCACCGCCCTCGCCGAACACCGCGAAGTCGGGGCCGCCCCGGGCCTCGTCGCTCACGGCGATGCCACCCGTGACGATGAGCGCCGCCCCACCGGCCGCACGCTCACGGTAGAAGGCCGCCATGCCCGCCCCGCCGTCGTCGAGCACCTCGAGCCCGGTGTGCATCGACCCCATCACCACCCGGTTCCGGAGGGTCAGCGGGCCGAGGCTCCACGGCGAGGAGACGACGGCGAGGTCGGGCATGGCGACGGTGCTCATGCCCCTACTCTGCCGTGCCGGCGGCCGGGTCCGCAGCACCCGCCGCCGGCAGGACGGCATCCCGGAGCGGCGACGTCGTGTCGGCCCAGTAGGGCGGGGCGATCACGGTCAGCCCTCCGTCGACCGACAACGTCTGCCCCGTGATGTACGACGCCCTGTCGGACAGCAGGAAGTCGACCGCGTCCGCCATGTCGTCCGCGGTGCCCGGCCGCTGCAACGGGAGCTTCTCGATGACGGAGGACATCGGTGCCATGCCCGGAACGGAGTTGTAGAAGTAGTCGAGCGAGTCGGTGTCGATCAGACCGCCGTTGACCGCGTTCACCGTGATCTGCCGCGGCCCGAACTCGACCGCCATGTACTTCGTGTACGCCTCGGTCATCGCCTTCGCGGCGCCGAGGGCCGCGTAGGTCGGGAACGCCCGGAGTGAACCGTAGGAGGTCACGACGACGATGCGCCCACCCCGGTCCATGAGCTCGGCGGCCCGCTGCGCACCGAGCACGAACGAGCGGGCGTTGGTCGCGTAGCTGCGGTCGAGGTGGTGCAGCTTCAGGTCGGCGACGGGCTTGAACGCGCTCGCCGCGGCGTTCGCGACGAACATGTCGAGCCGGCCGTAGGTGTCGCGGACGAGGTCGAACAGCGCGTCGATCGACTCCGGCTGCTCGATGTCGACCTGCGCGGTGATGCCGTCGCCGCCGGCCGCGCGGACGTCGGCCAGTGACTGCTCGGCGAGGTCGGCGTTGCCCTTGTACGTCACCACGACGGTGACGCCGCGCTGGCCGAGCTTCTGCGCGAGGAGGCGGCCGATGCCACGGGAGGCACCCGTGATGAGGGCGATGGGAGCGGTCGTGCTGTCGGTCACTGCGGTCCTTGTCGTTGCGTTGCGGACGTGGGGTCGGACTGGAGGCCCGTGGCGGGGCCGCCACAGGCCTCCAGTCCGCTGGTGGGTCGCGTCAGAACCCGGCCTGGCCGGTGACGACGGCGCGGCCGACGACCAGCTTCTGGATCTCGTTGGTGCCCTCCTCGAAGCGCTGCGCGCGCGCGTCGCGGTAGACGCGCTCGATCGCGTTGCGCTTCCAGTAGCCCTGGCCGCCGTGCACCTGCAGTGCCTTGTCCGTGACCCGGGCGAGCATGTCGACCGCGACCATCTTCGAGGCGCTGGAGAGCGTGCCGGCGTCGGGGCGGCCCTCCTCGTAGGCGCGGGCTGCCTCGAGCACGAGGGCGCGGGCGGCGGCGATGTCGGCGTAGTTCTCGGCCAGGTAGAACTGGATCGCCTGTCGGCTCGAGAGCTTCTTGCCGAAGGTCTCACGCTCGTTCGCGTACGCGACCGCGAGTTCGTTCGCACGCTCGGCGAGGCCGACGGCGCTCATCGCGACGGAGACACGGCTCGGCAGGAGGAACCCGCCGAGCGCGACCTCGAGGCCCTGCCCTTCCTCGCCGAGGCGTGCAGAGGCCGGGACCGGGGTCTCGGTGAAGCGGAGGATCGCGTGGTCGGTGCCACGGATGCCCATGGTGTCCGAGTCGTCGATCACCTCGGCGCCCGGCAGGCCCGAGTTCGGCATGAGGAACGCGACCGTGCCGTCCTGCCCGGTGCTGCCCTCGAGACGCGCGGCGATGAGCCAGTGGTCGCACCGCACCCCGAAGGTGATGAGGTGCTTCTCGCCGTTCATCACGTACGTGTCGCCCTCGCGGCGGACGGTCGTGCGGATGTCCGCGCCCGTCCCGGCGGTGGCCTCGGTGAGCGTGAAGGCGACGAGCTTCTCGCCCGCCACGCTCGGCTTGACGACCTCCTCGATCTGCTCCGGGGTCGCGTACGGCGCCATCGCCCGCCAGGTGCCGTTGATGACGTGCACGAGCATGCGGATCGAGGCGTGCGAGCGCGAGATGATCTCCATCACCTCGAGGTACCTCGAGAACGGGATCCCTGCGCCACCGAGCTCCGGCGGCGCGGCGAGGCTGAGCCAGCCGCGGTCCTTGAGCTCCTGGAACAGCTCGGGGGCGACCCGGCCGGTGCGCTCGATCTCCTCCGCCCACTCCTCGCCGCGACCGCGGACCCACTCGGTCACCTCGGCCTTGAGCTGCTCGAAGGCCGCTGCGTCGAAGGCCTCGGTCGTCTGCTCGACGATCGTCATCGTGTCTCGTTCTCCTTCGTGGTGGTGGGGGCGTCCGCGACGAGTTCCGCAGCTCGGTCGCGCAGCACGTTCTTCTGCACCTTGCCGACAGCGTTGCGGGGCAGCTCGTCGATGTACTCGAGCCGCTCCGGCCAGTAGTACTTGCTCACACCCGCGTTGTCGAGGTACCGCTGCATCCCCCGGTGGTCGAGCCGCTCCCCAGCCGCCGGCACCACGAAGGCACAGGCACGCTCGCCGAGGCGCTCGTCGGGCATCGCCACGATGGCGACGTCGGTGACGAGCGGGTGCTGGTAGAGCAGGTTCTCGATCTCCACGACCGGGATCTTCTCGCCACCGCGGTTGATGACGTCCTTGACGCGCCCCGTGATGGAGAGGAAGCCCTTCTCGTCCACGGTCGCGAGGTCGCCCGTGCGGTACCAGCCGTCCTCGGTGAAGACGTCGTCGGTGAGGTCCGGGCGGTCGAGGTAACCGTCGAACATCGTCGGCGAGTGCAGCTCGAAGTTGCCCTCGGTGCCGGCGGGGAGCTCGTGTCCCTCGTCGTCGACGATGCGGATCCGGATCCCCGGCAGCGCCCGGCCGTCGTGCCCGTACGCGTCGGCCGGGTCGTCGGACGGACTGGACAGTGCCCCGAGGCAGGTCTCGCTCGTGCCGAACGCCCCGAGGATCGCGCTCCCGAGCACCGTGCTCGCCCGCTGCGCCAGGGCCCGCGGTACCGCGGCGCCCGTCGGGACGAAGACGCGCAGGCTCTCCGGCGCGGGTGCCCCGTCCTCGACGAGGTCGACCAGGTCGGTCAGGAACGGTGTCGCGCACTGCACGAACGACGCCTTCGCGACGCCGAACGCCTGCTCGAGCGCGACGCGGCCGTCCCACACCGGCTGGATCACCTGCGGCGCGCCGAGCCGGAAGGCGAGCAGCATGCCGTACAGGAACCCGGTCTGGTGCGCGAGCGGCGACGGGATGTAGATCCGGTCGTCGGCGGTGAGCCCGGACTGCGCGACGTGCATCGCGGTCGCGAGGCCGAGCGTCCGGTGAGGGTGCTGGACGCCCTTCGGCTCGCCCGTGGTGCCGGAGGTGAAGAGGAGCTGGCAGACGTCGTCGGGCCCTGGCGCGTTCGCACGGATCTGGTCGACGTCCACCGGCACCGAGCCGAGCGCGGTGTCGAACCAACGCCAGTTCCAGGCGCTCGCCGCGACCCGCTCGGCCGCGTCGGCGGGCAGCGGCGGCTGGTCGTTCGGGACGTCGCCCTGGCCTCGTGCCTCGGCACGGAGCACGACCACGTGCTCGAGCGACAGCCGACGCCGCTGTGCCCGCGCTTCGTCGACCACGTCGAGGAGCTCGAGGGCCGGGCGGCGCTTGCGGAACACGTTCGGCAGGAACACCACGCGGGCCTTCGAGCGGGCGAGGGTCATGGTCGTCTCACGGGGACCGAAGACCGGCATGATCGGGGTCGCGACGGCACCGATCTGGATCGCACCGAGCGTGATGGACACGAACTCGCGCCAGTTCGGCAGCTGCATCGCGACGGACTCGCCCCGCCGGACACCGAGTTCGAGCAGGAGCGCCGAGACCCGATCGGCCTCGTCCTGCAGTTGCTTCCAGGTGGTCTCGACGGGGACCGCGCCGCCGACCTCGACGACCGCGAGGCCGTTCGGGTCCTGTTCGGACAGCGCTCGGACCTTCTCGCTGAGGACGAGCGGTCCGGCGTCCAGCTCCGGGAGCTCGGAGGACGTCGCGGCCTCCGCGTCCGACGGCGTCTGCGCAGCGGCCGACGTCGCGGTGTCCTCGCCGAGGTCGGTCGGCTCGGAGACGGCGGCGCCCATCCGGTCGTCCTGGTCGGCGCGGGCCGGCAGCGCGTCGCCGACCTCCATGTCGAGACCGACGCCGTTCATCGCCTCGAGGAAGGTCGGGTACGAGATGCGGTAGGCGCGCGGGTACGTCAGGGAGCTCGAGCCCTCAGCCTTCGACGCGGCGACGGCGAGGGACATGAGCACGCGGTGGTCGTTGAACGAGGACATCGGCGAGCCGTGCAGCTCGCCGGGCCGGACGCCGGTCACGCGGAGCTCGTCGGCTCCCTGCTCCGCACGCCCTCCCAGGCGGTTGAGCTGGAGCATCGCGGCGACCCGGTCGGACTCCTTCAAGCGGATGTGCGCCACGTTCCAGAGCCGGGTCGTGCCCTCGGCGAAGGTCGCCATCGTCGACAGGACCGGCAGGAGGTCCGGGATCGGCCGGCAGTCGATGTCGAGCGCGCGGAGCGGCGACCCGTCGTGCTGGATCCGGACGAACCCGGTCGCCTCGTCGATCGCCATCGGGACGCCCATGGCGGTGGCGAGGTCGAGGAACTCGCTCTCCGGGTGGTCGGTCTCCGCCGTGGTGGTCGCCCGCATGCCGCGGAGCAGCAGGTCCGACTCACGGATGCCCGCGGCGGCGATCCCGAACGCCGCGGAACCGATGTCCGGCGGGATGACGTAGTCGTGCGGGGTCGCGTGCTGTCCCGCCGGGATCCGGTACTCGAGCCAGTCGTCGGAGACCTCGACGGTCAGTCCGAACTCCCGCATCATGCGGACGGTCAGCTCGACGTACGGCTGCTCGTTGAGCCGTCCACCGGTGACGTGGATGCGGGTCTCCTGTTCGGCGAAGGGCGCGACGAGGAGCAGCCCGGAGATCCACTGTGACAGCGTGCCGGCGATCGCGACGTCACCGCCGCGGGGTCGCCTCGGCTGGACCGTGACCGGCGGGCAGTCGTTGATCGCCTCGAGGTCGATGCCCATCTGCGTGAGGGAGGTCAGCAGCGCCCCGATCGGTCGGCGCTGGAAGTACTTCATGCCGACGAGCGTCATCGGGCGGTCCGCCAGCGAGGCGAGTCCGGTCATGAAGTAGAGCGTCGTACCGGAGGACCCCATGTTGAGGATCCCGTCCGCGCCGCGGGACCCGTGGTCGACGACGTCCGTCGCCGCGTAGCGCCCCCCGAGGCCGGTGACGTGGTAGTCGTCCCCTCGGCGCTTGACGTCGACGCCGAGGGCCCGGAGCGTTCCGACGGTCCATTCGACCTGCCGGGTGGAACTGATGCCGGAGACGATGCTCGTCCCCTTCGCGAGTGATGCCAGCACCAGCGCTCGGTGCGCGTGGTACTTGGAGACCGGGACGTCGATCTCCCCGACGAGTGGTGCGGACGAACCGCGCACGACCAACTGCATGCGGACCTCTTCCCTGTGAGCGATTCCACGGTAGTACCGTGATGGAACAACTTGGTGGAGCGAGGTGCACGACCGGCGACGGCGTTCCTTGTGCATGTCCGACAACCGACCGGCAGGATGGCCGCATGGACATCCGCTTCACAGAGTCCCACCCGTCGACCATCGGTGTCGAGTGGGAACTCCCGCTGGTCGACCGGGACACCGGCGACCTCACCCCACGCGCTCCGGCGGTGATCAGGGCGGTGCAGGAGCGGCTCGGTGACCCGGACAAGGTCACCGAGGAGCTCCTCACGAACACCGTCGAGGTGGTCACGGGCGTGCACACGACCGTCGAGGAAGCCACGTCGGAACTCTCCGGGATCATCGGCGAGGTGATCGACGCCGCCGAGCCGCTCGACGCCCAGGTCATGTGCTCCGGCACGCATCCGTTCGCGCAGTGGGACCAGCAGGAGATCACGGCGGACAGCGAGCACTACAACACGCTCATCGACCGCACGCGCTGGTGGGGCCGGCAGATGCTCATCTGGGGTGTGCACGTGCACGTCGGCATCGACGACCGCGACAAGGCCGTGCCGATCATGAACGCGATGCTCGCGTACGTCCCGCACCTGCAGGCGTTCACCGCGTCGAGCCCGTTCTGGGGCGGCACGGACACGGGCTACGCCTCGAACCGAGCGCTCATGTTCCAGCAGCTCCCGACCGGCGGGCTGCCGCCGGGCATCGGCGACTGGAGCGGCTTCGAGACGGTCGTCGACGACCTCACCAAGACCGGCGTGATCGACGGGTTCAAGGACCTCCGCTGGGACATCCGCCCCTCACCGGGCTGGGGCACGCTCGAGAACCGGGTGTCCGACGGCATCTCGACCCTGCACGAGGTCGGCGCGGTCACCGCGTTCGTCCAGTGCCTCGTCACCGCGCTGTCCGACCGACTCGACCGCGGCGAGGTCCTGCCGTCCATGCAGCAGTGGTTCATCCGTGAGAACAAGTGGCGCGCGGCCCGCTACGGCATGGAGGCGGAGATCATCACCAACGCCGCCGGCGACGAACGACTCGTCACCGATGAGGTGCACGACCTCGTCCAGCGACTCGACCCGATCGCGGAACGGCTCGGCTGCCAGGCGGAGCTGCACCACCTCGACACGATGATCGAGCAGGGGGCGTCGTACCAGCGGCAGCTCACGGTGGCGCAGGAGAACGGCGGGGACCTCCGCACGGTCGTCCGCCACCTGGTCACCGAGCTGCGCGACTCGCTCTAGCCGTCCGCCCCGGGCGGTTTCGGGCGTACCAGGTCGTTCCGGGCGTACCAGATCGAACCGTTCGGCCAGGTACGCCCGATCCCGCCTTCCATCGCGGCCGTCATGGGAAGGAACTTGCGCAACGCGACCCTGCAGACAGACTGGAGGCCCGTGGCGAAGTCGCCACGGGCCTCCAGTCTGTCTGCTGGTCGCGTCAGCGACCGAGGAACTTCTGCAGCGACTGCATCTCTTCCTCGGTGGGCGCCTTCGGGTTCTTCGCGTTGGCACCGCCGAACCCGAAGCCGGACCCCTGCGGCGCCTGCTGCTGCTGCTGCGCCGCCGCACCCGAGGCGAGCGCCGCGCGCTTCGCGGGGTTGCCGACCTTCTTCTTCTTCGCGCCGCCCTGCTGCTGCTTCTTCTTGCCGCCGTGCATGCCCGGGATCGGGCCCATGCCCGGCATCTGCGGGACGCCACCGCGAGCGACGGTCTTCATCATCTTCGCCGCCTGCTCGAAGCGGTTGACGAGCGCGTTGACCTCGGTCACCGTCGTGCCCGAACCCTTCGCGATGCGGAGACGACGCGAGCCGTTGAGGAGCTTCGGGAGCTGACGCTCCTGCTTCGTCATCGACTGGATGATCGCCTCGGTCCGGACGATCTCGCCCTCGTCGAAGTTGTCGAGCGCCTCGCGCATGCCCTTCGCGCCGGGGAGCATGCCGAGCATGCCCTTGATCGATCCGGCCTTGCGGAGCTGCTGCATCTGGCCGAGGAAGTCGTCGAGCGTGAACGAGTCGCTCGCGATCTTCTCGGCGACGGCGCGCGCCTCTTCTTCGTCGAACGCCTGCTGGGCCTGCTCGATGAGGGAGAGGATGTCGCCGAGGTCGAGGATGCGGCTCGCCATGCGGTCCGGGTGGAACGGCTCGAAGTCGTCGAGCCCTTCACCCGTCGACGCGAACATGATCGGTCGGCCGGTGATGCTCGCGACCGACAGGGCCGCACCACCGCGGGCGTCACCGTCGAGCTTGGACAGGACGACGCCGGTGAAGTCGACGCCCTCCTGGAAGGCGCGGGCCGTGGCCACGGCGTCCTGACCGATCATCGCGTCGATGACGAACAGGACCTCGTCGGGGTCGACGGCCTTGCGGATGTTCGCGGCCTGCTTCATCAGCTCGGCGTCCACACCGAGACGTCCGGCCGTGTCGACGATGACCGTGTCGTACTGCTGGTCGACCGCGGCCTTGATCGCGTTCTTCGCGACCTTCACGGGGTCGCCGACACCGTTGCCGGGCTCGGGAGCGAAGACGTGCACGCCCGCCTGCTCGCCCACGACCTGGAGCTGCTGCACGGCGTTCGGACGCTGCAGGTCGGCCGCGACGAGCATGGGCGTGTGGCCGTCCTTCTTGAGCCACTTGCCCAGCTTGCCCGCGAGCGTCGTCTTGCCGGCACCCTGGAGGCCGGCGAGCATGATCACCGTCGGCGGACGCTTCGCGAACTCGAGGCGACGCTGCTGCCCGCCGAGGATGCCGACCAGTTCCTCGTTGACGATCTGGACGACCTGCTGCGCCGGGTTGAGCGCCTTGTTCACCTCGTCCGAGAGTGCACGCTCGCGGACGGAGGCGGTGAAGGACTTGACGACCTCGAGCGCGACGTCGGCGTCGAGGAGCGCCCGCCGGATCTCGCGGACGGTGCCGTCGACGTCGGACGGGGACAGGCGACCCTTGCTCCGCAGGTTGCGGAAGGTCTCTGTCAGCCGGTCGGAGAGTGAACCGAATTGCGCCATGATCCGTCGATTCTACAAGGCGACCACCGACCGTCCCGACCGGACCGGAGCGCGGTTGTTGTACGCCGTCCAGAAACCGGCGTACGCTGACGCCCATGCCGGAACTCGAGATCGTCCGGGTGCCGGGGCTGCTCGACTACACCCAGGGCCTCGCACTGCAACGACGGTTGCGCGCCGACGTCGTCACCGGCCGCTCCCCGGGCGCACTCGTCCTCTGTGAGCACCCGTCCGTGTACACCGCGGGGCGTCGGACCGAACCGAGCGACCTGCCGACCGACGGCTCCCCCGTGGTCGAGGTCGACCGCGGTGGTCGCATCACCTGGCACGGACCCGGGCAGCTCGTCGCCTACCCGATCGTCCGGTTGGCGCAGCCGCTCGACGTCGTGGCGTGGGTCCGTGACCTCGAACAGGTGCTCATCGACGCGGCCGCCGCCGTGGGTGTCACGGCCGAACGGGTCGACGGCCGCAGCGGAGCCTGGGTCCCCCGCGCCGACGGCTCGAACCACGACAAGGTGGGAGCGATCGGTCTGCACGTCGCCGAGGGGGTCACGAGCCACGGCATCGCGATCAACTGCGACAACGGCCTCGGCGCCTACGCAGCGATCGTGCCGTGCGGCATCGCCGACGCCGGGGTCACGACCCTGAGCCGCGCGGCCGGACGTGCCGTCACCGTGGACGCAGTCGCCGATCGCGTCGCACCACTCGTGCAGGCGGCTCTCGACGGGATGCACGCAGGCCGACGGATCGCAACAGCCGGCCACCCCGCCGACCCGGACCGGCCCGCGAGGGGCGAGCCGCGCCTCCCGTCCGTCCCCGACCGCACCACCCACCCGCAGGAGGTCCCCGCATGACCATCGCCCCGGAAGGCCGGCGCATGCTGCGCGTCGAAGCGCGCAACGCCGAGACGCCCATCGAGACGAAGCCCGCGTGGATCAAGACCCGCGCGACGCAGGGGCCGGAGTTCCGCGACCTGTCCGCGCTGGTCCGGGACAAGCAGCTGCACACCGTCTGCCAGGAGGCCGGCTGCCCGAACATCTTCGAGTGCTGGGAGGACCGCGAGGCGACGTTCCTCATCGGCGGCTCGCAGTGCACCCGGCGCTGCGACTTCTGCCAGATCGACACCGGCAAGCCGAGCCCGCTCGACCGCGGGGAGCCCCGGCGCGTGGCGGACTCGGTCGTGTCGATGGGCCTCAAGTACGCGACCGTGACCGGGGTCGCGCGGGACGACCTCGACGACGGCGGGGCCTGGCTCTACGCCGAGACGATCCGGCAGATCCACGAGCACTCCCCCGGCACCGGCGTCGAGATCCTCGTGCCGGACTTCAACGGCCGCCCGGACCAGCTCGGCCAGGTGTTCGATGCGCGGCCCGAGGTCTTCGCGCACAACGTCGAGACCGTCCCGCGGATCTTCAAGCGGATCCGTCCGGCGTTCCGCTTCGAGCGCTCGCTCGACGTCATCACGCAGGGTCGGGATGCGGGGCTCGTGACGAAGTCCAACCTCATCCTCGGCATGGGCGAGGAGCGGCACGAGGTCATCGACGCACTCGAGCAGCTGTACGAGGCCGGCACGGACATCATCACGCTGACGCAGTACCTCCGGCCGTCGCCGCGGCACCTGCCGGTCGCGCGCTGGGTGAAGCCGGAGGAGTTCGTCGACCTCCGCGAGATCGCCGAGGACATCGGGTTCTCGGGCGTGCTCGCCGGGCCGCTCGTGCGGTCGTCCTACCGGGCGGGCCGGCTCTGGGCGCGGGCGACGGTGGCGCGCGGCGGCTCGGTCCCGGAGCACCTCTCACACCTGCTGGAGGCGCCGGCCGGCCGGCAGGCCGTCTGAGGCGCGCCGACGCACGGGGCCAGGTCGAGTGCCGAGACTCGGCCCTGCGGACAGTTTCGCGACGGGCCGACCACGAAGCTGTCCGCCCAGCCGAGTCTCGGGTCCGCACCACACGACGGACGGGAGGCGCGGTGCCAGCTGGCACCGCGCCTCCCGTCCGTCAGTGGGTCGCGTCGCGTCAGGCGCGACCGCGGATGCTCCGGAGCAGCCACCCGATGATGGCGAGGATCACGATCACGAGCCCCACCCAGAGCAGGAACTTGAGGGCACCGACGAAGATGCCGCTGAAGAGCAGGACGAGGCCGACGATGATCGCGATGATCAGCAGTGCGGGCATGGGGGTCTCCAATCCCTGGAACGAGACCGAGCGGATGCCCGGGCCGACCGAGACGCTACTCGTCGCGGGGTGACCGCGTTCCCGGACAGGTGTCGAGCAACCCCCGGAGATGCTCGGGCGCGGAGCCGTCTCAGCCGACGAGGTTCTGCACGAACACGTGCGGGGTGAAGCCCGTGAGGTCGTTGATGCCCTCGCCCTGCCCGATGAGCTTGATCGGGATGCCGGTCTTCTCCTGCACGCTCAGCACGAACCCGGCCTTCGCGGACCCGTCGAGCTTCGTGATGACGAGTCCGGTGACGCCCGCGCCCTCGATGAACGCCTGCGCCTGCGCGAGCCCGTTCTGCCCCGTGGTGGCGTCGAGCACGAGGAGCACCTCGGCGATCTCGGTCTGCTTCTCCACCACGCGCTTGATCTTCGACAGCTCGTCCATCAACCCGGCCTTGGTGTGCAGCCGACCCGCGGTGTCGATGACGACGATCTCCGTACCCTCGCGCATCGCCTTCTCGACCGTCTGGTAGGCCACCGACGCCGGGTCCTGTCCGGGTTGCGCGGGTCGCACCACGTCGACGCCGGCGCGCTCGGCCCACGTCGCGACCTGCTCGACCGCTGCCGCGCGGAACGTGTCCGCGGCACCGACGACGACGGTGCGGTCGTACGTCTTGAGGAACTTCGCGAACTTGCCGATCGTGGTGGTCTTGCCGACGCCGTTCACGCCGACGACGAGCACGACGGCCGGCCGGTTGCTGAGCTTCAGCGTGGTGTCGAGCTTGGACAGCCGTTCCTCGAGGACCTCGCGGAGCATGCGCTGCAGGTCGGCGGGGTCCGTCGTGCCGTACCGGTCGACGCGCTCGTGGAGGTCCTCGATGATCGCCTCGGAGATGTCCGGCCCGAAGTCGGCGCCGATGAGCGCCGTCTCGAGGTCGTCCCAGGTGGTCTCGTCGATCGTCTTGCGCTGGAACAGCCCGCGCAGCCGGGAGGACAGTGACCAGGAACTCGCCATGTTCCCAGCTTAGGGCGCGGCGGGTGTGCGCCGTGCCCGGTATCCTCGACTCCTGAAGGGGAGTATTCCTCCTCGGTGACCTCGTCAGTACGGCCCGGATCGATCCGGACCCGGGGCGCCGGCCCACGGACCGTCACACGGACCGTCGGGCGGAAGAGACCTTCAGGCCTCGGCGTACCCGATCCCGGTTGCGCCCTCGACCTGAAGGAAACCCGTGGACGTCCCACTCTTCGTCTGGCTCCTCACCATCGCAGGCATCCTCGCGCTGCTGGTGTTCGACTTCTACTCGCACGTGCGCACGCCGCACGTCCCGCACATCAAGGAATCGGCGTTCTGGTCCGCGTTCTACGTCGGGCTCGCCATCCTGTTCGGCGTCGGCATCCTCGTCTTCGGCGGTGGTCAGGCCGGTGGCGAGTACTTCGCCGGCTGGCTGACCGAGAAGGCACTGTCGGTCGACAACCTGTTCGTCTTCCTCATCATCATGACGAGCTTCGCGGTGCCGAAGGAGTACCAGCAGAAGGTCCTGCTGGTGGGCGTCGCGATCGCCCTCGTCGCCCGTGGTGTGTTCATCGCCCTCGGTGTGACGATCATCGAGAACTTCTCGTGGGTGTTCTACCTGTTCGGCGCGCTGCTGTTCTGGCTCGCGTGGTCGCAGGCGAAGGGCGGCGGTCACGACGACTCCGAGGGTGACTCGAAGCTCATCCGGACGCTGCGCAAGGTGATCCCGACGACCGACGACTACCACGGCGACAAGCTCACCGCGAAGATCGACGGCAAGCGCCTCTTCACCCCGATGCTCCTCGTCATGGTCGCGATCGGCCTGACCGACGTGCTGTTCGCCCTCGACTCGATCCCGGCGATCTTCGGTCTGACGCAGGACGCGTTCATCGTGTTCACCGCGAACGCGTTCTCGCTCCTCGGCCTCCGCCAGCTCTACTTCCTGATCGCGGGACTGCTCGAGCGCCTCATCTACCTCGGCCAGGGCCTCGCGGTCATCCTCGCCTTCATCGGTGTGAAGCTCGTGTTCCACGCGATGCACGTCAACGAGCTGCCGTTCATCAACGGCGGTGAGCACATCGAGTGGGCGCCCGAGATCCCGATCTGGTTCTCGCTGAGCTTCATCGCGCTGACGATCGCAGTGGCGACGGTCGCCTCGCTGGTGGTCTCGAAGAAGCGGCAGGAGCGCGGGCTGACCCCGACCGGCCAGCCGAAGGAGGCCGTGGAGGCCGACGCGAAGTAGTCGCCACCACGTGCGGACGGGAGGCGCGGGGCCAGCTGGCACCGCGCCTCCCGTCCGTCCGTCTGGCGCGGGGCCGGGTGCCGGTGCGCGCTGGCGCGGGGCCGAGACTCGGCTAGGCGGACGGTTTCGCGGTCGTGAAGCCACGAAACTGTCCGCGGAGCCGAGTCTCGGCCCGGCACCCGGCCGCGGCCTGCGGCACCCGGCCGCGGCCCGGCCGCTACGCGACCGCGCCGGCCGGCTCCGCCGACCGGGACTGCACCCGCTGCCCGACCACGGCGGACACGCCGTCCTGCCGCATCGACACCCCGTACAGCGCGTCCGCGATCTCCATCGTCCGCTTCTGGTGCGTGATCACGATGAGCTGCGACGACTCGCGCAACCGCTCGAACACGGTCAGGAGCCGCCCGAGGTTCGCGTCGTCGAGCGCCGCCTCGACCTCGTCCATGATGTAGAAGGGCGACGGACGCGCGGTGAAGATCGCGACCAGGAGCGCCACCGCTGCCAGGGACCGCTCGCCGCCCGACAGCAGGGTCAGGCGGTCGATCTTCTTCCCCGCGGGCTTCACCTGCACGTCGATGCCGGTCGCGAGCAGGTCGTCCGGGTTCGTCAGCGTGATCGACCCGGAGCCACCCGGGAAGAGGATCGGGAAGATGACGTCGAAGGCCTCGCGGGTGTCGTGGAACGCGGCCTCGAAGATGGTCTGCATCTTCCGGTCGAGCTCCTCGATGATCGTCATGAGGTCCGTACGGGTCTTCTGCAGGTCCTCGAGCTGCTCGGCGAGGAACGCGTGCCGCTGCTCGAGCGCCTGGAACTCCTCGAGCGCGAGCGGGTTCACCTTCCCGAGCTGACCGAGATCGCGCTCGGCCGCCTTGAGCCGGCGCTCCTGCTCGGCCCGGACGTACGGGACCGTCTCGACCGCGTCCGGGTCGACGTCGTCCGTGGCGTCGAACTCGGGCAGTGCCGGACCACCGGGGAGGGTGGACTCGGCGTCGACCAGGACCTCGTCCGGGTCGACCTCGTCGGTCGCGGGCAGGTCGACGTCCTCGGCCGCGGTCGCGCCGGCGTCGTCCGTGGCGGTCGCGCCCTCCGCCGCTGCCGCTGCCCGCGCGCGCTCGGCCTCCCGGTGCTTCCGAGCGAGCACCCGCGGATCCACGAGCACGTCCACGGGGACCGGCACGTGTGGACCGTACTCGGCCACGAGGACCGCCTCGACCAGTCCGAGCTCGCTCTGCGCCCGGTCGAGGATGCCCGACACGTGCAGCTTCTTCTCGTAGATCTCCATCTCGAGCGAGTGCACGCCGTCGGTCAGCGTCTGCAGGCGGTCGCGGAGCTCGCGCTCCTCATCGCGGATCGTCTGCAGCTCGGTGTTGCGCTTGGACCGCTCGGACTCCTCGTTCGCCAGGCGCACGCGGGCCTCGGCGAGCGACCGGTCGACCGCTCCGAGCAACCCCGGCAGGTCGGCGAGGACCCCCTCGGCGACGGCGATCTGCCCCCGGCGGACGACCGCACGACGCGCGGCTTCCTCAGCCGCGGCCCGCTCGGCCCGGAGCTGCCGCTCGAGCCCGGCGGCGCGGCCCCGCTCGGCGCGCACCCGCTCGCGCACGGTCTCGACCTGGATGCGCTGCTCGATCTCGGCCGCGCGGGCAGCCTCGAGGGCCTCCTGCAGCGCCGGACGCCCGGACGCGTCGACCGTCGGGCGGGGCTGGTCGGTGAACGCCGCGAGGGCCCCCTCGGCCTCGGCGAGGACGGCTTCGGCGGACTCGACCGCGCCGCCCGTCTCGGCCAGGGACGCTCGGAGCCGCTCGACCTCGGCCGCCGCGTTCTCGGCGCGCGCCCGTGCGGACGCGCTGCTGCGGTCGTACTCCGCGGTCGCCTTCGCGTGCGCGCGCGACGCCTGGTCGGCCTCCTCCGCGCGGCGTCTCGCCTCGTCGACGGCGGCACGAGCGGCCTGGAGGCGCGTGGCGGCGTCCTCGACGTCGCCCGCGACCGCCTCCCGCCGCGTCACGGCGTCGTCGCGCTCCGCGACGAGCTCGATGCGACTGGTCATCCGCTCGCCGCCGCCCGTGACGCGGACAGCCCGGACGACGTCACCGGACCGTGTGACGACCGTGGCCTGCGGGGCGGCGGTGAGCACGGCCTCCAGGTCGACGTCCTCGTCCACGGCGATCAGCGTGGCCCGCAGGATCGCGGCGATCGCCGGGGGGCCCTGCACCAGGTCGACGGCGCGACGGACCCCGGCGGGGAGCCGATCGGGCAGCGCTCCGGCGGAGGCGGCCGGGTCCGGGTCGGCGACCACGACGTCGACACGACCGATGTCCGCGGTCCGGGCGTGCGCGACCGCGTCGAGCGCGACCGCCCGGTCCGCCGCGAGCACGGCGTCGGCGAGCCCGTCGAGCGCGACCGCGACCGCGCCCTCGTAGCCGGGCTCGACCGTGAGGCTGTCCGCCAGCCGGCCGGCGATCCCAGCACGGCCGGCCTCGATGAGGGCCTGCGACCCGTCCCGTACGTCGATGGACATCGCCAGGGCCGTGACCCGGGCATCGAGCGCGTCCCGCTCGCGTTCGAGGGCGTGGAGTCGGTCGCGGAGCTCGTCGCGGGTCGTCTGCGCTGCCTGCTGCTGCTCGCGGGTGGACGCGACCGCCTCGGTGAGCACCGCCTCGTCGACGCCCTCGGACGGGTCGGTCCCGATGTCGGCGAGGGCCGCTGCTGCTCGGTCGGCGCGGTCGGTCGCCTCGGCGAGTGCGCGCTCCCGGCGCTCCCGGTCGGCCACGGCGGAGCCCCGCTTCGACCGGGCGACGTCGACCGCGGACGCCAGCCGCTGGGCCTCGAGGTCGTGCTGCGACACCAGGGCGGCCTGCGCGGCGATCTGCTCGTCGAGTGCGTCGAGCGCCGCCCGCGCTTCCTGCACCCGGGCCGCGGCGCTGCCGGAGTCGGCGGCCATCTCCTCGGCGCGCGCCTCGAGCCGGTCGGCTTCGTCCCGCACGGACTGCACCCGCTCGGGCGTCACCGTCGGACCCTGCTGCGGCGCGTCGGCCTGCTGTGCGAGGAACATCAGACGCTGGTTCGCGAGGCTCGACAGGCCGCGGAGTCGCTCCTGCACGCTCTCGAGCCGGTGCACGACCGTCCGGGCGCGGTCGACGTCGTCGCCGACCATGCTCTGCTCGACCTGCTGCTGCCGAGCACGCGTCCGCTCGAGCCGTTCCTGCAGCAGGATGCGCTCGGACTTCCGGCCGGTCTCGACCTCGAGGTGCTCGTGGAGCTCCCGCCGGAGCCGGACCACGTCGTCGGCGAGGATGCGCGCCTTGGCGTCCCGGGCGACGGCCGCGACCGACTGGGCCTTGCGGGCGACCTCGGCCTGCCGACCGAGCGGCTTCAGCTGGCGGCGGATCTCCCCCGCGAGGTCGGACAGCCGCGTGAGGTTGGTCTGCATCGCCTCGAGCTTGCGGAGCGTCTTCTCCTTGCGGCGGCGGTGCTTGAGGATGCCGGCGGCCTCCTCGATGAAGCCGCGGCGGTCCTCCGGAGTGGCGTGCAGCACCTTGTCGAGCTGGCCCTGGCCGACGATCACGTGCATCTCGCGGCCGAGTCCGGTGTCGCTGAGGAGTTCCTGCACGTCGAGCAGGCGGCAGTTCTCGCCGTTGATGGCGTACTCGCTGCCGCCGTTCCGGAAGAGCGTGCGGGAGATCGTCACCTCGGAGTACTCGATCGGCAGCAGACCGTCGGTGTTGTCGATCGTCAGGAGCACCTGCGCCCGGCCGAGCGGGCCACGGGTCGAGGTGCCGGCGAAGATGACGTCCTCCATCTTGCCGCCGCGGAGGGTCTTCGCCCCCTGCTCCCCCATCACCCAGGCGAGGGCGTCGACCACGTTCGACTTGCCGGAGCCGTTCGGCCCGACGATGCAGGTGACCCCGGGCTCGAACGCGAACGTCGTCGGCTGCGCGAAGGACTTGAACCCCTTGATGGTCAGGCTCTTCAAGTACATGCGGTCTCCGGGCGGTCTGCTGCGCTGCTGCTGGCGGGCTGTGCTGCTGGCTGTGCTGCTGCGGGCAGGCTAACGCCTGCGGGCGCGGGGGCGCGGTTGGCACACGGGGCAGATGTGGCTCGACCGGTTCATGAAGGCCTCGCGGACGATCGTCGTCCCGCAGCGTGGGCACGGCTTCCCCTGCTGCCCGTAGACGTTCAGGCGTTGGGAGAAGTACCCGGACTGGCCGTTCACGTTGACGTACTGCGCGTCGAAGCTCGTGCCGCCGTCCTCGAGTGCCCGCCCGAGGACGCTCCGGACCTCGCTCAGGAGCGTCCGCAGGTCCGCGCGGGTCAGGCGCTCCGCGGGTCGGTCGTAGTGCAGCTCCGCGGCCCACAGGGACTCGTCGGCGTAGATGTTGCCGATGCCGCTCACCACACCCTGGTCGAGGAGCACCCGCTTGATGCCGCTCGCGCGCTTCCGTGCCGCGGCGACGAACCGGTCGTCGTCGAAGGCCGGGTCGAGCGGGTCGCGCGCGATGTGCGACACCTGGTGCGGGATGCTCCGACGCCACGGCGCGTCCGGGTCTGCCTCGTCGACCTGCCCGGCGAAGCCGGCGGGAGCGCCGTCGACCGTCGGCACCATCGGGTCGAGCGCCATCGACCCGAACGTGCGCTGATCGACGAACTCGAGCTGGACGGGCGTCTCGGGCGCCCCGTCGCGGTCCGAGCCCGCGGGCTGGACGTCGATGAGGATGCGCCGGTGCTTCGCGGCAGGACGGTCCCTTCCGAGGAGCACCTGGCCGGACATACCGAGGTGCGTCACGAGCGCCTCCGGACGATCGCTGTCGTGCTCGGGACGCAGCGGGAACCAGAGGAACTTGCCGCGCCGGACGGCTGCCGCGATGGTCCGGCCGGTCAGACGGTCCGCGAAGTCCTCCGCGGGGCCGTCGTGCCGGGTGAGCGCGCGGTCGTCGACGACGTCCACGTGGAGCACGCGGGCGCCGCTGACGGCGGGTTCGAGACCGGCGCGGACGACCTCGACCTCGGGGAGCTCGGGCACCGGTCACGCGGTCCGGGCGGCGCTGTCGGCGCCGTCGGCCGTCGCGTTGGCTTCGCTGTCAGCGGTGGCGCTGACGTTCGCCGTCGCCCTGCTGGTGCTGTCAGCCTCGACGCGCGGCGAGCCGTCGCGGCCGGAGAGCTTCGTCCAGGCCTGGAGCGCTGCGGCCATCTCGGCGGCCTTCTTGCTCGATCCGGCGCCGGAGGAGACGTCCTCACCCTGCAGCACCACGGTCGCGTGGAAGGTCTTGTCGTGGTCAGGGCCCTCTTCCGTGACCCGGTACGCGGGGTTGCCGAGCGCCAGCGTCGCGGCGAGCTCCTGCAGGCTCGTCTTCGGGTCCATGGCCGCGCCGAAGCGGTCCGGGTCGACCATGAGCGGCTCGACGAGGCGGAGCACGAGCTCGGTCGCCGGGTCGGGGCCGGCGGAGAGGTACGTCGCACCGATCACGGCCTCGACGGTGTCGGCGAGGATCGACGACTTGTCACGGCCGCCGGTCTGCTCCTCGCCCTTGCCGAGGCGGAGGTACTGGCCGAGCCCGATCATGCGGGCGATCTCGGCGAGGGCGACCGTCGAGACGAGGGTCGCACGGCGCTTGGCCAGTTCACCCTCGTCGAGGTCGGGGAACGACCGGAAGAGCTTCACGGTCACTGCCTGGCCGAGGATCGAGTCCCCGAGGAACTCGAGTCGCTCGTTGTGCCCGATGCCACCGTGCTCGTACGCGTACGAGCGGTGGGTCAGTGCGAGCTGGAGCAGTTCGAGGTCGATGTCGACCGCGAGCTGCTCACGCAGACGAACGACGTCCGGCCCCACGGGGCGGGACCCCGTGGCGCCGGACGTCGTGGTCATGCGTTCGGTCCGATCAGACGTCGGCGACCTTGCGGCCCTTGTACTCCATGTACAGCGGCGTGCCGGCCGAGTCCTCGACGACCTTCGCGCGGTGCGGGAGGCTGTAGGTGACCTTGCCGTTCTCGATCGTCTTCACGAGCTGGACCGGCGCGGCCTTCCACTGCGAACGACGGGCGTGCGTGTTGGCACGGGACTGCTTGCGCTTGGGAACGGCCATGGTGGTTCTCTTTCGGTTGGTCGGTGGTCAGTGGCGAGGGCGGTTCAGGCCGACGTGCGGCCGTCGCCCTCGGGGCTCTGGTCAGGGGTGCTGCTGTCGTCGGTCGGCTGGAACCCGCTCAGGGCGGCCCAGCGCGGGTCCAGGACCTCACGAGGGGTGTGGTCCTCGAGGTCAGCCAGACGTTCACCCGTCTCCGGGTCGAGGCCTGGGCAGTCCGGTCGGCAGACCGGCTGGAACGGCAGCGACAGCACCACCGCATCTCGAACGACCGGTTCGCAGTCCACGTGGTCATCGCGAACGAAGAAGTCGAAATCCTCCGAGACATCGTACGCGAAGAGCTCCGCGAAATCGACCTCGACGGGTTCGCTGATCTCGATCAGGCACCGGGAGCACTCCCCGAACGCCTCGGCCGACGCGTGTCCGGACACGAGGACACCCTCGTGCAGCCCTTCGAGTCGGACCTCGAGGTGCATCGGCGCGCCCTGACGGACGGAGATGACCCCGGCCCCCATCGCGTCCGGCACCTCGACGTCGAGCGAGTGCTCGCGCATCTCGCCCGGACGGTGCGCGAGGTCGCGCACGCGCAGGGCGTAGGGGCTGTTCACGGGGGAAGACACGATCGACAAGCCTAGCGGCATCCGGACGGTACGTCGAGGCGGGCCGCCCGCGTGTCCCCGCCCGACGCCCGGGTCAGCGGGCCGTCTGCTCCGACAGGGCGTGCGCCACCACCCCGGGGACGTACGGCGTGACGTCGCCCCCGAGGGTCGCGACCTGCCGGATGAGCGAGCTCGACACGTGGGCACGTGACGCCTCGGGCAGCAGGAACACCGTCTCGACGTCGGCGAGGTGCCGGTTCATGATGGCCATCGGGGTCTCGTACGCGACGTCCTCACCCGAGCGGACGCCCTTCACGAGGACGGTCGCACCGACTTGTCGGCAGTAGTCGACCAGGAGCCCGGCGGTCCACTCCCCGACCCGCACGTTGTCCCGCACGCCGGTCTCGGCGAGGGACTCCTCGATGAGCCGGACCCGCTCGGCGGCCTCGAACATCGCGGGCTTCTTGTCCGGGTTGTGCACGACGAGGACGTGGACCTCGTCGAACAGTCCCGCCGCACGCCCGATCACGTCGAGGTGCCCGAGGGTCACGGGGTCGAAGGAGCCGGGGACGACCGCGATCTGCGCCATGGCAGCGACCCTACCGGGCGCCCGGCGGACGGCTCAGTTCTTGCCGAGGAAGGCTGCGTCGGACTCGTCCAGGCGGCGGGCGAGGGCATCGCGGAGCGCCGGGTGCCCGGCGAGCTCCGGGTCCGGCTCGAGGACCCGCTCGGCTTCCTCGCGCGCGTCGACGATGAGGTCGGCGTGCTCGACGACGCGCAGCAGGTTCAGCGACGAACGACCGCCGGACTGTCGCTCGCCCAGCACGTCGCCCTCGCGCCGGAGCTCGAGGTCGACCCGCGCGAGCTCGAACCCGTCGTCGGACGCGGCGACGGCGTCGACGCGCTCCCGCGACGGGGACTCCAACTCCGCCGTGGTCACGAGCAGGCACACGCCGGCGTACTGACCACGGCCGATGCGCCCACGGAGCTGGTGGAGCTGCGACACCCCGAACCGGTCGGCGTCGAGCACCGCCATCATCGAGGCGTTCGGCACGTCGACCCCGACCTCGATGACGGTCGTCGCGACGAGGACGTCGATGCCGCCGGCGGCGAAGGTCGTCACGACGCGGTCCTTCTCGTCGGCGGTCATCCGCCCGTGCAGCACCTCGATCCGACGACCGTCGAGCACGGGCATCTGCCGCATCCGCTCGGCCGTCGCGAGGACCGTCGCCGGGGCGCGCTTCGGCGTGTCGTCGTCGGCCGGGGCCTCGGGGACGGGTTCGCCGTCGTCCTCGGCGTGGACGTCGTCGATCGCCGGGCACACCACGAACGCCTGACGTCCGGCGGCGAGTTCCTCGGCCATGCGCGACCAGATGCGGGACTCCCAACCGGGGTGCTCGGCGAGCCCGACGGTGAACGTCTCGACGCCGGCCCGGCCCGAGGGCACCCCGGCGATGGTCGAGACGTCGAGGTCGCCGAACACCGTCATCGCGACCGTGCGCGGGATCGGCGTCGCGGTGAGGACCAGGACGTGCGGCGGGGTCTGGCCCTTGGTGCGCAGGGCCTCGCGCTGTTCGACGCCGAAGCGGTGCTGTTCGTCGACCACCACGAGTCCGAGTTCGGCGAAGTCGACCCGGTCGCCGAGGAGCGCGTGCGTCCCGACCACGAGCCGTGAGCTGCCGGACGCCGCAGCGAGCAGGGCACGTCGACGCTCGTCGGTGGACTGTGACCCGGTCAGGATCACCGGACGCAGCTCGGCCGCGAGGTCCGGTCCGAGGAACTTCACGATCGACCGCAGGTGCTGCGCGGCGAGGACCTCGGTCGGGGCGATGAGGGCCGATTGCCCGCCGGACTCCGCCACCGTGAGCATCGCCCGGATCGCCACGAGGGTCTTGCCGGAGCCCACCTCGCCCTGGACGAGCCGGTGCATCGGCCAGGTACCGGCGAGGTCCGACGCGATCTCGGCGCCGACGGAGCGCTGGTCGTCGGTGAGCGTGAACGGCAGCGACGCGTCGAACCGTTCGAGGATCCCGCCGGGTGCGGCCGACCGCGGCGTCGAGGCCACCGCGCGCGCCGCGATCCGCCGCTGCACGAGGGCGGTCTGCAGGACGAAGGCCTCGCGGTAGCGGAGGGCGTCCTGCGCGCGCTTGAAGTCGGCGACCTTCTCGGGGCGGTGCAGCAGCTCGAGCGCACGCCGGTACGGGACGAGGTCGAGCCGGGCACGGACGGACGCCGGGACGGGGTCGTCGAGGTCGGGCAGGGTGTCGAGCACCACGCCGATCGCCTTGGCGATCTGCCACGACGACAGCGACGCGGTGGCCGGGTAGATCGGGATCGGTTGCCGCGACCAACGGATGGCCTCGTCCGAGCCGGGGTCGGCCAGGGACCGGGGGTCGTCGCGGTCGAACAGCTCGTAGTCGGGGTGGGCGAGCTGCCGCGCGCCGCGGTAGTCCCCCACCTTGCCGGCGAAGACCCCGCGGGCACCGGGCACGAGGTCCTTCGTCCGCCACCCCTGGTTGAAGAACGTGAGCGTGAGGAGCCCCTTGCCGTCACCGATCTTCGCTTCGAGGATCGACCCCCGACGGGCACGCATCGTGCGTTCGCGGACGTCGACGACCTCGGCGACGATCGTCACCGACTCGCCGATCGCGAGCGAGTCGAGCGCGGTCAGTGCGCCACGCTCGGCGTACCGGCGCGGCGCGTGCTCGAGCAGCTCCCCGACCGTGCGGTAGCCGAAGGCCTTCTCGATCGCGCTCGCTGTCCGGCCGCCGAGCACGCCCGACAGCCGGGTGTCGAGCCCGCCGTCGGCAGACGGGACGGGCGCGGCCGGGGCAGCGTTCGGACCGGTGGTGACCACAGGACAACGCTACCCGGCACGACCGACGCGCACCGTGCCTCCAGGCCGGCCTGTGGAGAACGCGGGAGCGTCGTCCCGGGCCGATACGGTGACTGCATGACCCGCATCATCGCCGGCGCTGCCGGCTCCACGACGCTCCGGGTGCCGAAGTCCGGCACCCGTCCGACGAGCGACCGCGTGCGCGAGGCGCTGTTCTCGTCGCTCGAGTCGCGGGGTCTCGTCGACGACACAGCGGTGGCGGACCTCTACGCGGGCACGGGTGCGCTCGGACTCGAGGCGGCGTCGCGTGGCGCGGTCGAGGTCGTCCTCGTCGACCGCGCGTCCGGCGCCGCGGCGGCCTGCAAGGAGAACGCACGCGCCGTCCAGAGGCGGGTGCCCGGCGTACGGATCGACGTGCACGCGCAGCCCGCGCTCGGGTTCCTGCGGCAGACGGTGCGGACGTTCGACCTGGTGTTCATCGACCCGCCGTACGAGGTCGCCGAACACGAGATCGGCGAGGTGCTCGAAGCGCTCGTGCCGCGGCTGACGCGCGACGCGGTCGTGGTCGTGGAGCGCAGCAAGCGGTCGCCGGAGCCGACGTGGCCGGCGGGGCTCGTGCCGTTCAGCAAGCGCAGCTACGGGGAGACCGTCGCGTGGGAGGCCGTGGTCGCCACCGCTTGAGCGTCGCGCAGGCCGCACGGTCGGCCGGGAGGCACGGGTCGGCCCCGCCGGCTCCGCTCGCCTCCGACGACAGGGCGGGTCGGGACGGCTCGCGGGGCGCGACGCGCACGGCTCGGCGCCGTGGGTCCGCTGCGGTGCGGGGCGGTCGGCTGCGGTGCGGTCCGCTGCGGTGCGGTGCGGTGCTCTCGGTCCGCCGTGCTGCTGGCGCAGTTCAGCCCGTCGCGCCGTCCCAGTCCGCGTAGGGGTCCCAGCCGGTCGTCGGGACCGCCTCGCCGCCCCGGAGCACGTCGTGCTCGACGCGTTCCCGCACCTCCCCGACGCGGCGGAACCCACCGGGCAGCACGGCGCCGGCCGGGAAGGTCGCGAGCAGTCCGTGGTCCTCACCGCCGTGCAGGGCGAACTCGTCCGGCACCGCCCGCGGATCGAGGTCGAGCGTCACCCGACTCGCCCGCGCCAGCCGTCCGCCGTCGATCGCGAGCCCGTCCGACAGGTCGAGCATCGCGGTCGCACCGCACTCCGCCGCGAGCACGCCGTCACCGATCGGCGGGACCGGACGTCGCTGCCGCTCGACGTCCGGGTCGGAGTCGGCGCCGCTCGCGACCGTCGCGGCGCGCGAGGGCTCCCCGGACCCGTCCACCCCGTCGCGGAAGAGCCTCGCGAGGCCTCTGCCTGCTCGGCCGAGCTCTCCGGACACCGCGACGACGTCACCGGCGCGCGCACCCGACCGGAGCACCGGAGCGTGCCCGGCGAGGTCGCCGAACGCGGTGACCGCGACCGTGAACGTCGACGAGGTCGAGAGGTCGCCGCCGACGACACCGCAGCCGGGCGCGAGGACCTCGACCGCGAGCCGCACCCCGTCGGCGAAGCGTTCGAGCACGGTCACCGGTGTGTCCTGCGGGGCCGCGAGCGCGATGACGAGCCCGGTCGGCCGGGCACCCATCGCGGCGACGTCGGACAGGTTCGTGGCAGCGGCCTTCCAGCCGATGTCCTCCGGCGAGGACCACGCCCACCGGAAGTCCGGGCCGTGCACCATCATGTCCGTGGTGACGACGTACCGGCCGTCGGGAGCGGCGAGGACCGCGCAGTCGTCGCCGGGGCCGACGACCGGGTCGCCGACCGGGAGGCGTCGGACGATGCGGTCGAGGACGTCGAGCTCGCCGACCTCCCCGACGGTCGGTGCGGGCTGGTCCCGGTGCTGCGCGTCCACACGAGAACGGTAGCCTGGACGTCGATGGACACCGCGCGCCGCACCACCCGCACCACCGCGATCGTCGGTGTGGTGATCGCCCTCGCCGCGGGGCTCACCGGGTGCACGAACGCCGTCTCGATGACCGCCGCGCCCTCCGCGAACGCCGCCGCCTGCGCCGACGCCCAGGTGCGTCTGCCGAGCGTGGTGGGACAGGACGCGGCGCTGCGGAACACCGATGCGCAGTCGACCGCCGCGTGGGGCGACCCGGCCGTGGCGATCTACCACTGCGGCGTCGCGGTGCCGACCGTGTCCGACCTGCCGTGCTTCTCGAAGGGCTCCGTGGACTGGATCCGGGACGACCGTGGCGCACAGGTCGTGTACACGACGTTCGGGCGGTCGCCGGCGGTGCAGGTCGTGATCGAGTCCTCGAAGGCGACCGACCAGGTCCTGCAGGACATCGGCACCGCGGTCTCGACGCTGCCGAAGGACGGTCACCGCTGCCTCGACCCCTCCGAGGTCAACGGCTGACGTTTCCGCGCGCGGCCGGACACGAACGCCGAGACTCGGCCCACTGGACAGTTTCGCGGCTCGGCCACCGCGAAGGTGTCCGCCAGGCCGAGACTCGGCTGAGCGCGAGCGAGCAGGGCACGGCTGCGCAGAGGCCGTCGCGACCGCTCAGCGAACGGCCGTGCGGCCCAGCTCGATGAGTTCGGTGACGAGCTCGCCGTACGAGACACCCGTGGCCGCCCAGCAGCGCGGGTACATCGACAGCGGCGTGAACCCCGGCATGGTGTTCACCTCGTTGACCACGAAGCCGTCGTCGGTGAGGAAGCAGTCGACCCGGGCGAGTCCGGCTCCCCCGATCGCCTCGAACGCGCGTGCGCCGATCGACCGGATCTCGTCGGTCTGCGACTCGCTCAACGGCGCCGGGCAGAGCAGTGACTCGTCGCCGCCGAGGTACTTCGACTCGAAGTCGTAGAACCCGTCCTCCGCCACGACGATCTCGCCGGGGAGGCTCGTGCGCGGCGCACCGTCGCGGCCCTCGAGCACGGCGACCTCGACCTCGCGGCCGATCACCCGCGGTTCGACGATCACCTTCGAGTCGTGCTCGAACGCCAGGTCCATCGCGGCACCGAGCTGCGACGGCTCGTCCACGCGTGAGACGCCCATGCTCGACCCGGCCCGGGCCGGCTTCACGAACACCGGGAACCCGTGCGCGGCCACCGACTCGGCGACGTCCACCGGGTCCGATGCCCACTGCCGACGGAGCACGGTCGTCCAGGGCGCGACCCGCAGGCCGGCGTGCTCGAGGACGGCCTTCGCGACGTGCTTGTCCATCGCCAGGGCACTCGCGAGGACCCCGTCGCCCACGTACGGCAGGCCGGCGATCTCGAGCAGCCCCTGGATGGTGCCGTCCTCGCCGAACGGGCCGTGCAGGATCGGGAACACCACGTCGACGTCCGGCACGGTCGTGACGGTGCCGTCGGCGTGCGAGACGACGAGGTCCCGCGACGCCGGGGAGGTCGGGAAGGCCACACGGGTGCCGTTGTCGAGGACCTCCGGCAGGTGACGGTCGTGGATCGCCCAGCGCGCCGGGTCGTCGACCTGCAGGGTGAACGCGCCGTCCTTCGTGATGCCGATCGGCACGATGTCGTAGGCGTCCCGGTCGACGACGTCCATGATCCCGCCGGCGGTCACGCAGCTGATCGCGTGCTCGCTGGAACGGCCGCCGAAGAGCACGGCGACGGTCGTCTTGGCCATGGAGGACCCCCTGGGTGGTCGCGGACCCGTCACTCGCCCTGGGGCTCGTCGGTCTCGGTGAGGTGCGGCGCGATGTTGCGCGGGTCGAGCCTACCGGCGAGGACCTCGCCCACCTGGCTGACGATGGGCATGTCGACGCCGTTCCCGGCCGCGAGTTCGAGGATCGGCGCGACGGACGCGAGCCCCTCGGCGGTCTGGTTCATCTGCCGCACGACCTCGTCGAAGCGGTAGCCCTGCCCGAGCAGGCGGCCCGCGGTGTTGTTGCGGGACAGCGGCGACTGACAGGTGGCGATGAGGTCCCCGAGGCCGGCCAGGCCGGACAGGGTCGAGGGCTGGGCGCCGAGCGACACCGCGAACTCGGTCATCTCGGCGAGGCCGCGGGTGATGATCGACGCCTTGGTGTTCTCGCCGTAGCCGACGCCGTCCACGATGCCGATGGCGACCGCGATGAGGTTCTTCAGCACGCCGCCGAACTCGGTGCCGATCACGTCGGTGTTGATGAACGACCGGAAGTACGGGTTGGTGGCGACCGCGGCGACGGCGGTGGCGGTGTCGAGCGACGTCGAGGACACGACGGCCGCGGTGGGCTGGCGTCTGGCGATCTCCAGCGCGAGGTTCGGACCGCTCGCGACGGCGATGCGGTCATGGTCGATGCCGAGCCCCTCGTGCAGGACCTCGCTCATCCGCAAGCCGGTGGCCTTCTCGACGCCCTTCATGAGGCTGACGACGGGGACGCCCTCGGGCAGGAGCGGCGCGATCGCGGCGAGGTTCGAGCGGAGCGACTGCGACGGCACCGAGACGTACACCTGCTGCGCGCCGTCGAGGACCGCGGACAGCGACGTCGACGCGGTGAGCGTCCGTGGCAGGTTGATCCCCGGCAGGTACTCCGAGTTCCGCTTCGTCTCCGTGATCTCGCGGGCCACCTCGGGGCGCCGTGCCCACACGACGGTGTCGGCGCCGCCCTCGGCGAGCACCTTGGCGAAGGTGGTCCCCCAGCTCCCGGCTCCGATCACGGCGACGCGCGGCTTGTCGGTCGTCTGCATCACCACCCGGATGGCGGCGGTGTCGACGGCGCCCGGCGCGGCGACGACGGGGTCCGGGTGGTCCTCGTGCGGGCGGAGGCCCGGTCCCTGGTCACTCAAACCTGCCGGTCTCCTTCTGGTTGTTGGCTGCCGGGTCCCAGCGGGTCGCGGGGGCCGTCTCGCCGCGCAGCTCCTCCAACAGTTCGGTGATGCGCTGCATGACGATCGCGGTGGCCTCGACGAGCATCTGCTGGTCGATGGGCCGGCCGCGGTAGGCAGAGAGGTCGACCTCGTCGCCGACGATCACGTCGACGCGCGTCGGCGGGAACAGCTTCAGCTTCTTGCCGTAGCGCGCCATGATCCCCTGCGTGCCCCAGTGGGCCATCGGGATGAGCGGCACGTCGTTCTCGAGCGCGATCCGCACCGCACCGGTCTTGCCGCGCATCGGCCACAGGTCCGGGTCGCGGGTGAGCGTGCCCTCGGGGTAGACGATGATCGCCCCGCCCTGCTCGATGACGGACTTGCCGCCCCCGAGCGGGTCGCTCAGCCGGGTCCGACCGGAGCGCTCGACCGGGATCTGCCCCATGCCCGCCATGAGCTTGCCGAAGACGGGCACGTTGAAGAGGGACGCCTTCGCGAGGAACCGCGGAGCACGGCGGGACAGCCACACGGCCGTGCCCACCACGAGCGGGTCGATGTTCGTGAAGTGGTTCGGGGCGAGGACGAACGCCCCGCCCTCCGGCAGACGCTTCGGACCGTGCCAGTGGTAGCGCGCGGAGAACCGGAACACCGGGATCACGACCGAGGCGGTGATGCGGAACGCGGTGTTCAGCTCACCGCGTCGCCACCGGCGCCCAGGGGTGGGCAGGCCTGTGGTGACCTGCGAGGCGGAGCCGCGCCGCGCCTCCAGGCCGTCACCTGAAGCAGCCACGACGCTCAGCCGGCGAAGTCGAAGTCGGCGCCGAGCTTGCGGAGCTTCGGGATGAAGTGCTCGTAGCCGCGGCTGATGATGCCGACGTTCGAGATCCGCGACTCACCCTCGGCGGTCAGCGCCGCGATGAGGTGGCTGAAGCCACCGCGCAGGTCGGGCACGCGGACGTCTGCGGCGTGCAACGTGGTCGGCCCGGTGATGACCGCGGCCTGCTCGAACGGCCGACGCGCGACGCGGCGGTCGTGACCGGGCAACCCCTCCTTGTGCACGACGATGTCGGCGCCCATCTCGTTGAGGGCGTCGGTGAAGCCGAAGCGGTTCTCGTACACGGTCTCGTGGACGATGCTCTGGCCGTCCGCCTGGGTCAGCGCGACGATGAGCGGCTGCTGCCAGTCGGTCATGAACCCGGGGTGCACGTCCGTCTCGACGACCACGGGACGCAGGGTCTCGCGCTCGCGGTAGAAGCGGATGCCGTCCTCCTGGATGTCGAACCCGCCGCCGACCTTGCGGAAGACGTTGAGGAACGTCATGAGCTCCTGCTGCTTCGCGCCCTCGACGAAGATGTCGCCGTTGGTCGCGAGGGCGGCGGAGGCCCAGCTCGCGGCCTCGTTGCGGTCGTTGATCGCACGGTGCGTGTAGCCGCGGAGCGACTCGACGCCCTCGATGAAGATCGTGCGGTTCGGCTCGACCGTGACGATCGCGCCCATCTTCTGCAGGATCGCGATGAGGTCCATGATCTCGGGCTCGATCGCGGCGTTGCGGAGCTCGGTGACGCCCGTGGCGAGGACGGACGACAGCAGCACCTGCTCGGTCGCTCCGACGCTCGGGTAGGGCAGCTCGATCTCCGCGCCGCGCAGGCCGTCCGGTGCCGTGAGGTGGATGCCGTTGACCTGCTTGTCGACGACGGCGCCCATCGCACGGAGGGCGTCGAGGTGGAAGTCGATCGGGCGGTCACCGATGCGGCAGCCGCCGAGGTCGGGGATGAACGCCTCGCCGAGCTTGTGCAGCAGCGGGCCGCAGAACAGGATCGGGATGCGGCTCGATCCGGCGTGTGCGTCGATCTCGGCGAAGTGCGCCGACTCGACGTTCGACGGGTCGAGGATGAGCTCGCCTCGTGCAGGATCCGTGATGCGCACGCCGTGGACCTCGAGCAGGCCGCGGACGACCTTGACGTCGGAGATGTCCGGGACGTCCTTGAGGATCGAGGGGGTGTCGCCCAGCAGCGCAGCGACCATCGCCTTGGTCGCGAGGTTCTTGGCTCCGCGGACCTCGATGCGTCCCACGAGCGGCTTGCCGCCCCGGATGACGATCTCGTCCGACTTGAGACCAACGCGAGCCCCTGCGGCCGCTGCGTCCTGTACGAGAGAGTTCACTACTTCACCGGCAATGTCTTCGGCCGCCAACTGGAGCGGCGGGATTCGAACTCCGTGATCGAGGACTCGTCACGGAGGGTGAGCCCGATGTCGTCGAGCCCTTCCATCAACCGCCAACGAGTGTAAGCGTCGATCTCGAAGGGCACGTCCACATCGCCCAGCGACACGCGCTGCGCCACGAGGTCGACCGTGGCCGACGCCCCCGGGTTCCGCTCGATCTCGGCCCAGAGCGCCTCGACTTCCGATTCGGTCACGATCGCCGTGACGAGTCCTTGCTTGCCCGCGTTCCCCTTGAAGATGTCCGCGAACCGAGAAGACACGACGACCCGGAAGCCGAAGTCGCGGAGCGCCCAGACGGCGTGCTCGCGTGACGAGCCGGTGCCGAAGTCCGGACCGGCGACCAGCACCGCGGCCCCCTGGTACTCGGGCTGGTTCAGCACGAACTCCGGGTCCTGGCGCCACCCGGCGAACAGGGCGTCCTCGAAGCCGGTCTTGGTGACGCGCTTGAGGTAGACCGCGGGGATGATCTGGTCGGTGTCGACGTTGGACCGCTTGAGGGGCGCGGCGATCCCGGTGACGGTGGTGGTCTTGTCCATCAGTTCGCTCCTTCAGCGCTCGGGGTGCTCGCGGCGGCCTCGTCGGTGACGGACGCCAGCGCGTCGTCGGTCTCGAGGTCCCACGGGCTCGACAGCGTCCCCCGGACGGCAGTGGCCGCGGCGACGAGCGGCGACACCAGGTGGGTGCGCCCGCCCTTGCCCTGCCGGCCCTCGAAGTTGCGGTTCGAGGTCGAGGCACAGCGCTCCCCCGGCGCGAGCTGGTCGGGGTTCATGCCGAGGCACATCGAGCAGCCGGCGAAGCGCCACTCCGCGCCGAAGTCGGTGAACACCTTGTCCAGTCCCTCGGCCTCGGCCTCGAGCCGGACGCGCGCGGAGCCCGGCACGACCATCACGCGGACACCGGGTGCCTTCGACCGGCCCCTGATGATCGACGCGAAGGCCCGGAGGTCCTCGATGCGGGAGTTCGTGCACGACCCCATGAACACCGCGTCGACGGCGATGTCCTTCATCGGCGTGCCGGCGGCGAGGTCCATGTACTCCAGGGCACGCTGCGCCGCGGCCTGGTCGTTCGGGTCGTCGTAGTCCGACGGGTTCGGGACGTCGTCGGACAGCGAGACACCCTGGCCCGGGTTCGTGCCCCAGGTGACGAAGGGCTCGAGCTCGTCGGCGTCGATGAACACCTCGGCGTCGAACACCGCGTCGTCGTCGGTCGCGAGCGTGTCCCAGTACGCGACAGCGTCGACCCAGTCCTGACCGGTCGGCGCGTGGTCTCGGCCCTGGACGTAGTCGTAGGTGGTCTGGTCGGGGGCGACCATGCCCGCGCGGGCGCCGGCCTCGATCGACATGTTGCAGATCGTCATGCGACCCTCCATCGAGAGCGCGCGGATCGCGGAGCCGCGGTACTCGAGCACGTAGCCCTGCCCGCCGCCGGTGCCGATCTTCGCGATCACGGCGAGGATGATGTCCTTCGCCGTGACGCCGGGACGGAGCGTGCCCTCGACCGTGATCGCCATGGTCTTGAAGGGCTTGAGCGGCAGGGTCTGCGTCGCGAGGACGTGCTCGACCTCGGAGGTGCCGATGCCGAACGCCATCGCGCCGAACGCGCCGTGCGTGCTCGTGTGGGAGTCGCCGCAGACGACCGTGATGCCCGGCATCGTCAGGCCGAGCTGCGGTCCGACGACGTGCACGATCCCCTGCTCCTTGTCGCCGAGGGAGTGCAGGCGGACGCCGAACTCCTCGCAGTTGCGCCGGAGCGTCTCGATCTGGGTGCGGCTCGTCGGGTCGGCGATGGGCCGGTCGATCGCGAGGGTCGGAGTGTTGTGGTCCTCGGTCGCGATCGTGAGGTCGAGGCGTCGCACCGGGCGGCCGGCCTGGCGCAGGCCGTCGAACGCCTGCGGGCTCGTGACCTCGTGCACGAGGTGGAG
>NZ_LDQC01000081.1 GCF_001475545.1 Curtobacterium luteum | reverse complement strand
GTGAGGGCCCACGATCGGACGGATGTTCTCCGCCTCGTCGTACGTCGGGATGATGACCAGTGACTCGTGCATGTGGTGCTCCTTGCTCGCTGGCCAAGGTATCGGTCGCGCGGTGCGAAGGTGCCGGGACGCCACTTCGAACCCGGACAGGGTCGCTCCGAGCGGACTGACCAGTTCCTGGGAGCACGCGCGACCGCACGGACGATGGGAGGCACGGTGCGTCACCCGCACCGTGCCTCCCGTCATTCCGTCCGCGCGCCGATCAGGCGACGCGTGAGGCGGGCGAGACCGTCTTCGCGACGTCGCGCTCCGGGATGTCCCCGAGTGCCGCGTCGATCGCGGCGAGCGCGTCGGCGTCGAGCCGGACGCCGGAGGCCTTGACGTTGTCGGTCACCTGCTCCGGACGGGAAGCACCGACGATAGCCGAGGCGACGTTCTCGTTCTGCAGGGTCCACGCGATCGCGAGCTGCGCGAGGGTGAGCCCTGCCTCGTCGGCGACGGGCTGCAGACGCTGGACGGCCTCGAGGACCTCGTCGCGCATGAACCGCTTGATCATGTCGGCGCCGCCCTTCTCGTCGGTGGCGCGCGAGCCCTCCGGCAGCGGCTGGCCCGGCTTGTACTTCCCCGTCAGCACGCCCTGCGCGATCGGCGACCAGACGATCTGCGAGAGGCCGAGCTGCTTCGACGCCGGGACGACCTCGCCCTCGATGACCCGCCACAGCATCGAGTACTGCGGCTGGTTCGAGATGAGCTGGAAGCCGAGCTCCTTCGCGAGCGCGGCACCGGCGCGGATCTGCTCGGCGTTCCACTCGCTGACGCCGATGTAGAGCGCCTTGCCCTGCCGGACGACGTCGGCGAAGGCCTGCATGGTCTCCTCGAGCGGCGTCTCGTGGTCGTAGCGGTGCGCCTGGTAGAGGTCGACGTAGTCGGTCTGCAGGCGTTCGAGCGACCCGTCGATCGACTCGAGGATGTGCTTGCGGCTGAGCCCGGTGTCGTTGTGCCCCTTGGGGCCGGTCGGCCAGTACACCTTGGTGAAGATCTCGAGCGACTGGCGCCGCTCTCCCTTGAGCGCTTCGCCGAGGACGGTCTCGGCGGCGGTGTTCGCGTAGGTGTCCGCCGTGTCGAAGGTGGTGATGCCGGCGTCGAGCGCTGCCCGCACGCACTGGGACGCGACGTCGTTCTCGACCTGCGAGCCGTGCGTCAGCCAGTTGCCGTAGGTGATCTCGGAGATCTTGAGTCCGGAGTTGCCCAGGTACCTGAATTCCATGGTCCCGACGCTACTGGCTCACGCCCGTTCCAGAGGGGCAGTGTCGGTACCCGGCAGCGCGACGCAACATGTTCCGGAGAAATTGGTTGACGCTTCAACCAATCAGGTGCAGAATGGCGTACAGTTCAAGTCGATGCAGGCGCATGGAGTAACTCCGCGCCGCTCGGGACCGCAGACACCGTTCGAAGGACACACCATGACGCTCACCGCTTCCGCCATCCCCGGCTACCAGACCGGCACCTGGAAGATCGACCCGACGCACTCCGAGGTCACGTTCTCGGTCCGCCACCTCGCGATCAGCAAGGTCAAGGGCTCGTTCGAGCGCTTCGACGCCACGCTCGTCACCGCCGAGAACCCGCTCGACTCGACCCTCGAGGCCTCCATCGACGTCGCGAGCGTCAACACCAACCAGCAGCAGCGCGACCAGCACCTCGCGACCGGCGACTTCTTCCTCGCCGAGGAGCACCCGCAGATGACCTTCCGTTCGACCGGCATCCGCGAGGACGGCGACGACATGCTCATCGACGGCGAGCTCTCGCTGCGCGGCGTCACCAAGAACGTCACCCTCAAGACCGAGTTCGGTGGCGTCACCACCGACGGCTACGGCCAGGTCAAGCTCGGTGCCGAGGCGACGACCAAGATCGACCGCACCGAGTTCGGCGTGAACTGGAACGCGGCGCTCGAGGCCGGCGGCTTCACGCTCGGCAACGACGTGACCATCAACCTCGACGTGCAGTTCGTCCTCCAGGCGGCCTGAGCACCTCGCACCACGGTGACACCGGCCCGGCTGCGAACACGGTCGCGACGGTCGGCGGTCGCCGAAGCCTGAGGTCCGCCTGACCCGCGCGACCTGGGGACACCGAACAACAGCACTGCAGCACCCGCCTCGACGCCCCGACTCCTCCCCCACGGAGCCGGGGCGTCGTCGTGTCCACAGGTCGGCAGCAGCCGGTCGTCGAGGTGACCCGGAGCAGTAGCGTGTGGGGCAGGGAATCGCCCGACCGGGGAACCGGTTCCCAGTCGTGGCGCTCACGCCGGACCAACCGGACCGGGTTCCGGATCGTCTCGTCGAGCGCCGCACCACCCGCACCACGGACAGGAGCACCCGCATGGCCACCGACTGGATCGCACTGCAGGCACTCGCAGCCGCCGAGTTCGGCCGCCGCGTCGCCGCCGTCACCGACTGGGACGCCCCCACACCCGACTCCGAGTGGACCACCCGCGACCTGGTCGCCCACGTGGTCGACGAGCAGCGGTGGATCCCCCTGCTGCTGACCGGGTGCGAGTACGCCCAGGCCGAGGCCGACCTCGAGCCGATCGGCGACGACCTGACCGCCGAGTGGTCGAAGCACGCCTCCCGGGCGACCGAGGCGTGGCGGGACGCCCCGGCCGACGTCCCGGTGCACCTCAGCACCGACGTCGTCCCGGCGCACGAGTACCTCGCCGAGCAGACGAGTGACATCACCATCCACACCTGGGACCTCGCACGTGCGACGGGCTCGGACGAGACGCTCCCGTCAGAACTGGTCGAGGCCGTCTGGCACCGGTTCGAGCCGAAGATCGAGGACCTCGCCGCCACCGGCCTCTACGCACCTCCCGTCCAGGTCCCCGACGACGCCCCGCTGCAGGTCCGCCTCCTCGCGGTCACAGGGCGCGATGCCAGGGTGGACGCATGACCACCGACACCACCAGACTCGGCGCCACCGGGCTCGAGATCAGCAGCGTCATCCTCGGCATGATGTCCTACGGCGACCCGGCGAAGGGGTCGCACGAGTGGAGCGTCGACATCGACCAGGCGCGGCCGTTCGTCCGCCGTGCGTACGAGGCCGGGATCACGACGTTCGACACCGCGAACGTGTACTCCGCCGGCAGCAGCGAGGAGATCACGGGCCAGCTCCTCAAGGAGGTCGCCCCGCGCGAGGACGTCCAGGTCTTCACGAAGGTGTTCAACCGCATGCGGCCCGGCCGGAACGGCGCCGGGCTCTCACGCGCGGCGATCATGCACGAGATCGACGCGTCGCTGACCCGCCTCGGCACCGACTACGTCGACCTGTACCAGATCCACCGCTTCGACCCGCACACCCCCGTCGAGGAGACGATGGAGGCGCTGCACGACGTCGTGAAGGCCGGGAAGGCGCGCTACATCGGCGCGAGCAGCATGTGGGCGTGGCAGTTCGCCGAGATGCAGCACGTCGCCGAGCTGCACGGGTGGACGCGGTTCGTCGCCATGCAGGACCAGTACAACCTCCTCGAGCGCGAGGAAGAGCGCGAGATGCACCCGTTCTGTGCGCACACCGGCGTCGGCGTGATCCCGTGGAGCCCCCTCGCGCGCGGCCGACTCGCCCGCCAGTGGGACGCGCAGGGCTCCGGCTCGCGCGCCGACACCGACGAGTTCGGCAAGACGCTCTACAAGCAGGACGAGGACGCGAACCGCCAGATCGTGGACGCGGTCGCACAGATCGCCGACGAGCGCGGCGTCCCGATGGCGCAGGTCGCCCTCGCGTGGGTGGCCGGGAAGTCCGTGGTCAGCGCGCCGATCGTCGGCGCGACGAAGGAGCACCACATCGACGACGCGGTGGCCGCATCGTCGATGGAGCTCAGCGACGACGAGGTCGCGCGGCTCGAGCAGGCGTACACGCCCCGGGTGCCGTCCGGTTTCTGATCCGGTCGCGACCGGACTGGAGGCGCGTGGC
>NZ_LDQC01000080.1 GCF_001475545.1 Curtobacterium luteum | reverse complement strand
GCGCCGGGGCGACCGTGGCGGCGACCTCGGGTGACGCGGCGAGCGAGCCGAGGCGTCCGTAGACGTGCTGCAGGGCCTGCCGGTCGGCGCGGAACCCGGCGAAGCGCTCGCCCTGCACCTCCGGCAGCAGGTACAGCGTGCCGACGTTGTGCGGGGTGGCCGTGAGCGTGCCGACGTCGAACTCGACGAGGGCGGCGAGCGCGACCGCTGCCGGGACGGACCCGGGAACGCGTTCGTCGAGGCCGCGCGCGACCTCGAGGCTCGGGCGGACCGAGGTCTCCAGCAGTGCGACGAGCACGTCGTCCTTCCCGGCGAAGTGGTAGTACAGCGAGGCCTGCCGGATCCCCACCCGGTCTGCGATCGCCCGGGTGGAGGTGGCGCCGAAGCCGTGCTCGACGAACAGGGCGGCGGCCGCGTCGAGGACCTGGTCGCGCGGGCTCAGGGTCGGGGCGGCATCCGGCACCGCACGCGGGCGTCCGGGGCGCGTGGGACGGTCGTCGGCGGGCACGGACCCATCCTCGCAGCCGGCCGTCACGCCGGTGCTCCGACCGTCTGCGACCGGTACGCGCGCCAGCCGCCGTGGTGTGTGATGTCCTCAGCACCCTCGACGGCGTAGGGCTCGACCGTGAAGCCCGTGACGTCGGTGCCGTCGGCGAGCGTGACGGTGCCGATCGTCATCGGAGCGGGCAGGGCGGCGACGAAGGTGGCGAAGCCCGCGGCGGGCAGGCGCCAGACCTCGCCCGCGATCCCGGCGGTGCTGACCGGGTCGGCGTTCGGCACCCGGACGAGGCCGGGCTTCGGCGGCACGGTGTCGAGCGCGTACAGGCGGTAGTCGTCGGCCGTCCGGGCGTCGCGGACGAAGGTCCCGCCGGCGGCGACGAGCTGCCCGTTGAGCGGCTCGTCCCGGAGGTGCGCACCGACCACGAGCAGGTCGACGGTCGGTTCCGCGAACGCCGATGCGAGGGCGGCGAGCACACGGTCCGAGAACGCCGGCCCGGTGAGCATCACGCCGAACGGCAGTCCGTCGACGAAGCCGGCCGGCACCGCGAGGGACGCCATGTCGAGGAGGTTCGCGAAGTTCGTATACCGGCCCATCCGGCTGTTCGCGCCGATCGGGTCGGCGGCGACCTCGGCGAGCGTCGGGTGCCAGGTCGTCGTCGGGGTGAGGAGCGCGGTCGCGCCGTCGAGGGCCGCCCGGCCTGCGGCGCCGAGGGCGTCGAGCCGTTCCTGGTCGGCGAAGAGCTCCGCCGCCGTCGGGGCGGCTCCGCCGAGGACGATCCCGGCGACGGTCGGGTCGAGGTCGTCGCCGACCTGGTCGCGGTTCGCCTCGATGTGGGCGCCGACCGCGGCGTACCGCTCGGCGACGAACGCACCCTCGTAGAGCAGCCTGGCAGCGTCGAGCAACGGCGCGATGTCGACCTCGACGACCTCGTGGCCGAGTGCGCGGAACCGCCCGACGGCCCGACCGAAGGCCTCGGCCCAGCCGGGAGCCAGCCCTTCGAGCTGCGACGGCAGCGGGACCGCGATGCGGGGGACACTCGGCAGGACCGGACCGGTCACCCCCTGGTCGGCACGCGACAGTGGGTCCACCCCGTCCGGTCCGGCCATCAGCTCGGCGACGGTGCGCGCGGTGCCGAGCGACCGCGCGAACACGGTCACGCAGTCCTGCGACCGGCAGGCCGGCACGACGCCGGTGTTCGGCACGAGGCCCTTCGTGGGCTTCACCCCGACGAGGTGGTTCAGCGCCGCGGGCACCCGACCGGAGCCGGCGGTGTCGGTGCCGAGCGCGAAGTCGACCGTCCCGAGGGCGACGGCGGTGGCGGAGCCGCTCGACGAGCCACCCGAGATCCGGGTCGGGTCCCAGGCGTTCCGGACCGCGCCGAACGGCGACCGGGTGCCGACGAGACCCGTGGCGAACTGGTCGAGGTTGGTCTTCCCGACCACGACCGCGCCCGCTGCCCGGAGCCGGGCGACCGCGGTGGCGTCCTCGGTCGGCGTGTACGCGTACGACCGGGAGGCCGCGGTGGTCGGGAGCCCGGCGACGTCGATGTTGTCCTTGACGGCGAAGAGCAGCCCGGCGAGGGGCAGGGACGGTTCGACGGCCGACGCCTCGGCGACGACGTCGGCCCGGTCGCGCAGGGTGATCCAGACCTCGGGCCGGTCGACGGCCACGATGCGGTCGAAGACGTCGTGCACGCGAGCGACGGCGTCGGCAGCGTGACCGCCGGTCCCGCTGCCGCCGCTCACGCTGCCGCCGCTCACGCCGCCGCTCCGATCGCGGCGAGGACCTGTCCCGGTGCCACCTGGTCCCCTGGCTTGATGTAGACCTCCAACACGTGTCCCTCCACCGGTGCGTGCACCATCGACTCCATCTTCATCGCCTCCACGGCCAGCAGCTTCTGGCCCTCCTCCACACGGTCGCCCGGTCGGACGTCCACCTGCCACACCGTCGAGGTGAACGGCGCGGTGACCGCGGTCGCCCCGGCGGGCAGCGTCACCTCGTCCGGCAGCACGACGGCGGGCTCGTCCCGCACGTCGAACTCGCCCGATGCGCGCCACCGCTCCTTCTCCTCGTCGAACGCGCGGGCCTGCTGCGCGCGGAAGTCCGCGATCGAGCCGGCGTTCTCCGCGAGGAACCGGTTGTACGACGCGATCGAGAACTCGCCGTCGACGGTCTCGAAGTGCCCACGCCCGGCGTCGGTCTCGGCCCGGAGCTCGAGCAGCTCCTCCGCCCCGACCGGGTACCACTCGATCCGGTCGAAGAACCGCAGCGCCCACGGGTCCTCCTGGAACAACCCGCCGCGACGGAACCGGTTCCAGATCTGCACGGTGCGGCCGACGAACTGGTAGCCGCCGGGCCCCTCCATGCCGTAGATGCAGAGGTACGCGCCGCCGATGCCGACCGAGTTCTCGGCCGTCCACGTCCGGGCGGGGTTGTACTTCGTCGTGACCAGGCGGTGCCGCGGGTCGAGCGGGGTCGCGACGGGTGCGCCGAGGTACACGTCGCCGAGCCCGAGCACGAGGTAGCTCGCGTCGAACACGGTGCGGAACACGTCGTCCACGCTGTCGAGCCCGTTGATCCGTCGGATGAACTCGATGTTCCACGGGGTCCACGGTGCGTCGTTCCGGACACCGGCCATGTACCGCTCGATCGCGAGCCGGGTCGCCGGGTCGTCCCACGAGAGCGGCAGCTTGACGGTCCGCGAGGGGACGACGAGCTGGTCGGTGGGCGGGATCTCGTCCTCGAGCTCCCGCAGGAGCCCGGCCATCGTGCTCGCCTTCAGGACGCTCGTGTCGGTGTGCACCTGCAACGACCTGATGCCCGGTGTGACGTCGACGATGCCCGCCGGTGCCTCCTCCTGCAGCTTCGTCATGAGCGCGTGCACCCGCATCCGCAGCGCGATGTCGAGCGTCATGTCGCCGTACTCGACGAGGACGTTGTCGTCGCCGTCACGTCGGTAGGCGACGCTCGGACGCGCGTCGGTCGCGTCCAGGCGCGCCAGGACCCCGTCGTCGCCGTCGCCACCGGTGCGCGGCACCGACCGGGAGGCACGGTGCGCGTCGAGCGCGGCGGCGTCGGCCTCGCGGACGGGGACGAACCGGACGGTGTCGCCCGGGCGCAGCTGGCCCAGCTTCCAGAGGTCACCGCTCGCGACCACCGCGGGGCAGACGAAGCCGCCGAGGGACGGACCGTCCGGGCCCAGGATGATCGGGGTGTCCCCGGTGAAGTCGATCGCGCCCACGGCGTACGGGGTGTCGTGGATGTTCGACGGGTGCAGACCCGCCTCGCCGCCGTCGGTCCGCGCCCAACCAGGACGTGGGCCGATCAGGCGGACGCCGGTGCGTGCGGAGTTGTGGTGGACGACGTAGTCCGTGGCGTAGAACACGTCGAGGTCGTCGCGCGTGAAGAAGTCGGGCGCGCCGTGCGGCCCCTCCGTCACGGCGACCTCCCACGTGTCGGTCAGGGCGGTCCGGCGGTCGGCCGGGGTCGGGCCGCCGACGAGCCCGAGCCGGGCACCCGCGGGGAACGCCGGGTGCGGTGCGTCTGCGTCCGGGGAGCCGGGCCGCAGGACGTCGCCGGCCAGGAGCGCGCGGCCCGCGTGACCGCCGAACCCGCCGAGGGTGAACGTGGCGGTCGAGCCGAGGTACGTCGGGACGTCGAAGCCGCCCCGCACCGCGAGGTACGCCCGGAGCCCGGGGCCGGTGGCCGTGCCGACCGCGAGGGTCTGGCCCGCAGCGACCTCGACCGGCTCCCACATCGGCACGGTGACACCGTCGAGCGTCACCGGCACCGGGGCGCCCGTCACGGCGACGACGGCCCCCGCGGAGAACCGAAGCGTCGGACCGGACGCGGTGACCTCGAGCGCGGGGGCGCCGTCCGGGTTGCCGACCGCACGGTTCGCCTCGGCGAAGGACGCGCCGTCGAACGGGCCGCTCGGCGGGACACCGACCTGCCAGTACCCGGTACGACCGGGGAGGTCCTGCACCGTGGTCATCGTGCCGGGCACGACGACGTCGATGCGCGGGTCCGGGTCCTCGGTCTCGTCGAGGGTGGAGGTGCTGTGCGTGGCGGTCCGGAGCTCGAGGTCGTCGGTGAGCGCACGGAGGAGCCCGGCGTTCGTGACGATGCCGTCGACCCGGGTGCCCGCGAGGCCCTCGCGGAGGCGGTCGAGCGCGTCGTCGCGGGTCTCACCCGTGGCGATCACCTTCGCGAGCATCGGGTCGTAGAACGCGGACACCTCGGAGCCGGTCTCGACCCAGCCGTCGACGCGCAGGCCGCTCGCCTCGGGGAACACGGCCTGGGTGACGAGTCCGCTCGACGGCAGTGAGCCCTTGGCGGGGTCCTCGGCGTAGAGCCGGGCCTCGACGGCGTGCCCGTCCGGCGTCCACTCGCGGGTGAAGACGTCGTCGGCGATCCCGTCGGCGCCGTCACGCGCGAGCCGGAGCATGAGCTCGACCAGGTCGACACCGAAGACCTGCTCGGTGACGGGGTGCTCGACCTGCAGGCGCGTGTTGACCTCGAGGAACGAGGCCTCCTCGCGCACCGGGTCGTAGACGAACTCGACGGTCCCGGCGCTGCGGTACCCGACGCTCTCGGCGAGCCGACGGGCGGACGCGTGCAGTGCCTCCCGGACGGATCGGGGGAGTGCCGGGGCCGGAGCCTCCTCGATCACCTTCTGGTTCCGGCGCTGGAGGGAGCAGTCGCGGTCGCCGATCACGGCGACGCGCCCCTCGCCGTCACCGAAGAGCTGGACCTCGACGTGGCGGGCCGGTCGGACGAGTCGCTCGAGGAAGATCCCGGCGGAGCCGAAGGCGGCCGAGGCGGTGCGCTCGACGCTCGCGTAGGCCTCCCGGACCTCGTCGAGCGTCGCGCACGCCTGCATGCCGATGCCGCCGCCGCCCCCGGTGGCCTTGAGCATGACCGGCAGCCCGATGCGCTCGGCCTGCGCGACCGCGTCCTCGACGCTCGCGAGGAGGCCGGTGCCGGCGAGCATCGGCACGCCGGCGGCGGCCGCGAGCTCCCGGGCGGTGTGCTTCGCGCCGAACTGGACGATCTGTTCCGCGGTCGGACCGACGAACCGGATGCCCGCGGCCTCGCACGCCGCGGCGAACTCGGTGTTCTCGGAGAGGAAGCCGTAGCCGGGGTGGACGAGGCCCGCACCCGTGTCGAGCGCGGCCTGGACGACGGCGTCGATCTGCAGGTAGGACTCGCGCGCCGGTGCGGGACCGAGCCGGACGGCCGTGTCGGCCTCGCGGACGTGCGGGGCGGCACGGTCGGCGTCCGAGTAGACGGCGACGGTGCGCATGCCGAGCGCCTTCGCGGAGCGGATGACCCGGCGGGCGATCTCGCCGCGGTTGGCGACGAGGACGGTGTCGGTGGAGAGCGGAGGAGTCACGGTGTCGGTCCCGGTGGGGTCGGGCGCGGCGGTCACGGCTGGACCACGATCATGCGCAGCGGCGTGCAGGAGAAGTCGTTGCAGGGGTTGTTCATCTGCGGGCAGTTGGACACGATCACGAGCACGTCCCGCTCGGCCCGCACCGCGACTCGCTTGCCGGGGGCGCTCATGCCGTCGACGATGCCGAGTGCGCCGTCCTCCTCGACCGGCACGTTCATGAACCAGTTGAGGTTCGACACGAGGTCGCGGGCACCGAGCCCGTGGCGTGCGGCCTCGGCGAGGAAGTTCTCGCGGCAGCCGTGCTGGTACTGCGTGTGGTGCCCGTACCGGAGCGTGTTCGATTCCTTCGAGCACGCGCCGCCGATGGTGTCCTGCCGGTCGATCTCGTTCGCGACCACGGTCATGAGCGGACGGCCCTCGTTCGACATCAGCACCGTGCCCGTCCGGACGTACGCGTTGCCCTGGGCGGCGAGCGTGTCGGGCACGCTGTAGCGCTCGTCCGGGTCGTGTGCGTCGTAGACCAGGCAGTCGGCGCTCTGGTTGCCGCCGACGTCGACGATCGTGAGGACCTCGCCGGCACGGACGACGGCGGACCACGGGGCGAGCGGTGCGACGTCGTCGTCCCGGACGACCGCACCGGGCACGCGGGACTCGCTCCGGTCGAGCGGGACGTCCGGCGCGTGGACGGCACCCACCGGGACGGACGTGGTCAGGGTCGTGGTCATCACAGGCCTCGCGCTTCCGCGTAGTCGATCGAGTTGAGGTGGGCGCGGTGCAGTTCCGGCGTCGCGGTGGCCCGCGGGTCGGTGTGCGCCGTCGGCGCACCGCGCCAGGCGTGCACCCGGAGCGGACCGACCGTGTAGTCGGGACGCGGATCGAGCGGGTGCGGCACGTTCGCGACGAGGACGAGCAGCGGGAGCTCGGCGACGAGGGTCACGTGGCGGTCCGGCCCGGCGCTGCCCGTCGGCGTCAGGGTGCCGTCGGGCTCGACGTGGACGCCCTGGAAGAACGAGACGCTCGGCGGGAGGTCCCGCTTCGACAGGCCGTGCTTGGCCGCGGCCTTCGCGAACAGGGAGCGCCCGCTCGGGCTCGGGCCCTCCGGCGCGGCGTCGCCGTACTTCCGCTCGTTCCAGGCGTCGGTCGAGGTCCCGCAGAATGCGTCGTGGTGGCCGGAGGTGTCCTCGACGATGCTCGCGAGGACGCGTCCGTCGCCGCTGAGGAGCGGCGAGCCCTGCCCGAGGTACGCCTGCCACGGGATCTTCTGCGTGTCCGCGACGTTCAACCGCTCCCACGGCTCGAGGGCGTTGAACACGAGGACGTTCGCGCACGCGTCGCCGGTCGGGTCGTCGAACCGGAACCGGGTCCCGCGGGCGAGCACCCGGTGCGTGTAGCCGCCCGGGGCGACGGTCTCGGCCCACACCAGCTCGGCAGGGTCCACGCCGTCAGGGGTGAACGGCGAGGTCGACGCGGGGAGGTACGGCATCCAGTCGGACGTCGCACCGGCTTGGGCGCGGGCGTCGGAGCGCGAGGCGGTCACGCTGTCGGTCTGGTGGAGGTCACGCACGGTGGAGCCTTTCGGTGGTGCGGGCGGTGCGGGTGTGGGTGCCGGAGG
>NZ_LDQC01000008.1 GCF_001475545.1 Curtobacterium luteum | reverse complement strand
GACACCGCGCTCGCACCGCGACTGATCGCACCCTCGGGGAGCAGAGCGTGCACGCCCCAGGTGCGGTTCGCGACCTGGGTGACACGCATGCTCACCGCGACGCTCGCCATCGCGAGGGCCTCGGCACGGCCGATGTCGAACAGTCCGGCGATCCACTCCACCATCGCGTCGAGCGCCGTCGTCGTGGCGGTGTTGAGGTCCGCGTCGAACCCGAACGTGATGCGTCCGGCCGGGCTCTCCGCGTGGATGCCGGAGACCGGGGCCTCGTCGAGCAGGGACAGCGTCACCGTGGTGGTCATGCCGCACTCGATGGCCGTTCCGGACACCTCGCCGTCCCCCTGCGCAGCGTGACCGTCCCCGACCCAGAGCAGGGCGTCCGGCACGGTCACGGGCAGGAACAGCGTCGACCCGGCGACCAGCTCCCGGCAGTCGACGTTGCCGCCGCCGACCGGTCGCGGCGGGATCGTCGAGTGCTCGCCGGTCGGCTCCGGGGGCAGGCCGACGACGCCGAGGAACGGTGCCGTCCGGACCGCGAGTCCGAGCTGGTTGACCGCCCGGTCCGCGGCAGCGTCGACGTCCCAGAGGAGCGGACCGCGTGACTCCGGCTCGACGAGACCGAGGGCTCGGTTGACGGGCGTGTCCACGCCACCCGACCCGGTGTAGCCCCAGTCGTCCGGCACGAGGTCGTCGAAGTGCACGGCGAGCACCTGACCCGGGCGGGCGCCGGTGACCGCGATCGGACCGACCAGGCAGTGGCCGCGTCGGGACGGCAGGAGCGTCGGGACCTCGGCCCCGGGCTCCGGCTGACGCTCGGTGTAGCCCGCCGCGCTCAGCGTCCGGACGGTGACCGTGTCCCCGGGATCCACGCGCAGAACGGGTGGGAGCGCCGCGTCGAACACGTCGACGGCGGTGACGGGCGTGGGGTCGAGCCGGTGCGTGGTCACCCGGTGATCCTCGCACCAGCCCGGTCCTCGTGGGCGGCGTTCAGCTGTGGAACTGCGGGATGGTCAGCCAGATCCCGAACAGCACCGCCGCACCGCACACCGCGAAGCACGTCCACGCACCGACCATCGCGGCGGCGGGCGTGTGTCCGGACCGGGGCGTCTCGTCGGCGTACTGCGTCCGCTCGCCGCCCGCGTCGGCCGGCTGCCCCGTTCCGAGCAGGCGCAGCCCCAGCGTGTAGAGGAGCACCACGCCGACCGCCGCGACGAACCCCACCCACGCGACCGTCCCGATCGCTCCGAAGTCGATGTCCATCTCGTCCTCCGATCAGGCGGCCACCGGCTGGGCCGCCGGCTGGTCCTCGTTGACGTTGTCCTGCGTCACCGGCTTGCGGCGGGCCAGGACGAAGAAGCCGATCCCGGCCGCGAGGGCCAGCACGGCGACGATGACCAGCCCGATGGTCGAGGTCGCGGCGACCGCGGTGGCGAGGGCGCCGACCACCGCAGCGGCGGGCAGCGTGATGACCCACGCGACGACGATCCGACCGACGACGGACCAGTGCACGTCCGCGAGCTTCTTGCCGAGGCCCGATCCGATCACCGAGCCGCTCGTGACGTGCGTGGTCGACAGGGCGAACCCGAGGTGCGACGACACCAGGATCGTGGCCGCCGAGCTCGCCTCGGCCGCGAAGCCCTGCGGGGACTGTACGTCTGAGATCCGCTTGCCGACCGTCCGCATGATCCGCCAGCCGCCCATGTACGTACCGAGGCCGATCGCGAGCCCGCACGCCAGGACCACCCAGAGCGCCGGTCCGCTGCCGGACGGCTGGTAGTTCGCGGCGATGAGGGTCAGCGTGATGACACCCATCGTCTTCTGGGCGTCGTTCGTGCCGTGGGCGAGCGAGACGAGCGACGCGGAGATCGTCTGCCCGTGCCGGAACCCGGTCGCGGCGCCGTGGGTCGTGGCGTTCTTCGTGAGCGAGTAGACGAGGTACGTCGCGACGAGGGCGATCACGCCCGCGATGACCGGGGAGAGCAGCGCCGGGAGCACGACCTTCGACACGACGGTGGCCCAGTCGACCGAGTTCAGGCCGGCGCCGATGATCGACGCCCCGATGAGCCCGCCGAACAGCGCGTGCGTGGACGACGACGGCAGGCCGAAGTACCACGTCGCGAGGTTCCACAGCACGGCGCCGACGAGCCCCGCGAAGATCATCACGGGGGAGATGTGGATGCCGTCCTGACCCTCGCGGATGATGCCCTGCGAGACGGTCTTGGCGACCTCGGTGGAGAGGAACGCGCCGACCACGTTGAGGACGGCGGAGATGAGCACGGCGGTCCGGGGCTTCAGGGCTCCGGTGGCGACCGAGGTGGCCATGGCGTTCGCGGTGTCGTGGAAGCCGTTCGTGAAGTCGAACACGAGGGCCACCACGATCACCAGCACGACGGTGACGAGGACGTCCATGCGCGCCAACGGTAGGCCCGCTCCGAGCCCGCTGCGTGAACGCCGGGTGAACACGCGACGGAACCCGTGCGGCGCCCGCCCGTCTGCGAGGATGCAGAGGTGCCGACCTTCTCCGCAGCCCGAGGGGACTCCTCGTTCACCGACGCGCACGGCGTCGAGATCGTCTACTCGACCTGGCGTGCCGCGCGGCCGAAGGGCATCGTGCAGATCGCCCACGGTGTCGGCGAGCACTCCCTGCGCTACGAGCCGCTCGCGCAGGACCTCGTCCGCGCCGGCTGGACCGTGCACGCGAACGACCACCGCGGGCACGGCCGGACCGGGCTCGCACAGTGGGACGGCGACCACGCGAAGCTCGGTCGGCTCGGCCCCGGGGGCTTGCGTGCCGCGATCGCGGCGGTCGAGCAGCTGAGCGCCCTCGCCCGCGAGGACACCCCCGGCGTCCCGCTCGTCCTGCTCGGACACTCGTGGGGGTCGCTCATGGCACAGCGGATCGTGAACACCTCGAGCGCGCTCTACGACGGCGTCGTGCTCTCCGCGACCGCGTACCGGCTGCCCGGCTGGATGAACAGCGGCGACCTCAACGCCCGGTTCGCCGCGGCCGGACCGACGAAGTACGAGTGGATCAGCCGGGACCGTGCGGTGATCGACGCGATCGGGCTGGACCCGCTCGCGGTCGAGGCCGACGTCATCCGGCTCTTCGGACTCCCGGACACCCTGCGGCTGCTCGGCGTGCCGCGTCGGGGCATCCCGCACGACCTCCCGATGCTCCTGCAGGTCGGGTCCGACGACACGCTCGGCGGACCGCGGTCGGTCGAGCGACTGGCCCGGGCGTACCGGTCGCGTGGGAAGCTGTCGGACGTCGAGGTCAGGGTGTACGAGGGGGCGCGGCACGAGGTCTACAACGAGACGAACCGCGACGAGGTCGTTGGTGACCTCGTCGCGTGGCTGGAGCGCGCGGTCGCGCCCTGACGGCGGCGGGCCGACGCGGGGTGGACGCGACGACAGGACGGACCGGAGGCACGGGGGCGGGCCCGCCCCGCGCCTCCAGGCCGGGAGACGGGGACGACGGTGACCGGACGGCACGGTGACGTGGTGGTGACGGTCCTCGACGCGGCGGCTGCGGTCGCGCTCGAGCGGCGGGAGCCGCCCGGGCGGGGTACGCGCGGTGGGCAGCCACCGCCCAGGACCGCGGTGAGCTGACCGTCCTCGTCGCGTGGGTCGGCACCGAGCCGGTCGGGTCGGGGGAGGTCACCGCGATCGACGAGCCGGAACTGCGCAATCTCCGGGTCGAGCCCGACCAGCGCGGACGTGGCGTCGGTTCGGCCCTCATCGCCGCTGCCGAACGCCTCGCGGAGCCGTCCGGGGTGCTCCGCATCGGCGTCGCGCTCGACAACCCGGACGCTCGCAGGCTCTACGAGCGGGCCGGGTACATCGCGACGGGCGAGGTCGAGGAGTACGAGTACGAGTACGTGGACGACGGCGGCCGGCAGGTCACCGCGCAGGAGTCCTCCGTGTTCCTCGCGAAGGACCTCCGTCGCAGCCCGTGACCGATCTCCGGGCCGAGGCCCGCGGGCGTAGGGTCGTCCTGTGCACGGTGAGTACAAGGTCCCAGGCGGGAAGCTCGTCGTCGTCGACCTCGAGGTCGTCGACGGATCGATCCAGGAGTTCCGGCTCGCCGGTGACTTCTTCCTCGAACCCGACCACGCGCTGCCGCTGATCGACGAGGCCGTGAACGGCCTGCCGTCGACGACCGACGCCGCCGGGATCGCCGCCGCCGTCCGCGGAGCACTGCCCGAGGGCGCGCAGCTGCTCGGCTTCACACCCGAGGCCGTCGGCGTCGCCGTCCGCCGAGCCCTCTCGCGCGCGTCCTCGTGGCATGACTACGACTGGGAGGTCATCCACGAGGGGCCGATCTCCCCGAACGAGCACCTCGCGCTCGACCAGGTCCTCACCGAGGAGGTCGGGGCCGGCCGTCGTGGTCCGACGCTCCGCATCTGGGAGTGGGACGAGTCGGCCGTCGTGATCGGCTCGTTCCAGTCCCTCAAGAACGAGGTCGACCCCGAGGGCGCCGAGAAGTACGGCGTGCAGGTCGTGCGACGGATCTCCGGCGGCGGCGCGATGTTCATGGAGGCCGGCGCGATCATCTCGTACTCGCTGTACGTGCCGGCCGACCTCGTGCAGGGCATGACCTTCGCCGACTCGTACGCCTACCTCGACGAGTGGGTGATCGAGGCGCTCAAGTCGCTCGGCATCGACGCGTACTACCAGCCGCTCAACGACATCACCTCGGCGAAGGGCAAGATCGGCGGCGCCGCCCAGAAGCGCCTCGGCACCGGTGCGGTGCTGCACCACGCCACGATGAGCTACGACATGGACGGCCAGAAGATGGTCGAGGTGCTCCGGATCGGCCGCGAGAAGATGAGCGACAAGGGCACCACCTCGGCGGCGAAGCGGGTCGATCCGCTGCGCTCGCAGACCGGCCTGCCCCGTGCGGAGGTCATCGAGCGGCTGGTCGGCACGTTCACGAAGCTCTACGGCGCGCACGAAGGGCACGTCACCGAGGCCGAGCGGCAGCGGGCGCAGGAGCTCATCGCGACGAAGTTCGCGACGAAGGAGTGGCTCGAGCGGGTGCCGTGACCATCTGACGTCCCCCGTCAGCGTGGCGTCGTGAGGGCGTGCGCGAGACCGCGGACGAGCAGCACCCGGGCCCGTTCGGTCACCGTGCCGTCGGGGTCGCTCGCCGAGGACCTGACGAGACCGTCGACGACGGCGATGACCGCGTCGGCAGCGTCCACCACGGGCACCGTGAGCGTGACACCGCGCGGGACCGCCCAGTGCTCGATGCCCGACGCGACCGCTGCCTGCCAGAGTGCCCGTTCGGCCTCCATCGCTGCCCCGTCGCCCGTCGGGTCCAGCGTGCTGCTGCTCGCCGCCTCGAGGAGACGGAAGCGCTCGGGTTCCCGCCGCACCAGGTCGACCCATGCTGCGACCGCCGCGTCGAGGGCGTCGTCGAGGTCGTCGTGTTCTTCGGCAGCGGTGAGGACCCGGGGGAGCAGCGCACGCGCCTGGCGTTCGAGCAGCGCGACGACGAGGTGCTGCCTCGCCCCGAACACGTAGTGCACGACGCCGTGGGCGACGCCCGCCCGGGCAGCCACCGCCCGGGTCGTCAACCCGGAGAGGCCGTCGTCACGCACGACGAGCGCTGCGGCGTCGAGCAACTCCTCACGCCGGTCGGCACGACTGCGGTACCCGCGCGTCCCCTCGTCCTCCGTCATCACAGGAAGCGTACGGCGCGTGCGCAGGGTCGTGCTGGACGATGAATCTGGCCAATTGGCCGAATCAGGGAGGAGCCCCCATGGAGATCGTCGTCCGAGCCGCTGCGGAGTACGAGCTGCACGCCGCCGCCACCGTCCTGGCCGAGGCCTTCGCCGAGGACCCGGTGCTCGCGGAGATCCGGCCCGCGCGCTCCGGCGAGGACCGCCTGGCCGTGCTCGGTCGGCTGTTCGCCGCGTTGATCCGAGCGGTGCCGCGGGGGTCCCGCGATGTCGACGTCGCGGTCGCGCGCGACCGGGTCGTCGGCACTGCGTTCTGGCAGGCGCCGCTCCCGCACCGAGGCGGGCTCTGGGCGTTCGTGCGGCAGGTGCCGGAACTCGTGCGGGTGCTCGGGATCGCGGGTGGACTCCGGGCGCTCTCGCACCTGCGTCGCATGGAGCGCGCCCGTCCGGCAGCGCCGCACTGGTACCTCGCCGAGATCGGCGTGTCGGAAGCCGTGCGTGGGCAGGGTGTCGGGGGACTGCTGCTCGAGCACGCACTCGACCGGGTGGACCGGCGACGACAGGGCGCCTACCTGGAGTCCTCGACCTCGCAGAACCGACGGCTCTACCGGCGGCACGGGTTCGCCGACGGCGCGCCGCTGACCGGGTTCACGTCTGCCGCGCCCGTGTCGATGTGGCGTCCCGCCGTCGACCAGGCCGTCGGGCCGCGGCCGGCCTAGGGCTTCGCGCCGTTGCCGAACGAACCGTGCAACGTGGTGTCCTTGAACGCCGTCCGCTCGATGACCGAGTGCACCTCGTCGAGCACCGCCTGGTCGACCGAGTCCACGCCGATGGTGAGCGACCCGTAGTCGACCCGCATCGTGTACGGGATCGTCGCGTCCAGCCCGGCGACGTGCGGGGTCGCGGCCAGCGTGGCGAGCCCCTGCGCGACCTCCGTCGAGGTGCTGCGCGGGATGACCTGGTCGAACGTGCCCTCGTAGCGGGTGGTGCTCGCGATGTGCCCGCTCCCGGCCGGCACCGTGAGCGTGAGGCTGACCCCGGTCCACGCGAGTTCCTCGGCCATCGTGCTCGGGACGGCGCCGACCTCGGCGGGGGACGCAGACGGGGCGGTGACGACCGTGAAGCGCGACGAGAAGTGGTTCGTCGTGACCTCACGCGACGGGCACGCGGGATCCGGCGCGGAGCTCGGGGCGTTCGTGGTCGTCTCGGTCGCGCGGTCGACGCCCGGCAGTGCGCGGACGGCACGGAGCGCGGCGGCGACCTCGCGCGCGATGGTCGGGTCCAGCGTCGCCTCGGGAGCGGGGCCGGCCGAGGCCGAGGCGGTCGGCCCGGGGCGGTCGGTGTCGGGCGCGGAACCGGCGCCGGGTACGGAACCGGCACCGGGCGCGGAGTCGGCGCCGGGTACGGGGCAGGGGGCCGAGCCGCCGCCGTGGAATGCCTGCCGCGCGATGCCCTCCGCCGTCGAGCAGCCGGTCAGGACGGCCGCGCAGAGCACGACGACGAGGGGAGCTCGGAGACGGCGCATCGACCCAGTCTGCACGACGAGCGTCGAGACCCGAGCCCTGCAACGGGGTCGGCGGCCCGGGAGGGGGGAACCGGGCCGCCGCCCCATCAGTCTCGGTGTACTCCCCAAGAACGACGTGTGGGGATCAGGAGAATCCCCCGCGCGGCTGATGTCGGCACCGGATCGTCCACGTAGCGTCGTGCACGTGAACTGGTTGATCCTCCTGGGGGCGGTGGCCGCAGCGGTCGTCGCGATGTGGGTCGCCGATCGCGCGGGGTGGATCGACCTGTCGAACAAGGCCACGCGCTCGGGCGGCTCCGGCGGTGTGGTGTCGATGATGGACGAGGTGTTCGCGCCGACCCGGCACGAGGCCCAGGCCGAGTACGAACGGCAGTCGCGGTTGCCACGGGAGGCGCCGACCCCCGCCGACGACGACCACGACCTGCTGAGCGGGCACGTGCTCATCAAGGTGCCAGGCGTCCGGCCAGGCGCTCGTCACGAGGTCCGCGCGGGGACACACGACCGGACGTACTGACCGGCCGCGCCAGGCCCCGCGGCGTCGATCAGCGCGCGGTGAGCTCCTGGTAGTCCGGGTGTCGCTCGATCCAGGCCTTCACGTAGCTGCACAGCGGAACCACGGTTCGGGACGAGTTCGCGCGCACGTCGTCGAGCGCTGCCTGCACGAGCATGGATGCGTGGCCGCCCCCGCGGTGTTCGGGGTCCACCTCGGTGTGCACGAAGCGGATCTCGTCGCCCTCGATCTCGTACGCCGCGAGTCCGATCACCTCCCCGTCCTCGACGAGGGAGTACTGCTGCTGCTCGGTGTCGTTCCGGACCTCGGGTGTCGCCATGTCGGTGACGCTACGCCGGGGCCGCCGGTGAGCGCACTGTGAACCGCGCTCCGTACGCGAGGATGGACCCGTGCACGACGACCGCGGACCGGACCGGGTGGTCCACGGGGACGCCCTCGACGTCCTGCCGACCCTCGACGACGGCTCCTTCACACTCGTCTACCTCGACCCGCCGTTCAACACCGGCCGGAAGCAGCGGCGGCACGCGAGCACCGCGATCCGGAGCACGGGTGATGCCGCGCCGGTCGCCCCCGGCCGACGCGAGACGGTCACGGGGTTCCGCGGCGGTACGTACGAGCGGGTCCGCGGCGACCTCCTCCGGTTCGACGACCGTTTCGACGACTACTGGTCGTTCCTCGAGCCGCGGCTGCTCGAGGCCTGGCGGGTCCTCGCCGACGACGGGACCCTCTACCTGCACCTCGACTACCGGGAGTCGCACTATGCGAAGGTGCTGCTCGACGCGCTCTTCGGCCGCGAGTCGTTCCTCAACGAGATCGTCTGGGCCTACGACTTCGGGGCGAAGTCGAAGACGCGGTGGCCGACCAAGCACGACACGATCCTCGTGTACGTGAAGGACCCTGCCCGGTACCACTTCGACTCCGCGTCGGTGGACCGTGAGCCGTACATGGCGCCGGGGCTCGTGACGCCCGAGCAGCGGGAGCGCGGCAAGCTCCCGACGGACGTGTGGTGGCACACGATCGTGTCCCCGACCGGCCGCGAGAAGACCGGCTACCCGACGCAGAAGCCCGAGGGCGTCCTCCGGCGCATCGTCCAGGCGTCGTCGCGCGAGGGTGACTGGGTGCTCGACTTCTTCGCCGGCAGTGGCACGACCGGTGCCGTCGCGGCCGCGCTCGGCCGCCGCTACGTGCTCGTCGACGACAACGACGCCGCGATCGACGTCATGCGCCGTCGACTCCCCGGCGCCTCGTTCTCCGCCGTCGGCTGACGGCAGGGACCGAGGGCTGGTGGGCTACTCGGCCGAGTGGCGGCCGTGCGGGTGGTCACCCTGGACCGGCCGGGAGGCACGGCTCGCCTCCGACGGATCGGCCTGCGGCGCGGTCGTGGTCGCGTCCGGGGCGGACACCGCCGCTGCGTCGGCCGGTGCGGCGTGCGCCGGTCGGGTCCGGATGGTGCCGGTCGTCGTGGGTGGCTCGTCCACCGGCGCAGCCGCCGAGTGTGCACCGTGGGTGGTGGCGTCGGGCAGCGGGGCACGGGTGTCCGCGGAGGTGGGAGCCGTCCGTCCGTCGGACGCGACCGGGGATGCGGGGGAGGGCGTTCCTCCCGGTCGGTCCTGACGCGGCACGGACACGTCCGGCGACGTCGGGACCACGTCCGTCGACCCGGTGTGCGGCGTGACGAGCGAACCCGTGTTCGCGGCGGCCTGCTGCGCGTCGGCCGTGAGGCGGTCCTGCCCGTCCTTCGCGGCGTTCGCCTGCTCCTGCAGGGCGGACACCTTGCGGAGCGGCGGGACGCGGAAGAACCAGGTGAGGACGAACGCGAGCAGGATCACGCCGAGACCGACGTAGTAGACGGTGACCGCGGAGCTGCTGAACCCGACCAGGAACGAGCGGGTGAGCCGCGGGTCCGCGCCGTTGAGGAACGACGTGTCGCTCGTCGTCGAGGAGCTCGACGAGCTGGTCGTCCCCTTCTCGAGCTGCTCCTTGATCGTCGGGGCGACCTCGTCGACGACGTTCTTCCGCTGCGTGGCGTTCGCGTAGTCGACCTGGACCGTGCCGTCGACGACCTCGGCCTTCGCCTTCGACGCGACCTGCTCGAGCGCTTGCTGCTCGGCGTCGGGCTTGGCGGCGGCGACCTGCTCGGCGATGACGGAACCAGCGGACGCCGCCGGGACCTGCCCGGCGGCGACGGCCTGCTGGACCTTCGCGGTGACCTGCTTCGTGACGGCCTCGTCCGCGGCGGCCTTGGCCTTCGCGGCACCCGCGTTGAGCTGGTCCTGCACGTTCGACTGGATCGGGTCGACGATCCGGTTCCAGATCTGGTCCATGACCGCCTTGTTCTCCGAGGCGTTCGCGACGGAGGGGGTCAGTGCGGCGTTGAGGCTGCTCTTCAGCGTGGACTCGTTCTGCAGTGCCGTCGTGATGTTCGTCGGCATGAGCGAGAACAGGACGGAGAGCAGGACAGCGGTGCCCATGGTGCCGCCGATCTGGCGGAAGAAGGTCGCGGCGCTCGTGGCGACGCCGATGTCCCGCGGGGACACGGAGTTCTGCGCGGCGAGGGTCAGCGTCTGCATGAGCTGTCCGAGCCCGAGTCCGATGCCGAACATGCCGAGCATGAGGAACCACAGCGGGCTGTCGGCCGTGAGGAACGTCAGCACCGTGAAGCCGATCGCGGTGAACGCCGTGCCGGTCACCGGGAAGACCTGGTACTTGCCGGTGCGGGAGATGATCTGACCCGAGGCGATCGACGCGATCATCAGACCGAGGACCATCGGCAGCATCGCGAAACCGGACTCGGTCGGCGTGACGCCCTTCACGATCTGCAGGTACAGCGGGATCGTCAGCATCGCGCCGAACATGCCGAAGCCGACGAGCACGCTGAGGACCGCGGCCATCGAGAACACGTGCGAGTGGAACAGCTTCAGCGGCAGGATCGCGTTGTCGCCCATCGCGCGTTCGACGATGACGAACGCGATGAGTCCCAGGAGGCCGATGGCGTAGCAGGCGATCGACCCGGCCGACCACCAACCCCAGTCGCGGCCCTGCTCGGCGACGAGGAGCAGCGGGACGAGGGTGACGATGACGAGCGCCGCACCCCACCAGTCGATGCGGGGCTTGCCGCGGTCGCCGAACTTCGGCAGGTGCAGGAACGTCGTCACCATGATCAGCGCGATGATGCCGATCGGGACGTTGATGAGGAACACCCAGCGCCAGCCGGCGATGAAGACGATCTCGTTCGCGCCGGCGAAGAGGCCGCCGACGAGCGGGCCGATGACGCTCGAGATGCCGAACACCGCGAGGAAGTACCCCTGGTACTTCGCGCGCTCACGCGGAGCGAGCATGTCGCCCATGATCGCGAGCGGGAGCGACATGAGACCACCGGCGCCGAGACCCTGCAGGGCGCGGAACCCGGCGAGCATGAGCATCGAGGTCGAGAAGGACGCCAGCAGCGACCCGACGATGAAGACGCCGATCGCGGTCAGGAACAGCGGGCGACGGCCGAAGATGTCGGACAGCTTGCCGTAGATCGGCGTGGTGATCGTGCTGGCGATCAGGTAGCCGGTGGTCACCCAGGCCTGCTGGTCGAGTCCGTGCAGATCGTCACCGATCGTCCGGATCGCGGTACCGACGATCGTCTGGTCGAGGGCACCGAGGAACATCCCGGCCATGAGGCCGTAGATCACCAGCAGGATCTGCCGGTGGTTCATCACGGCGTTCGAGGACGTCGTGGGAGCCGCGGGTGCGGTCGCGGTCTGGGTCATGAGCAGGTCTCCCGAAACTTTGCGCTGGGTGCAAAGTTACAACCTCCGCAAGGCGAAGGTCCGCCCGGAGCTCGTTCCTGAGTGGATCGGCAGACCTCCGGCTGCTGCCGACCAGCCGGAGGCTACGCCTGCGTCCCGCTACGCGCCGAGGGCCGCGTCGACGATCTCCTTGGCCTCGCGCTGCACCTGCTCGAGGTGCTCCTGTCCGACGAAGCTCTCGGCGTAGATCTTGTAGACGTCCTCGGTACCGGACGGCCGCGCCGCGAACCAGGCCTTGTCCGTCACGACCTTGACGCCGCCGACCGCGGCGTCGTTGCCGGGCGCCTTCGCGAGCTTGGCGGTGATCGGGTCGCCCGCGAGCGTGTCCGCGGTGATGGCGTCGCCGTCGAGCTTGGACAGGCGGGCCTTCTGCTCCTTGCTCGCCGCGGCGTCCACGCGCTGGTAGACCGGGGCGCCGAAGCGTTCGGTGAGCTCGGCGTAGAGCTGCGACGGGGTCTTGCCGGTCACCGCGATGATCTCCGACGCGAGGAGCGCCAGGATGATGCCGTCCTTGTCGGTCGTCCACGCGGTGCCGTCCTTGCGGAGGAAGCTCGCACCGGCGGACTCCTCGCCGCCGAACGCCACCGAGCCGTCGATCAGGCCGGGGACGAACCACTTGAACCCGACCGGGACCTCCCACAGCCGACGCCCGAGGGACTCCGCGACCCGGTCGATGATGCTCGACGAGACGAGGGTCTTGCCGATCGCGGCGTCGTCGCGCCACTCGGGCCGGTGGGCGTAGAGGTACTCGATCGCGACCGCGAGGTAGTGGTTCGGGTTCATCAGGCCGGCGTCCGGGGTCACGATGCCGTGTCGGTCGGAGTCGGCGTCGTTGCCCGTCAGCACGTCGAACTCGTCTTTGCGCGCGACCACCGAGGCCATCGCGCTCGCGCTCGACGGGTCCATGCGGATCTTGCCGTCCCAGTCGAGGGTCATGAACGCCCACGTCGGGTCGACCTCGGGGTTCACCACCGTGAGGTCGAGACCGTAGTGGTCACGGATGCGCTCCCAGTACGGCAGCGACGCCCCGCCGAGGGGGTCGGCGCCGATCCGGACCCCGGCGCGCTTGATCGCGTCGATGTCGATGATGTTCTCGAGGTCGGCCACGTAGGAGCCGAGGTAGTCGTAGCCCTCGGCGTCCGTGTCCTCTCGGCGCTGCACGTCGGCGTTGCCGCCGGCGATGATGGCGTTCGCGCGGTCGGCGATCCAGCTCGTGGCGTCGCTGTCCGCCGGGCCGCCGTGCGGGGGGTTGTACTTGAAGCCGCCGTCGCGGGGCGGGTTGTGGCTCGGCGTGATGACGATGCCGTCCGCGGTGTCCGGGTTGCCGGCGCGGTTGTAGGCGATGATCGCGTGGCTCAGGGCCGGGGTCGGGACGTATCCGTCGGCGCTGTCGGCGAGCACCCGGACGCCGTTCGCGGCGAGGACCTCGAGCGCGGTCCGCTCGGCCGGGGCCGAGAGGGCGTGGGTGTCGCGGCCGATGAAGAGCGGTCCGTCCGTGCCCTGCTCGGTGCGGTACTCGACGATCGCCTGCGTGATCGCTGCGATGTGGGTGTCGTTGAACGCGGTGTCGAGCGACGAGCCGCGGTGGCCCGAGGTGCCGAAGACGACCTTCTGCTCGGGGACCGAGACGTCCGGGACGCGCTCGTGGTACGCGGCGAGCAGGGCGTCGAGGTCGACGAGGTCGTCGGCGGTCGCGGGGGTTCCGGCGCGGTCGTTCATGGGTCCATCCTGGCACCGGGTGTCGGTGCGCGTGCTGGTCGTCCGTGTCGCGCGGCGGATCGGGCACCGGGTGGTCCGCGTGCTCGGCGGGGGTGGGAACGAAGCGAGCGGCCGCCCGGCCCGGATCGGTAGGGGGGACGATCCGGTGGGCGACCGCTCGCGGTCTGGGGGTGGCGCTGTCGAGGTCGGGACTCAGGCCGTGCGGAACGAGCCCGTCGCCGTCCGGAGCGAACCCGTCGCCGTGCGGAACGAGCCGGTCGCGGTGCGCACGGAACCCGTCGCGGTCGTGCCACGGGTCGCCTGCGTGTCGACGAAGCGCCCCAGCGGGCCCGCGACCGTGACTCCGGTGTACGTGCCGAGGGGACGCTGGGCCGCGGTGACGGCGTAGGAGCCGAGCTCGTCGCGCCGCGTGGTGCCGCTCACGTACGAGCCGCCGAAGGGGAAGTCGCGGTTCTGCATGTCTGCCATCGTACGGGCTGTTCTTGAATCATGCAAAACAAGAGTCCCGCTGACGTCGTGGGTCAGGCGATGAGCTCGCAGAACGTCCGGCCCTCGGCCGTCCAGCTCTGCCGGGCGAGCAGCCCCGCGTCGGCGGCGTGCCCGTGCAGGGCGTCGAGTCCGACCTCGGCCCACGGGAACGCTGCGCTCTCGTGACCCTCGGCGTCCATGACGCGGGCCGTGTAGGTCCGGTCGGCGGCGCGTTCCGGGTTCGTCTCGACGACCACACGGCCGCCGAGGCGCACGATCGCGCGGCACCGGGCCAGGAGGGCGGTCGGGTCGCCGCCGATGCCGATGTTCCCGTCGATGACGAGCGCGGTGTCCCAGTGCCCCTCGTCGGGGACCGTGTCGAACACGGAGCCCTGGACGGCGTTGCCTCCGGAACGACGGGCGATCGCGACCGCCTCCGCCGAGACGTCGACCCCGAGGGAGGGCAGACCGACGGCCCGCGCGGCGACGAGCATCCGACCCGGCCCGCAGCCGATGTCGATGACCCCGCCGTCGGCGTCGTCGAGCAGCGACCGGTCGACGCGGTCGGCGGCGGCGCTCCAGCGGCCGACGTCCATCGTGACGACGGTGCCCGGGCGGTTCGGGTCGGTGAGTCGCAGCCGACCGTCGGAGCGGAGCGCGCGGGCGTACGGCTCGCCGCCGCCTGCGCCGAAGGTCATCGGGGCGTGCATGGTCATCGGACACCTCCGGAGGTCGTGCGCTCGGACGCGAGTGCTGCGGCGAACGCGGAGTCGGGAGCGAGTTCGGCCACCCGGTCGGCGTCGGCGATCTCGTCCACGTCGAGCAGGGGAACGAGGTCGCCGACGTCGAGTCCGGCGTCCACGAGACGGGCTCGCTGCACCGCACCGGTGTCGTCGCGGGACATCGGCACACCGCGGATGAGTGATCCGTCCGGGACGTGCATGTACAGCGCCCAGAAACCACCGTCCTCCGCCGGTCCGAACCAGGCGTCGCGCTCCGGCTGCTCGAACACCGGGGCGAGGTCGTCCGGACGCACCTGCGGTGTGTCCATGCCGACGAGCAGGAGCGGCCCCTGCACCGCGTCGAACAGGGTGCCGAGGCGCTCGTCGAGGTCACCCGTCGGCTGGGGGAGGACGTGGAAGCCCTCGGCAGCTGCCGGGACGACCTCGCCGTCGAAGAACAGGATCCGACGCGCGGCCGGCATGGCGCGCACCGTCGCGAGGGTGTCGGACAGGCTGGCGGCGGCGACGCGGGCCGCACCCTCGGGTCCGAGCGCCGGGATGAGGCGGGTCTTCACGCGGCCGGGCAGGCACTCCTTGGCGACCACCGCGACCGTCACGGCGGTCACGAGCGCATCCCCTCGACGGGACCGGCCACGCGCTCGAGGGGAGCGGTGTCGGCGGCGGTGGGACGGGCCTCCCGGCCGGTCGTGGCGGGTTCCGTGGGACTCGCTGACCGGACCCTGCCGGGGCGGCGCTCGCCGGAGCGGTACGCGCGGAGGAGGCGCGACATGTCGCGGACGGCGTTGACCGTGCCGCGGAGCGTGCCGGTCACCTTGCTGTCGCCGATCCGCTGGGCGTAGCCGATGTCGCTCTCGTCGACGCGGAGGCCGGCGGCGTGCGCGGCGAGGACCATCTCCAGCGGGTAGCCGCTGCGTCGGTCCTGCAGGTCGAGCGCGACGAGCTGCTCGCGGCGCATCACGCGCATCGGCCCGAGGTCGCGCAGTCGGTAGCCGGTGGCTCGGCGCATGAGGACCGCGAGTACGCGGTTCGCGAAGCGCGCGTGCGGTGCCCACGCGCCACGCGACGTCGGGACGCGGCGGCCGAGCGCGAGGTCGGTCCGGCCCGACACGACCCGGTCGAGGAGGCCCGGCAGTTCGGCCGGGTCCATCGAGGCGTCCGCGTCGCAGAACGCGACGAAGTCCGCGGTGGCGGCCGCGACACCCGCTGCGCAGGCCGAGCCGAAGCCGCGACGGGGCTCGGTGACGACCGTGGCGCCGTGTGCACGGGCGACGTCGGCGGAACCGTCGGTCGAACCGTTGTCGACGACGATCGCCCGGTAGCCCTGTGGCAGTCGCCCGATCACACGGGGGAGGGCGTCGGCCTCGTCGAGGCACGGCAGGATCACGTCGACGTTCATGCCGTCTGTTCGGTGCGGACGGCCGGATCGACGGGGATCGCCGTGCGGCTCGGGGTTCGCGGGACTCGCGGGCGTCGACATGGAGTCCACGGTGCCCGAGCGGCCTGATCGGAACCGGGCCGCACTGTACCCCGGTGTCCAGATGTCGTGTCCCCCGAGGTGGGGCGGGCGTGCCGCGTGCGGCGTGCGGGGTGCGGGGTGCGGCGTGCCGGCGGGGCCGAGTCTCGCGGTGGCGGACACGTCTCGTGCTCCGGGACACGAGACGTGTCCGCCTGCACGAGTCTCGGGGCGCGCGGCACGAGTCTCGGGGCGCGCGCACGAGTCTCGGGGCGCGGGGCACGAGTCCCGGGCGGTGCGAGACCGCGAGACCGCGCTGCCGCCCGGCCCTCAGCGCACCGCGGCCCGCAGCGGTGCCGTCGCGAACTCGCGCATGCCCCGCTCGAAGTCGACCTCGGCGTGCCACCCGAGCTCGCGCCCGATCCGCTCCGACGACGCGGTCACGTGCCGGACGTCCCCGAGCCGGTACTCGCCCGTGACGATCGGCTGTGGACCGTCCGGCCCGGCGATCGCCGCGGCCATCTCGCCGATGGTGTGCACGGTGCCCGAGCCGACGTTGTAGGCGCGGAAGGAGTCGTCCGGCAGGTCGGCCGTCGCTGCGATCGACGCCGCGTTCGCTCCGGCCACGTCGTCCACGTGCACGAAGTCCCGCCGCTGCCGGCCGTCCTCGAACACCCGGGGGGCCTCGCCGCGGGCGAGCGCCGACCGGAACAGGGACGCGACGCCGGCGTACGGCGTGTTCGCGGGCATGCCCGGCCCGTACACGTTGTGGTAGCGGAGCGCGATCGCCCGCCCACCGGTGGCGCGAGCCCACGAGGACGCCAGGTGCTCCTGCGCCACCTTCGTCTGCGCGTACACGTTGCGGGGGTCCAGCGCGGCGTCCTCGTCGATGAGTCCCGGCACGAGCGGCTCGCCGTCGGGGCCGATCGGGTCGAAGCGTCCGGCGTCGAGGTCCTCGCGGCGGCGCGCAGGCGGCCGGGTCGGGTCGCCGGCAGCGGTGGCGTACGCGCCCTCGCCGTAGACGACCATCGAGCTCGCGACGACGAGTCGGCCGATGCCGTGCCGGTCCATCGCGGCGAGGACGTGGGCCGTCCCGGTGTCGTTCGAGGACACGTAGTCGGGGGCGTCCTGGAAGTCGACGCCGAGTCCGACCTTCGCCGCCTGGTGGCAGACGACGTCGATCCCGTCGAGGGCAGCGTCGAGCACGGTGTCGTCGCGGACGTCCCCCCGGACGAAGTCCACGCCCTCGGGGACGGGGGCGTGCCCTGCGCCGGCGTCGCCGTGCACGTCGGGCCGGAGCGAGTCCAGCACCCGAACCTCGTGGCCCTCGGTCAGTGCCCGCCGGACGATCGCGGAGCCGATGAACCCCGCGCCGCCGGTGACGAGCAGGCGGGTCACGCGGCGCCCTCGGCCACCGGCATCGCCAGCACGGCCTCGCTCGCTGTCGACGGCACGAGCTCGCGCGGCGCGAAGTCCTCGGGGATCGCCGCGACGATCGAGCCGATCGCCCGCACGATGACCTCGTTCGCCCGCTGCAGCCGCTCCATGACGGCCGCGTGCGTCACCGGCTCGTCGTCCGGCCCCGCCGCGAGTTCGAGACCGGCGTCGGCGTCGGTCACGAACGAGAGGTTCACCGTACCGATGCCGAGTTCCGCGGCGAGCGGGACCTCCGGTGTCATCGTCATGTTGATGGTGTGGCCGCCGGCTTCCCGCATCCAGACCGACTCGGCGCGGGTCGAGAACCGCGGGCCCTGGATCACGACGCACGTGCCGGTCGTCCGGTGCGGCAGACCGAGTGCGGCGACGGCCTCGACGGCGGCGTCCCGGAGCACCGGGTCGAAGGGGTCGGCGAACGACAGGTGCTGCACGTCGTCCTCGAAGAAGGTGTCGGCGCGCCCCCAGGTTCGGTCGATGAGTTGGTCCGTCACGACGAACGTGCCCGGCGCGTAGTCCGGGTGCAGACCCCCGACGGCGCTCGACGAGACGATCGCCCGGACCCCGAGCGACCGCAGGGCCCAGGTGTTCGCGCGGTGGTTGATGCGGTGGGGTGCGACCGAGTGCGATCGACCGTGTCGGGTGAGGAAGGCCACGCGTCGGCCGGACATCGTGCCGATGCTGATCGGGCTGGAGGTCTCGCCGAACGGTGTCGCGACCGTCCGCTCCTCGGCCGTGCCCGCCTCGAACAGGTCGTACAGGCCCGATCCACCGATCACACCGATCGTCACGTCGTTCTCCACAGGTCCTCCGAATCGTCCTCGGCGCAGGTCGCGCGCTGGATACGCTACTGACGCTCCCTGACGGCGGTTCCGCCGGGTAGCTCACGTCCCCCTGCCCCGTCCACGACTTCGGAGGGCCCTGTGCGAACGATCGGTCGACACGCCGGAGCGGTGGCTGCGCTGCTCGCCCCGGTCACCGCACGGCTCACGTCCGGTGTGCCCGGTTCCTCCGGCCTGGAGGCCCAGCGCACCGTCGACCTCGCCGCCGACGCCCGCGCCGGGGCCCGCCGTCGGCTCGCGACACGCGTCGTCGCACCGGTCGCGCTCCCCGCGTTCGACAACAGCCAGATGGACGGCTTCGCCGTCCGCGCCGCCGATGCCGGCCGGTCACTGACGGTCGCTGCGCCGATCCCGGCCGGCCGGGTCCCCGCCCCGCTCGCGCCCGGTGCCGCCGCGCCGATCATGACCGGTGCCCGCATCCCGGACGGTGCCGACGCCGTCTTCCCCGTCGAACGCACCGACACCGGCGCGTTCCCCGCGGCGCTGACGCTCGACCGCGTGCACGTGCCCGAGGACGTCGTCCCGGGCGACTTCGTCCGCACCACCGGCTCCGACCTGCCCAGCGGCGGAGTCGTGGCCGAGGCCGGGGCGCTCGTCACGCCGGCGCTCCTCGGCGCCCTCGCCGCTGCCGGGGTGGAACAGGTCGACGTCGTCCGGCCGGTCCGGGTGCTCGTCGTCAGCACCGGCTCCGAACTCGTCGGTGTCGACGTCCACGGTGCCGGCATCGGCGACGCGAACGGCGTGACCCTGACCGCAGCGCTCGCCGAGGTCGGCGCCGATGCCCGGACCGTCGTGGTCCCCGACGACGAGACCGCGTTCCTCGCGGGCGTCACCCGAGCCGTCGGCGACTGGGCCGACCTCGTCCTGACCACCGGTGGGATCAGCGCCGGTGCGTACGAGGTCGTGCGGCAGGCACTCGAGCCACGCGGACTCGAGGTCACGCCGGTCGCGATGCAACCCGGTGGTCCGCAAGCACTCGGGACGGTGACGTTCGGCGACCGAGCCGTCCCCGTGGTCGCGTTCCCCGGCAACCCCGTCTCGGCGCTCGTCTCGTTCGAGGTGTTCCTCCGCCCGGTGCTCGCGCCGCTCGTCGGGCTCCCGGCCGACCGCCCCGTGCAGGTGCTCCCCGCGGCCGAGCGCGCGGTCTCGCCCGAGGCGACGCACCAGGTCCGACGGGGCAGGGTGGAGGACGGTCGTGTCCACCTGGTCGGCGGCCCGAGCTCCCACCTCCTCGCGCACTACGCCGCCGCGACGCACCTCGTCCACGTCCCCGTCGGCACCGCCACCGTCGAAGCGGGCGACCCGCTCACCGTCTGGAGCCTGTAGATGACCGACCTCTCCCACGTCCGCCCCGACGGATCGGCCCACATGGTCGACGTCTCCGACAAGGACGTCACCGACCGCTCGGCGACCGCGACCGCGACGCTCGTGACCCGGCCCGACGTCGTCGCCCGCATCCTCGACGGCTCGCTTCCCAAGGGCGAGGTCGTCGGCACCGCCCGCATCGCCGCGATCATGGCGGTGAAGAAGACCTCCGACCTCGTCCCGCTGTGTCACCCGCTGCCGATCTCCGGGGTGCAGGTCGACATCACCGGCACCGACGACCGGGTCGTGGTCGAGGTGTCCGTCCGCACGACCTCGCGCACCGGCGTCGAGATGGAGGCCCTGACCGGCGCCAGCGTCGGGGCCCTCACGGTGTACGACATGGTCAAGGCGGTCGACCGGGCAGCGACGATCACCGACGTGCGGGTGCTCGAGAAGCACGGCGGCCGCTCGGGCGACTGGGAGGCAGACCGATGACATCCGAACCGACGCAGGGACGCGCGGGGGTGCTCGTCGTGTCCACGCAGGCAGCCACGGACAGCGCGCTCGACCGGACCGGACCGGTGATCGCCGCCTGGCTCCGCGAGCACGGCTTCACGGTGGCGGAGCCGACGATCGTGCCCGACGGCGGGCCGATCGCGGAGACGATCACGGGCGAGGTCCTCGCCGGTGCCCGGGTCGTCATCACCACCGGCGGCACCGGTGTCACCCCCACCGACCGCACGCCCGAGGCCGTCGCGCCGCTGCTCGACCTCGAGCTCCCGGGCATCATCGAGGAGATCCGTCGCCGTGGCCTCGCCGGGGCCGGACCCACCGCACTCCTCAGCCGCGGCGTCGCGGGCGTCGCCAGTGGAGCGCTCGTCGTCACGCTCCCCGGCTCGCGCGGCGGGGTGGTGGACGGACTCGACGTCCTCGACGGGCTGCTCGATCACGTGCTCGCCCAGTTGCACGGCGCCGGGCATGCCCCGCGGAGCGCCTCGTGACCGGGACGCAGGCTTCCGGGCGGGTCCTGCTCGCCGACGTCGTCGACCGCGACGTGACGGTCGAGGAGACGAGCACGGCAGTGGCATCCGACCGTGACGGCGCCGTCGTGACCTTCGCCGGGGTCGTCCGCGACCACGACGGCGGCAAGGGCGTCACCGCGCTCGACTACGAGGGGCACCCGACCGCGGCCGCCGTGCTCCGCGAGGTCGCCGAGACGATCGCAGCGGAGCACCCCGAGGTCCGGATCGCCGTGCTGCACCGGGTCGGAGCCCTCGTGGTGGGGGACGTCGCGCTCGCCGCAGCCGTCGCCTCGCCGCACCGGGCGCAGGCCTTCGCAGCGTGCGCGGCGCTCATCGACCTCGTGAAGGAGCGGACCCCGATCTGGAAGCACCAGCGGTTCCTCGACGGTTCCGACGAGTGGGTCGCTGCCCTCTGACCGCGGCCAGCACTCCGGCGCCTGTCGAAACCTGTACGCCGTCGCAGGAGACCGTTGCCCGATCGCAACTCCGGCATGCGTTCGGGGCGTAGCCGGGCTCTCGGCCGGTCCATAGACTTCGTCCTCATGAGCGTGCTGCTGTACGGGGCGGGGACCCTCCTGCTCGTCTTCGCCCTGATCGACATCCTGACGAAGACGGACGCCGAGATCCGGGGCCTGCCGAAGCTCGCCTGGGTCCTCATCTGCATCTTCGTCCCCGTCGTCGGTCCGATCGTGTGGTTCGCGGTCGGGCACGACTGGGCTCCGGGCGAGCGGAACCACGGCCGCTACCTCGACCCCGTCCGCCACGAGGACCGGTACGCCACGCTCGGCGAGGCCCGCTCGGCCCACGGTGACAAGCGCGTCAGCGGGACCGAGCAGGAGCTCGCCGACCTCGAGCGCGAGATCGAGTACTGGGAGGCGCAGGCGCGCCTGAAGCGTGCCAAGGAGGCCGCCGGCGAGGGCGACTCGACCCCGTCGAGCTGAGTCGCGCCTCCAGGCCGGTCCGCCGCAGCGCACCGCGCCGCACCACCAACGTGCAACCGAACCACGCGGTTCCCTGGTTCGAGCTGTCTTTGGTTGTGCGGCGCCGAACCACACCGGCTGTCGGTGCAGCCCGACGTAACAGGGTCAAGCACAAGCGCGCCGCGCGCCCCCGTACCCTTGTCGGGTGGCTCATCTCCTCGGCGCCGAGAACCTGCATCTCGAGTTCCCCACCCGTGTCGTCTTCGACAGCGTCACCCTCGGCATCGACGAGGGCGACCGCATCGGTGTGGTCGGCCGCAACGGCGACGGCAAGTCGACGCTCCTCGCGCTCCTCTCGAAGCGGATCGAGCCGGACGACGGCCGGGTCACGCATCGCCGCGGCCTGACGGTCGGGTACCTCGACCAGCGGGACGTCCTGCCGGCGGGCGCGACCGTCGGAGCCACCGTCGTCGGCGACCGAGCCGAGCACGAGTGGGCCGGCGACCCGACCATCCGCGACATCATCGGCGGCCTCGTCTCGGACATCCCGTGGGAGGCGAACGTCGACGACCTCTCCGGTGGCCAGCGGCGGCGGATCGCCCTCGCGAAGCTCCTCGTCGGCGACTGGGACGTGCTGTTCCTCGACGAGCCGACGAACCACCTCGACGTCGAGGGCATCCAGTGGCTCGCCGACCACATCAAGCGTCGGTGGTCCGCGAACCAGGGCGGACTCGTCGTCGTGACGCACGACCGGTGGTTCCTCGACGCCGTGTCGACCGACACGTGGGAGGTCCACGACGGCATCGTGGAGCCCTTCGAGGGCGGGTACGCGGCGTACATCCTCCAGCGCGTCGAGCGTGACCGACAGGCCGCGGCGTCCGAGCAGCGCCGGCAGAACCTCGCCCGCAAGGAGCTCGCGTGGCTCCGCCGCGGCGCCCCTGCCCGGACCAGCAAGCCGAAGTTCCGCATCGACGCGGCCAACGCCCTCATCGATGACGTCCCGCCGATCCGCGACACCGTCGCGCTCTCGCAGATGGCGACCGCGCGCCTCGGCAAGGACGTCGTCGACCTGCTCGACGCCGGTGTCACGTTCGGCGACGACGTCATCCTGCGGGACGTCGAGTGGCGGATCGCGCCGGGGGAGCGGACCGGCATCCTCGGACCGAACGGCGCGGGCAAGTCGACGCTGCTCAACCTGGTGTCCGGCAAGCTCCAGCCCACCACGGGCCGCGTCAAGACCGGCAAGACCGTGCAGGTCGCGGTGCTCGACCAGCAGCTCGCCGACCTCCAGCAGTACGCGGACGACCGGGTGCGTGAGGTCGTCGCCCGCAAGAAGACGAGCTACGTCGCGGACGGCAAGGAGATGACCCCGTCGCAGCTCCTCGAGCGCCTCGGCTTCACCTCCGCGCAGCTCTCGACGCCCATCAAGGACCTGAGCGGTGGGCAGAAGCGGCGCCTGCAACTCATGCTCATCCTGCTCGACGAGCCGAACGTCCTCATCCTCGACGAGCCCACGAACGACCTCGACACCGACATGCTCGCCGCCATGGAGGACCTCCTCGACACGTGGCCCGGCACCCTGCTCGTCGTCTCACACGACCGCTACCTGCTCGAACGCGTCACCGACCAGCAGTACGCCGTGCTCGGCGGGCACCTCCGCCACCTGCCCGGCGGGGTCGACGAGTACATGCGGTTGCGTGCGTCGGGCTCGGTGCCGGCGACCGCGTCGGCGGCTGCCGCCGCTGCGGCCGGGAGGCCCGACACGGCAGGCGGGACCGGCTCGGCCGGCAGCATGGCCGGGTCGGGGGCAGGGGCCGGGGGTGCTGCTGCAGGGTCTGGTGCGGCCACGGCCGCCGTTCCGGCGCTCGCCGGTGCGGAGCGTCGGGCGGCGGAGAAGGAGATGTCGGCGCTCGACCGCCGGATCGCCCGCGTCGGCGCCGACCGGCAGGAGGTCCTCGACGCGTTCGCGGCGCACGACCAGTCCGACTACGCGGGCCTCGGCGCGCTGCAGGCGAAGCTCGGGGCGCTCGAGGCCGAGGTCGAGCAGCTCGAGGAGCGCTGGCTCGAGGTCGCGGAGCTGCTCGGGGTGTAGCGGGGCGGGGTGCGCGGCGCGGCCACGAGCGCGTTCGCGGTGCGGCATGTCTTCGCACAACCAAAGGTTCCTCGAACCACGCGGATCCCTGGTTCTCGGTGAGTTTGGTTGTGCGGGGCGCTACCCCGCAGCAGGCTGCGCGTCCGCAGGGTCGCCACCGCCCGGGTTGGCCACGACCTCCCAGAGGTGGCCGTCCAGGTCCTGGAAGAAGCCGGAGTACATGCCCCACGGGCGTGTGTACGGCGCTGCGAGCACGGTCGCCCCCGCCGCCCGCGCACGGTCGAGGAACGCGTCCGCCTCCGCCTGCGAGCCGACGAAGTGCCCGATGGTCGACGTCGGGCCGTGCGGGAGGTCGACGCCGGAGTCGAGTGCCATGTCCTCGCGGGCGTACACGCTCACGATGAGGCCGTCGTCGAGGGTGAACATCGCCGTCGTGCCGCCCGCCTGCGACTCCGTGCGGGGGTACTCGGTGCCGATGACGCCGCTGCCCTCGATGCCCAGCAGAGCCCGGTAGAACACGGCGGAGCGCTCGACGTCGGCCACGGCCAGGGTGATCGCGTGCATGGCCGCAGGCTATTCCGATCGGTCGTGGTCGATCGTGGTCGGTCGTGCGCGGCCGTACGCGCTCGCCGTCGGTCGCGGTCAGTCGCCGAGGCCGAGGATCAGTCGGCGGAGCAGGCCGGACAGCTGCGCCTGCTCCGGGCCGGACACCTCGTCGAGGATCCCGCGCTCGGCGATGAGCAGGTCCGCGATCGCCGCGTCCACCGCCTGCCGCCCGGACGGCGTCAGCGCGACGAGGATGCCGCGGCCGTCGCGCGGGTCCGTCCGCCGGCTCACCAAGCCGCGCGCCGCCAACCGGTCGACGCGGTTCGTCATCGTGCCGCTCGACACCAGGGTCTGCTGCAGGAGCGTCTTCGGGCTCAGCTCGTACGGCTCGCCCGCCCGCCGGAGCGCCGACAGGACGTCGAACTCCCACGGCTCGACACCGCTCGCGTCGAACGCTGCCCGCCGTGCCCGGTCGAGGTGTCGCGCCAGCCGGTCGACCCGCGAGAACACCTCGAGCGGGGCGAAGTCGAGGTCGTCCCGCTCACGCCCCCACGCCGCGACGATGCGATCGACCTCGTCCTCCTGCGGCATCCCCCCATCTTGGCCGAACCGGGAGCGCACGGCCACCGACCGAGGCATGGGAGGATGGACGGGCACCGGGCAGGCTCCACCCTGACCCGGTGTGTTCCGCCTTGGTGTAACGGCAGCACGACGGCCTTTGGTGCCGTTAGGTCCGGGTTCGAATCCTGGAGGCGGAGCGCAGGGGTGTTCGGAGTTTTCGGCGATCTCAGTCGGAATATTCGAGCGTGACAGCAGGCCGAGGTGGAAAACCGCGCTCAGCTCCGCTCCCAGGGTCGCTCGTCCTGTCCCGACGACCGCTGGGGAGCGTACCGCGACGCGTGCCTTGGTCTGCGTTCGCTTCGAGGAACGACGAATACCCCCTGCCGGACGTGGCGAGGGGGAGTTCAGGGTCTATGAAGTTTGGAGGCGCGGGCTCGTCAGTCCAGTAGTTGGAACTCCGGTAGCTGCGCGATTGCGTTGAAGCCGTTTCGAGTGTCGTGCTCGTCGAGGGTGAGGGTGCTCAGGCCGGCCTCGAACAGGGCGGGGCTGGTGTTGTTCATGCGGTTGATGCCGTTGACCAGTCCGCGACGACGCCGGTAGACGTCGCGCGGATCACCCGGGTAGATCGTCATGACGCCAAGCATGCCCCCGGCCCCGTAAGGTCGCCTCGAAGTCCTTCGTTGCGACGACTCCTTGAAAGCACCATCGGCTATCGGACGCTCGGGTCGCCCAAGCTGGTCCCGGCAATCCGCTCGGGTGTGTTTCTCGCCGCAGGAGCACCATCGGTGGGTCCCCGGTTGCTCTTTTCCTGTCGCTCAGTGCGCCGGGTGTGTTCCCGGCCAATGCCCTGGTCTGCGGATGGGCATTTTGTATCACGCGGCCTGCTTCAACTCAGATCGCGCTTGGCCGAACCGGTCGATGCGCTGAGCGCGACGACCGCAGCGCCGGCGTGCTGTAGTACGTCACCGTCGGTGTCGGTGATCACTGTGCAGTCGGCGAGCGGGAAGGAGTGGCAGAGTGACACCCGGTCGAACTTGCTGCTGTCTGCGAGAACGTAGGTGTGGCGAGTGTGCGCGTGGACAATTCGCTTCTTGTTCGCTTCTCGTATGTCGAAGGTCGTGACGCCAGCGTCCGCATCGATGCCGGTTACGCCGATGAACGCCTTGTCGAAGTACAGGTCTGCAAGCTCGCGGTCGGTGATCGGGCCAGCCACCGAGCCAATCTCGGGGAGGACGTCACCGCCGAGCGCAGTGATGCTGATGCTCGGCGTCAGTGGCAGGCTCAGCGCGTGGGTGTTCGACGTGATCACGTGCACCCGTGCACCGCGGAGGGCGCGCATGAGCTCCGTGGCGGTCGTTCCGGAATCGACGTAGATGGTGTCGCCGTCCGAGACAAGAGCGGCTGCGGCCTCGGCGATCGCCGTCTTCTGGTCCCGGTTGATCAGAGACTTCGTTGCGATCGGCACTTCGCTTGCGGAGTCCTCCAACCGGATGGCACCGCCGCGAAGACTCACTATCCTGCCAGTGTCCTCGAGGGCCCTGATGTCGCGGCGCACTGTCGACGGCGATGCTCCGGTGACGTCGATCAGGGCTTCGATCGTGACCGGTTCGCCGGAGGCCGCCTGGTCAAGGATGAGCTGGTGTCGCTCAAAGGACTTCACTGGTGAGCACCTCGCGGGTCGGCATGCTGGACTGTGCACCGACGCCCTCGACCGTGATGGAGGCCACACGTGTCGCGTCCACGGCAGCGGCGAACGGGTCGGAGCCGTCGACGAGCGCGTTGGCGAACGCGCCGATGAACGAGTCTCCGGCGCCGGTTGAGTCTACGGCGTGAGTGGGTACGGCTTCCACGAACCGGAGGTGCGGTCCGTCAGCGACGTAGCACCCACGGCTCCCGAGCGTCAGGACCACACCCGAGCAGAGAAGCTGCAGGTCGACCACTGCCCGACGCATTGCCGTGTCGTCGCGGACGTCGCCAAGCTCTCGTCCGAGGTAGGCGCTCGCTTCGTCCTCGTTCACAACCAACCACGCGCACCGGCGCGTCACGCTTTCCGCGACCGGCCGTGCGGGAGCAGCGTTGAACACGACGGGTACGGCGGCCGCGACGGCCAGATCAACGGCCCTCTCGTTCGCTTCGGCGGGGATCTCGTTCTGGATCACGACTACGCCGGCATCGTGGAACAACTGCTCGTTCTCATCGATCCAATCTGGGTCGACCGTCCCGTTTGCTCCCTCGACAATCGTGGCGTAGACGTCGCCCTCACCCACGACGTGGACGATACCCAGCCCATTCGGTTGCCCGGTTGGCCGCATGTGACAGTCGACGCCCTGGTTCCGCAGGTTGTCGAGGCACATCTGCCCGAGGCTGTCGGCACCCGTTGCACCGATGAACCGGACACGGGCGCCGAGCCGGGCAGCCTGGACGGCCTGGTTCGCGCCCTTCCCACCGAAGGCGCCTTCTGCGTCGGTCGCGACAAACGTCTCGCCGCGTCGAGGGAGTCGGTCCTGAGTGACGATGTAGTCGTAGTTGACGCTGCCGACGACGAGCACGTCCCTGCCTGCCATGTGGACCTCCACCTCGTTGTGCTTGCTCTACTCCATCGAAGGAGCATTCGTGCGCCCCCGTGAGTCGTCCCACGCTCTCTGACGCACGCCGAGCATAGGAATCCTTGACGCTCGTTGTCAAAGAGGATGACCAAGGAGGAAAAAACTTGACCACAGTTGTCAGATGGGGCTAGCTTCACCCACATGAAGTTCGCAACGCGCCTCAACTCCTTCGTCAGCGGCGGCGACGTCCCCGCTGCTCTCCGCCGCATCGCTGCGACGGAGGGTGTCGACTACGTCGACCTCAACTACCCTGAGCACTTCGAGAACGTTGACCCGGCGGCCATGAAGGCGCTGCTCGACGAGCTGGGCCTCACGCTCAACGGCAACGCCACGCGGTTCCGCAAGCAGTTCGTCGCGGGCGAGTTCAGCAACCCGGACGAGACCGTCCGCCGCGCGGCGATCGACCTCGCAAAGGACGCGATCGACGCCGCGGCTACCTGCGGTAGCGACCTCCTCACCGTCTGGCTCGGGTTCGACGGCTACGACTTCACGTTCCAGAAGGACTACGCAGCCGACCTCCAGCGCATCGTCTCCGCCTTCCAGGAACTTGCCGACCACCGGCCCGACTTCCGCATCAGCATTGAGTACAAGCCCTACGAGGAGCGAGTGCACTCGATGATCAACAGCTTCGGCCAGACGCTCGACGTCATCAATCGCATCGACCGGCCGAACCTCGGCGCGACCCTCGACTTCGCGCACATGCTCATGGCTGGTGACCAGCCCGCGTTCGGCGCATCGCTGCTCCTCGAGCAGGGCAAGCTCTTCGGTATCCACCTCAACGACGGCAACAACGCCCACGACGACGGCCTCATGATCGGGTCGATTCACCCGTTCGAGACCATGGAGATGATCTACTTCCTCCTTCGTCACGAGTGGGACGGCGTCATCTACTTCGACACCTTCCCGATTCGCGAGGACGCGCAGGACGAGGCGGAGACCAATCGGGCCACTGTCGAGCTCTTCTTCGAGAAGGTCAAGGCAGTCGGAGTCGACCGCATCACCGAGGTCATCCGCTCGCAGGACGGCATCGCGGCGCAGCGACTCCGAAACGAGCTCCTTGGCATCGGATCGTCAAAGTACCAGGGCGCACTAGCCGGCTGACCGCAGTCCCGACCGGCGCACCGTGCTGCGCCGGTCGAGCCCGCCTCAATTCCCAATGACGTGAACCGAAAGGCTTGTAGTGAACCGCGTCCTCGACCGCATCGGTCTGCCCCGAAACCTTGTCTGGGGCTACGTCGGACTCGTCCTCTTCATGGTGGGCGACGGTGTCGAACAGGGGTGGATTTCGCCCTGGCTCGTTTCCCGCGGTGTCACCGTGTCGGACACCGCCGCCCTCATCACGGTTTACGGAGTGACCGTCGCGATCGCCGCGTGGTTCTCTGGCGTCCTCGTACAAACGATGGGACCGCGGAAAGTCATGCTCCTCGCGCTCGCGGCGTTCCTAGTCGGCAGCGTCGGGTTCATCGGGTTTGGCGTCACCACCCTGAATTGGCCGGTGATGCTCGTCTTCTATGCGATCCGGGGCCTTGGGTACCCCTTGTTCGCCTACTCGTTCCTGACCTGGATCAACTACAGCGCCCCTCTCGAACGCCGTGGACTCGCCGCCGGCTGGTTCTGGTTCATGTTCTCGCTCGGCCTCAGCGTCATCGGGCCTTTCTACTCGTCGCTCGCCCTGCCGGCCTTCGGCCACATTACGGTCCTCTGGACTGGGCTGGCGTTCGTGGTCATCGGGGCACTCGTTGGCACGATAGCTAACCGTGCGACCGTCCCGGCGGACGAGATTCACCCGTTCAGTGCTCGGGAACTCTCCAAAGCCGTCACCCTCATCGGACGTCCGACGATCTCTATGGGCCTCGTCGTGAAGACCATCAACGGGCTAGCGCAGTACGGCCTCCCGGTGTTCATGCCGATCTACCTGGCCTCGTTCGGGTACACGACCACGCAGTGGCTGCAGATGTGGTCTCTCGTGTTCACCGTCGCGATCTTCGCCAACCTGTTCTTCGGGTACGTCGGCGACAAGATCGGCTGGCGCCGCACGATCGTTTGGGTCGGTGGAGTGGCGTACGCCGTCGTGCTTGTCGCGGTCTTCTTTGCTCCACACATCGTCGGTCACAACGTCGCTCTGATGACGATCGTCCTCTGCTTCTGCGGCGTGACGATGGCAGGCTTCGTGCCGCTCTCCGCGCTGTTCCCGCTGCTGGCCCCGGACAACAAGGGGGCGGCGATGTCCGTACTCAACCTCGGTGCCGGACTCTCCGCGTTCGTTGCACCGGCCCTCGCCGGACTGTTCTTCGGCTGGTTGGGCGCGGGCGGCGTGCTCGGCATCTACGCCGGCTTGTACATCCTCAGTGCGATCCTCACCCCCTTCCTCAAGACCCCAGCGGAGAAGGCGGCCACCGACGCCACTCCTAGAAGCCGCCGCGAACCCGTCGTGGTCGACAACTGAAACTCCTCCCTCCCACCGAATCCGCGGCGCTGCAGAGTGCCGCGCCCTCCCAGAAGGTCAACGCAATGGCGCGAACCAGAACCGTGTTCTCCCTCTCCCTCGTCGTGGCGATCGCTCTCGTCGCAGTTGTCGGCGGTGTCGTCGGCGGACGAGCCACCGTTTCGAACGCCGACGCACGCAGCTCCGGATCCGCAGGAGCTGCCGCCGGCACGAAGGTCGACGTGATCATCCGCGCGACCGACTCCGAATATTGGCAGACCCTCCTTGCCGGAGCAGAGGCGGCCGCGAAGGACTACGGAGTCGACGTCAACACCTTCGGTCCGACATCCGAGACCGATATTGCCGGGCAGGTTCAGCTCGTCGAGAACTCCGTCTCCCGCGGTGTCGACGCGATTGTCATCGCGCCGAGCTCGAGCACAGCCCTCAACGCCTCGGTCAACGCCGCCCGGAAGTCCGGCATCAAGGTGATCACGGCCGACACGCGGGTCACCGCGGACGTCGACGGTCACATCGGGACGAACAACGAGCTCGCCGGGACTTCCGCCGGCGAAAAAATGTGCAAGCTCCTCAAGGATCAAGGGACCAAGACCGGCAAGGTACTTGTTGAGGCGCCGATCGCGGGCATCGAAGCGAACCAGCAGCGTGACGCGGGCTTCCGGGCCGGTCTCGCGAAGGACTGCCCAGACATCGACGCGAGCCTGCAGAACTACAACAACAACGACATCAGCACGGCGGCATCGCAGGTCAACGACGCAATCTCGGCACACAAAGACCTCGTGGGCGTCTTCGCCGACAACAACAGCTCCGGTGTCGGCGCCGCGACCGCAATCAAGGACAACAAGGCCGCGGACACCATCCCTGTGGTCGCCTTCGATTCGGACCCGGCCGAGAACGCTGCGCTCAAGGCAGGCACCATCGACGCGCTCGTAGTGCAGAACCCGTGGTTCCTCGGATACCAGGGCGTCGTCGAAGCAGCGATGGCCTCTCAGGGCCGCATCCCGCCAGCCGTCCTCGACCCCGGCGTGGCCGTCGTCGACCGCGACAACATGAACGACCCTGCCATCAAGACACTCCTCAAGCCGCAGACCGCTGAGGTCGATAAGTGACGATCACCGACCCCGACGGCCCCGCAATCCTGCAACTCCGCGACGTATCCAAGGCGTTCGGTGCAGTGCAGGCGCTCAGCGGAGTGTCCCTCAAGCTCGTTGCCGGCCAGGTGCACTGCCTTGCAGGCGAGAACGGCGCAGGCAAGTCCACGCTCATCAAGATCCTCACTGGGGCGCTGCCCCGTGACTCAGGCGAATTTCGAATCGAATCTCAGACGGTGACGGCCGCAACACCGGCGGCGCTCCGGTCGGCGGGGGTACAGGCCGTGTACCAGGAACTCAGCCTGCTCCCACACCTCACGGTCGCCGAAAACGTGTTCATGGGACGGCTCCCGTCCAGGTCTGGGCTGGTCCGCACGGGTGAGCTTCACCACCGGTGTCGCGACGTTCTCGACGACCTCGGCCTCGTCGACGTCGACCCTTCGGCCACCGTCGAGCATCTCCCGGCGGCGACCAAGCAGCTCGTGGAAGTTGCGAAGGTCGCAACCGCTGACCGCGTCAAGGTAATCGTCTTCGACGAGCCCACGACGGCGCTGACCGAGGCTGAGTCCGATCGACTGCTCGAACAGATCCGGCGGTTCAAGGCCGCCGGCGTCGCGATCCTCTACATCACTCACCGTCTCGAGGAGATGTTCGCGATCGGTGACTGGGTGACCGTCCTCCGTGACGGCGAACTCTCCCAGAGCGGTCCGCTCTCCGATTACACCGAGGACACCCTCATCACTGCGATGGTGGGACGCGACGTGACCGCGCTCTACCCGGACGAGGTCCGCGAGGAACGTCCAGAGCGGCTCACCGTCACCCGTCTGCAGCGGACTCCGGACAGCCCAGCAATCGACCTGGCTGCGCGGGGCGGCGAGATCCTCGGCATCGGCGGTCTGCTCGGTTCGGGACGGAGCGAGCTGCTCCTGAGTATCTTCGGATCCGAACCGATCGCAGCGGGCGAGATCCGAATCGACGGGGAGGTTGTCCGACCGGACGGACCCCGCGCGATGATGGACGCTGGAGTCGCGCTGCTCACCGAGGATCGGAAAGTGCTCGGGCTCCTCCCGGAATTGTCGATCCGCGAGAACGTGACGATCGCCAGTCTTCGGTCCGGATCACGGAAGGGTCTGCTGCCGCGGCGTTCGCAGGCAAGCAAGGCAGACGCGCTCCTCGACAGCCTCCGAATCCGAGCCGGGTCCTACGACCAGCCTGTGTCCTCCTTGTCCGGCGGCAACCAACAGAAGGTCCTGCTGGCCCGATGGCTGCTCACCAAGCCCAAGGTGATCATGTTCGACGAGCCGACAAAGGGTATCGACATCGGCGCGAAGGGCGAGCTGTACGACGTGATCAACACTCTCGCTCGCCAGGGCCTTGCCGTCGTCGTCGTGTCGTCGTACCTCCCGGAACTGCTTGGTCTTGCCGACCGTGTCGTCGTCCTGCGCGAGGACGCCGTCGCCGGCGAGCTGCCCCGTGGCGCGTCCGAGGAAGACGTGCTCCAGCTCGCTAGTGGCGTCGCGACGCTTCCCCTCAACGACCGATCCGACACCGCCGTCGGACAGAAGCCCTAGGAATACTCCAATGCCGAAACTCCTCTGGCGCGAAGCCGTTGAGACGACCACCATCCGCACGTTGCGGGACAGTAGCGCCCCACTCACCGCCCGAACCAACCTGAAGCCCAGGGTCGCCACGCTGGGGAGCATCGCCGGACGCGAGAGCGGCGTGCTCGTCGTCCTGCTCGTCGTCTTCGGCGCACTGACACTGCTGAGTGATGACTTTCTGACCGCGAACAACCTGGCGAACCTCGCCCGACAGGTGTCGATCTATGGCATCATCGCGATCGGGCAGCTCCTCGTGATCCTCACAGGCGGGATCGACCTGTCGACTGGGTCCATCCTGGGCCTCTCGGGCGCAGTCACCGCTCAGCTCATCGTCGACGGCGTCCCTGTCGTGCCAGCGATCGCGCTCGGACTGCTCATCGGCGCAGCGCTCGGTCTCTTCACCGGATTCGTCGTCACGCGATTCAAGCTGCCACCGTTCATCGCGACACTCGGCATGCTGGGTATCGCCCGCGGCATCGTGCTCGTAATCACGAACGCCAACACCGTTCAGGGGCTGCCCGACGGGTTTCAGGAACTCGCTAACGGGACGGTCCTCGGAGTCCCAAACCTGCTCATCGTGTTCGTCCTGCTGGCAGCCGCCGCCGCGTTCGTTCTCAAGCGCACCGTGTTCGGGCGCTACGTCTACGCGGTCGGCTCCAACGCGGAAGCCGCGCGTCTCGCCGGCGTGCCCGTCAAGCTCGTCACGGTCTCCGTCTACGTGATCGCTGGCCTTCTCTCGGCCGTCGGTGGTGTGCTCTTGACGTCTCGCCTCGGAGCGGGCGTCCCGACAGCAGGTACCGGCTTCGAACTGCAGGCTATCGCAGCGTGCGTCATCGGCGGTGCGAGCCTGTCGGGAGCACGCGGGAGTGCGATCGGCGCGGCGTGTGGCGCGCTCCTCATCGGAGTGCTCAACAACGGCGGCAACCTGCTCGCGGTCAACTCGTTCTACCTCCAGATCGCGATCGGCGCCCTCATCCTCGTCGCTGTGGCCTTCGACCAGCTCAACAACCGCGCCGTGGCAAAGGAGTGACCGTTGCTGAAGGGAATCGACCCGGTCCTGAACGCCGAGGTGATGAGCGTCCTGATGTCCATGGGACACGGCGACGAGATCCTGATCTGCGATGTCAACCACCCGGCGGCGTCCATCGCCGCACATACGGTGCACGGCAGCGTCGTACACATGTCCGGGTGCGACATCGAACATGCGACGACGGCGATCTTGTCCCTCCTGCCGCTCGACACCTTCGTCGACGCGCCGATCCGACGGATGGAGGTTGTCGGCGCGCCGGAGAGCATCGCCGCCGCGCATGAGACCATGCAACGCGTCGCCAATCGGGTCCTTGGCGGACCAGTCGCGATCAAGGCGCTGTCACGCTTTGACTTCTACGAAGCCGCTCGAGGCGCCTTCGCGGTGATCCGCACCTCGGACCCCGGGCCCTACGGCTGCTTCCTCCTCCGTAAGGGCGTCATCGACTAACGGCGGTGGTGTCACGGCTCCTGCTTGCGCAGGGTCCGGTAATCGATTGGCGGTTGCAACGACCTATTGCAACCGCCGATCGTCCATCGAGGCATGTCCTATGCGTCTGGCGCGACCAGGAACGATGCCGTCCGGTCGAGTGCGTCACGGACGACGTCGCGGTCGCGTCCGGCTATGAAGTCGCGTTCCGCAGCGGGGTACTCGCGGTGTTCGACGTGCACGCCAGCCGTTCGGAGGGTGGCTGCGAGTGCTGCCCCTTCTGGTGCAAGGGTGTCGTGTGCGGCGGTGAGGATCAGTGTCGGCGGCAGCGCCGCGGCGAGTGTCTCGTCGGACTGCGGGGACGCAAGTGCTTCACGGCGGCGAGCAACGTCGGGGCAGTACGCCCACCACACGAACCGCTGCACGAGCGGGCTGACCGCTGGTCGCCGGATGCTCGAGGTCCGGTCAGTGCGGGTGACGTCGACCACGGGTACAACGAGCGCGATCGCCCGTGGCCCGGGGAGACCTGCGGTGTGTACGTGTCAAGTGTGAACATGTTCCGTCGTGGGTGCCGGGAGGCGCTCGAACCTGGGCGTCAGGCCGGTCGGTGCCATGACCTTGATGCGGGAGCCGTGCACGTGCTGCAGTCAGCGACGTTTACGGCGTGAGCAGGATCCTTCCGCTTCGGACCGGTTTTGGGGGTGGGGCGGCGACATGGAGAACAACTTCGCAGATCATCTGCGAACGGCGTTTGCGGTCCCACCGCCGACGCTGGTCGAGGGGGACTGCTGCAGGGTCGGTTGACTCGTTGAAGCAGGCCGTGACGGGGAGCTCGTTCCCACTGAACCCGGCACCCTCATCCTCCTCAATGGAGAAGTCCCCACCACAACCCGGACCGTCACCCGCACGTCCCGGTACGTCTGGTACCTCGAGCCCACGTTCCTGCAGACCGGGAAGGGCCGGTTCCAGTACGGTGAACCCCTCCCGACCACGGGGTCCGGGATCGAGACGCTGATGTTCGTGACGAACAGCCTCCTGCAGAACCCGGCCCCGGCCACCGACGCGGCTCGCCGGCCACTGACCCTCGCATTCGAGAACCTCCTCGCCGCCACCCTCGAAGAAAGCGCACCACGCCAGCCGAAAGACATAGGCCAGATTCGGGACGGCCTCTTCATGGCCGCGCAGGCCGTGATCGAGACCGAATTCCGCGACCCCGCGTTCATCGTCGAACGCCTCGCCCGGGAACTCGCCGTATCCGAGAACACGTTCAAGCAGATGGGCACCGCCCCCGCCGCGAGATCGGACGCCGCCGCCTCGCCGAAGCTGCGCACCTCGAGGAGACGGAGTCCCTGACGGTCACCGACCGAGCGATCCGCGCCGGGTTCACCTCCACGAAACAGCTCGCCCGCGCGCTCGCTCGTCAGAGACCCCGCTGAGCTTGGGTGGTCTCGACTACGGGACTTGCTGGCCGGCGAGCGGAGGAGGATCTCCGCGACCGCTCCGTAGGCGGGCTGGCTCGCCATGTAGAGCACCGCGGCCGCAACGTCGTCGGCTTCGAGGACCGGCATCGATCGGTAGTACGCGTCCGCCTGGGCCTTTGTGTCGGCGTCTCGGATGTGACCGGTCAGTTCCGTGCGCAGCATGCCCGGCTCGACGACCCATGCTCGGTGACGAAGCTCTCTCGGCTCATCGCCTCAACATACGTCGGGCGCTTTCGAGGGACTACGTCGACGAATGGATTGCTCAGCAGTAGGAGCACCACCTGTCTCACCAGCCGATCGGCTATCGAGACGGTGTCGCAGTAGCGTTTCGGGATGGACTATTCCCTCTCCGCTCCCACCGCCATGGAGTTCAAGGCGCTCTATGACGAGACCGGGTGGGCGGAGTGGGCCCTCGACCACTTCGAGCGGGCCCTGTCCGGGAGTTGGGTCGTCTGCACCGCTCGGGATGACGCTGGCCGTCTGGTCGGGATGGGGCGGCTCATCAGCGACGGGGCGCTTCACGCCTTCGTCACGGAGATGATCGTGACCGAACGAGCTCGCGGTGCAGGTATCGGCGGGGAAGTGCTCGGGCGCCTGGTAGATGAGGCGCGTCGACGCGGCGTGACCGACGTACAGCTCTTTGCGGCAAGAGGTCGGGTTGAGTTCTACGAGCGTCACGGCTTCGAGCGGCGGCCCGACAACGGACCAGGTATGGACGTGGTGGGCGTTCGCTAGTCCATCGGTTGCCGGACACGTCAGCGACGACGCAGAGGAATGCCGTAGACCGCAACTAGCGTCATGCCGGGTGGTTGTGGCCGTGGTCAGGATGGTCCGATGGCCGGCGACCTCAGCTTCCGACTCGACCGGCCCACCACAGCTGTTCGTGCGCCCTCGGCTGTGCAGGAAGCCCCGCTCCGGTCCGGCGACAGCCACTCCGGGTCCGCGCCGCTGCGCCTCGTCAGGGACTCGGCGGTAGCGGGCCCGGCACGTAGAGCTGCCCTCCGGTCACGACGAGCGCCGCCGCGAGACCGAGGCCGGCGCTGATGAGGAGCGCGACGAGCGCCAGGCCCGCGCCGAGCTGCCTCGGCCGGACCGGTTGCGTCACGCTGCCGAGGACGACCGCTCCCGCCACCACCGCGACGACCGACGGCGCGAGCATCAGCGTCAGTGACGGCCCCTCGGTGGCGCCGCTCGCCGTGCCCCGCGTCGCCTCCTCGGAGACACCCCACACCCAGAGCAGTGCGGCGCCGACCACGGGGGCCCCGAGGGCGGCCAGGCCCCACAGCAGCGCGTGCCGCTTCCGCGACATCACGCGCGCGCCGCCCGGGCGTCCGCGGGCGGAACGTCCGCCTCGAGCGACCGCGCCGCCGTCCGGAGTGCCCGCACCTCCTCGTGCACGAACGGCGCGAGCGCCGCACCCGGACCCGCGACGGTCCACCGCTCGAATCCGTCCCAGTACCCCCGCACGGCCGTCCAGGCGAGCACCGTCGCCCGGTGTGCGGGGACGCCGCGTTCCCGCAGCGCCGCCGCGAGCGCCTCGGTGACGACGTACCGCTTGTGAACGTACCGCTCCCGGAGGGCCTCGTGCTCGACCGTCAGTGCCGTGATCGCCGCGCCGATCGCCTGCTGCTCGGGAACGTGCGCCGCCACGAGGGCATCGAGCACGTCGTCGACCACGTCCACGTCCGTGTGTCCGGTGGGGGCGTCCCGCGCGACGCGCGACACGGTCTCGACCGTGTCCGCCTGCCCTTGGAAGAGGATCTCCCGCTTGTCCGGGAACTGCCGGAAGAGCGTGGCCTTCGTGAGCCCGGCGCGCTCGGCGATCTGCGCGGCGGTCGTGTCGTCGTAGCCCTGCTCCGCGAAGAGCTCGAGCGCCGCGTGCAGGAGTCGTCCGCGGGGATCGGGTTGCCATCGTGCCACCGGCTCATGCTACCTGATGCGACTTGGTCTCATCGGGTGTACGGTGACGATACCAAGTCTCATCACTCAATGGTGCCGATGACGACGGCACCAGACAGGAGTCACCACATGCAGGTCTTCATCACGGGAGCGTCGGGCTGGATCGGCAGCGCCCTCACCCGGGACCTCGTGGCGCACGGCCACGAGGTCGTCGGTCTCGCTCGTTCCGACGCCTCCGCTGAGCGCATCCGGGTCCTGGGTGCCCGCCCGGTCCGGGGCGACGTGTCCGACCACGCCGTGATCGTCGAGCAGGCCCAGCACGCGGACGCGACGGCCCACCTGGCGTTCACGCTCGACTTCGCCTCGTTCGACGAGACGATCGACAACGAGGTCGCCCTGGTCGCCGCCCTCGCCGATGCGCTGGCGGACAGTGGCAAGGCCTTCTTCGCCGCGTCCGGCACGCCGACGAACCCGACCGGGACCGCCACGGAGGACGACGCGCTCGACCCCGACGGTCCCGCCGGCGCACGGTCGCGGACCGCCGCAGCCGTCCTCGCACTCGCGGATCGTGGCATCCGGTCCGGCCTCGTCCGGATGCCGCGGACGGTGCACGGAGCGGGGGACCGGAACGGCCTCATCGCCTCGCTCGTGCGGCTCGACCGGCAGCTCGGCGTCGCCGCGTACGTCGGCGACGGCGCGAACCGGTGGCCGGCGGTCCTTGTCGAGGACGCGGCGCAGCTGTTCCGGCTCGCCCTCGAAACCGCGCCGTCGCGGTCGGTCCTGCACGCCGTCGCCGAGGAAGGGGTCCCCATGCGTGCCGTCGCCGAGTCCGTCAGTCGGCAGACGGGGCTGCCCGCGCACGCGGTCGACCCCGCGACGCTCGGCGTCTTCGGCGCGCTCCTCGGTGGCGACCAGCCGGCGTCGAGCGCGCGGACGCGCGCGCTCCTCGGCTGGGAGCCGACGGGCCCGACGCTCCTCGAGGACCTGGACGCCGGGTACTACACGACGCTGGCCGACTGACCGACGCAGGTGCGGTCGCACCAGCCTGGAGGCCCGGATCACCGCAGCAGGTCTGCGTGCGGTGATCCGGGCCTCCAGGCCGGTCGAGGACGTCAGCGCCGCTCGGCGGCCGCCTCCGGGCGCTCGTGCTCCGGCTCGACGATGGTCCGCACCGCCTCGGTCGAGATCCGCTCGGTCGGCGCCGCCGAGGCGGCGCCGTGGTCGTCCGCGGACATCGTGCGCTCGTCGAACGGCGCGGCGCCGGACAGCACCCGCTCGACCTGCTGCTCGTCGATCTGCCGCGTCCAGGTGCCCACGAGCACCGTGGCGACCGCGTTCCCGGTGAAGTTCGTGAGCGCGCGGGCCTCGGACATGAACCGGTCGATGCCGACGATGAGCCCGACGCCGTTCACGAGGTCCGGACGGTGCGCCTGCAGGCCGCCCGCGAGCGTCGCGAGACCGGCGCCCGTGACGCCTGCGGCGCCCTTCGAGGCGATGATCATGAAGACCAGGAGCGAGATCTGCTCCGGGATGTTCAGCGGGGTGCCGAGCGCATTGGCGATGAAGAGCGACGACATGGTCAGGTAGATCGCGGTGCCGTCGAGGTTGAACGAGTACCCGGTCGGGACGGTCACGCCGACGACCGGCTTCGAGACACCGAGGTGCTCCATCTTCGCGATCAGGCGCGGCAGGCTGACCTCGCTCGACGACGTCGACACGATGAGCAGGTACTCGCGGCCCAGGTACTTCATGAGCCGGAAGATGTTGATCCCGGTGACGATGCGGAGCAGCACGCCGAGCACCCCGACGACGAACACGATGCACGTGATGTAGAAGGCGACCATGAGCGTGCCGAGGGCCACCAGTGCGGCGACGCCGGTCGCGCCGACGACCGCGGCGATCGCACCGAAGGCACCGACCGGGGCGACCCACATGACCATCGCGAGGATGCGGAACACGAGCGCCTGCAGGTGCCGGATGCCGGTCAGGATCGGCGCACCCTTCTCGCCCATGGCCTGCAGGGCGAAGCCCACGAGCAGCGCGACGAACAGGGTCTGCAGGATGCTGCCGCTCGTGAGCGAGGACACCAGGGTGGCGGGGATGATGCCGAGCAGGAAGCCCGACGTCGACGAGGCGTCCTCGGTCGAGCCCGCGGGCGGCTCGTACTTCGCGGTCGACATGTCGAGGTGGTCGCCGGGGTGGATGAGGTTCCCGACGACGAGGCCGATGGCGAGCGCGAAGGTCGACATCGCGATGAAGTAGCCGAGCGCGAGCCCACCGACCTTGCCGACCGTCGCGGCCTTGGCGATGGATCCCACGCCGAGGACGATCGTGCAGAAGATCACCGGGGCGATCATCATCTTGATGAGGGCGATGAAGCCGTCGCCGATCGGCTTGAGGCCGACCGCGAAGGCCGGGGCCGCGAGTCCGACCACGATGCCGGCCGCCACCGCCACGATGACGGCGATGTAGAGCCAGTGCGAGCGGTCCAGGCCGCGACGCCGCGTGGGGCGCGTGCTGGACGGGTGCGTCGATGCCATGAGACTTCCTTGTCGTCGGGGCCGGCGCGTCGTCGCACCGGTCGGCTCGCCCTCTCGGGAGTGGGGACACCCTCGCCCGCGCGGTGTGCCCACGTCGACTTGTGTTCATTGCGTTCACGGCGGTGATGCGCGGAGGGCCCGCGGTACGCGAGGATGGTGTCTTCCCGCGACGAGGCGAGGAGGTACGTCAGTGGCACCGAGACGGTGGAGCATCGCCACACGGCTGTTCGCGCTGCAGCTCGTGTTCGTGGTCGTCGGCGTCGCGGTCGGCGGCGCATGGAGCTGGGCGTCCGCACGGTCCGACCTCGAGACGGACGCCGCGGAGAAGTCCGAGGCCCTCGCGGTCTCGATCGCCCGCAACCCGTTCGTCGTCGAGCAGGCCACCTCCACCGATCCGTCGGAGCGACTCGAGCCGTACGCCCTCGACCTCATGCGCCGCACGCACACCGACTTCGTCACGATCATGGCGCCTGACCGCACCCGGTGGACCCATCCCGACCGCGCCGAGATCGGGCATCCGTTCCGGGGCACGATCGCGCCGGCCCTCGCGGGGAAGACGTTCACCGAGACCTCCACCGGGACCCTCGGGCCGTCGGTGCGGGCGGTGACGCCGATCACCGACGCTGACGGTCGGGTCATCGGGCTCGTGGCCGCGGGGGTGACCGTCGCCAACATCTCGACGGCGCTGCTGCCACGGCTGGTGTCCGTCGTGCTGCTGGCGCTCGCCGTCGTCGCGGTGTCGGCCCTGTTCTCGTGGTTGCTGAGCCGCTACCTCGGCCGGGTCACCGCCGGGCGCGGGCCCGAGGAGCTCGCGCGGGTGTTCGCGTCGTACGAGGGCGTCCTGCACTCGGTCCACGAGGGGCTCGTCGTCATCGACCGTTCGGGCGACGTGGTGCTGCACAACGACCGCGCCGCGGAACTACTGCACCTGCCGGCGCCGGTCGACGGACAGCCCCCGGTCCCGCTGGCATCGCTCGACGTGCCCGAGGAACTGCGGACCCTGCTCGCCTCCGGCGACCGTGCGGTGGACGAGACCTACGCGACGGCTGACCGGGTGCTCGTCGTCAACCAGGAGATGGCGTTCTCACGCGGGTCGTCCCGCCCGCTCGGGACCGTCGCCACGATCCGGGACCAGACCGAGTTGCTGCACGTGTCGGGCGAGCTCGCGGCGACCCGGACCCTCACCGACGCCCTGCGCTCGCAGACGCACGAGTTCGCGAACCGGCTGCACGCCGTGGTCGCACTCCTCGAGCTCGGGCGCGTGGACGAGGCGATCCGGTTCGCATCCGACGAGCTCGACCGGCACGCGGATGCGCGCGGCGCGGACTCGGCCGTCCACGCCGACGCGGGTGCGGACACGGGTGCGCGCGGCGCGGACTCGGCCGTCCACGCCGACGCGGGTGCGGACACGGGTGCGCGTGGCGGTGCTGCCGCCGTCGCGGAGACCCCGGTCGACGTCATCGCGGCGGTGCTCGACGGCAAGCGAGCGCAGGCCCACGAACGCGGGGTGGCCCTGACCGCGGACACGAGCGGGCTCACGGCACCCGTGGCGGCCGCGCCCGGCGACGTCATCACCGTCCTCGGCAACCTGGTCGACAACGCCGTCGACGCGACCGCCGAGCGTCGCGGCACCGTGACCGTCACGGTGACCACCACCGGCGGCCGCACCCGGTTCGTCGTCGAGGACGACGGCCCCGGCATCCCCGACGTCGACGCGGCCTACGGACGCGGATGGTCCACCAAGCCCGCGGGTCCGGAGGGGCGCGGCTTCGGTCTCGACCTCGTCCGGTCCGCCGTGGCGCGCACCGGCGGGGACATCGCCGTCAGCACGGGGTCCGACGGCAGCACCTTCGTGGTCGATCTCGCACCGGGGCGGGTGCGCGCGTGACCGACACCGTGCGGGTCCTCATCGTCGAGGACGAACCCCTGACCGCCGAGGCGCACGCGGCGTACCTGGCGCGTCTCGACGGCTTCACGGTCGTCGGGTCCGCAGCGACCGGCCGCGCGATGCTGGCCGCCGTCGCCGCGGAGCAGCCGGACCTCGTCCTGCTCGACTTCAACCTGCCCGACGCCCACGGCCTGCAACTCGTCCGTGCGCTCCGCACCGCCGGGTCCGCCGTCGACGTCATCGCCGTGACCGCCGCACACGACGCCCGCGGGGTGAAGAACGCGATCGCCCTCGGCATCGTCCAGTACCTCGTCAAGCCGTTCAGCTTCCGCACCTTCGCTGAGCGTCTGGCCACGTACCGCGAGTTCCGGCGTGGGTTCGAGGACCGACGGTCGCTCACCCAGGCGGACATCGACCAGAGCCTCGGCTCGCTGCGACCGACCGCGCCGCCGGACCACGAGAAGGGGATCGCCCGGGAGACCCTGGACGCGGTCCGGGCGCACCTGGTGCAGGCCGACGGGGCAGCGTCGGCGTCCGAGGTGGCCGATGCGCTCGGCATCTCGCGGGTGACCGCGCGCCGGTACCTGGAGCACCTCATCGGCGCCGGGCAGGCCGGCAAGGACGTGCGGTACAGCGGGCCCGGCCGACCGGAGTACGCCTACCGCTGGCTGCGCTGAGCACCGTCGGGCCGTCACCGATCGGCGGTGTCCCGCGCGTGCCACCGGACGACGAGCTCCCCGTAGTCCTCGACGGCCCGGCGCAGTGCCTCGACGGCCACGGACTCGTCCCGCCTGTGCGCCAGGTCGGTCTGACCCGGGCCGAGCAGCACCACGCGGTCGCACCCGAGCGCGCCGGTGAGCACGGCCGCGTCCGTGAAGTAGCCGACGACCCGGTCGTCCGGCTGGATCCCGAGGCGCACGACCTCCGGGTCCTCCGGGTCGAGGAGCACCGCGGGCAGGGAGAGTTCGGTCTCGACCGAAGCGAGGTCCGGTTGCTCGCGCCACCAGACCGACGGGTCGGAGCGGGGGTCCGTCGTCCGGAGGTCGACCTGCGCCCATGCGCGGTCCGGGACGACGTTGACGGCGGTCCCCCCCCCCCGGCGATCGTCCCGACGTTGAGCG
>NZ_LDQC01000079.1 GCF_001475545.1 Curtobacterium luteum | reverse complement strand
ACGAGGTGGACCAGGCCGTCGACGTGCGTGCCGTCGGCCTGGAGGCGCGACACCAGTCCGTCGACCGCGCTGCGGTCCGCCAGGTCGCACCGCTGGGTCGTGACCTGCGGGACGGACGCGCGCAGTGCCTCCAGGCCGCCCTCCCTCGCGCCGACGGCGACGACCGCCGCACCGGCCGCGACCAGTGCTCGGGACACGGCCGCGCCGCTGGTGCTGGTCGCTCCGGCGACCAGCACCGTGCGGTCGGCGAGTGGGCCGCCGCTCACGCTGCGGCGGCCGGCACGTCGTCCGTCGTCCCCGTGATGCCCGCGGTCGACTGGATGACGGTCGCCATCTTCTTGTTGAGCGCCTCGTAGAACATCGAGAGCGGGAACTCGTCGTCGAGCACGGCGTCCGTGTAGCCCTTCGGCGGCCCGGCGAGCGTCTCCTGCGGCAGCCCCTTCGCCCAGGCCGAGGCCGGGTGCGGCGTGAGCGTCTGCGTGAGCATCTCGTAGGCGGCGAGCCAGTGCGCCGACTTCGGGCGGTCGATCGAACGCCAGTAGAGCTCGTTGATCTGGTCGCTCAGCGCGATCACCACGTCGGGCACGGCGTCCCAGTCGATGGTGAGCTGCGTGTCGGTCCAGTGCAGGACGCCGTGCTGGTGCAGCCACGCGAAGAGGAGCTGGCCGCCGAGCCCGTCGTAGTTCCGCACGCGGCTGCCGGTGATCGCGAAGCGGAAGATGCGGTCGAACAGCACCGCGTACTGCACGAGCTTCGCGTGGTCACGGATCGCACGCTGTGCCTCCGACAGCTCGGCGTCCGGCACCGCGGACAGCGACCGTTGCAGGGACACCGACTCGCGGAACGCCGTGAGGTCGCAGCGCAGTTCCTCGAGCGAGTAGAGGAAGAACGGCATGCGCTGCTTGATCATGAACGGGTCGAAGGGCAGGTCGCCGCGCATGTGGGAGCGGTCGTGGATGATGTCCCACATCACGAACACGCGCTCGGTGAGCTCCTGGTCGTCGAGCATCGCCGCGGCGTCCTCGGGCAGGTCGAGCTTCGTGATGTCGGCGGCGGCGCGGACGACCCGGCGGTAGCGGGCTGCCTCGCGGTCCTGGAAGATCGCGCCCCAGGTGAACGCCGGGACCTCGCGCATCGAGACCGTCTCGGGGAACAGCACGGCGGAGTTCGTGTCGTAGCCGGGCGTGAAGTCGACGAAGCGCAGGGCGACGAAGAGCTTGTTGCCGTAGTCGCCGGCCTCGAGCTCGGCGATGAAGTCCGGCCAGATGACCTCGACGAGCAGGGCCTCGACGAAGCGCGAGGCGCTGCCGTTCTGCGTGTACATCGGGAACACGACGAGGTGTCCGAGGCCGTCGACGCGGTGCTGCTGCGGCTGGAAGGCGTTCAGCGAGTCGAGGAAGTCCGGGACGCCGAAGCCCTGGTCCTGCCACGCCGCGAAGTCCCGCGCGAGGAGGTCGAGGTACGCGGCGTCGTGCGGGAACGCGGGGGCGAGTTCGGCGATCGCGGGGACGACCACGGCCAGCAGCTCGGACGCGGTGGCGTGGTCGGCGGGGTCCGGCACGGAGCCGTCCGCGGCCTGGAGGCCCTGGAGCGCGACGACTGCGTCCTTCAGTCGGAGCCAGGCCGGGTGGGTGGCGACCTCGCGGACCGGGCGGTGCGCACCGGCCGCGGTTTCGTCGCCGGTCCGGCGGTCCTCGACGACCTCGGGCTCTCCGATGATGGCGTCCTGGGTGAACCTCTGGACGAACTGCGACATCTCGAACCTCCCGTCGTCGGGCCGGCGTACATGGCCGGACCGCCTCGATCGGCGGCCCTGACGGAATCCTAATGAGGACTGCGAGCGGCATTCTTGCCACTTTCCGGCGCTTTCCTGCGCGCCCGGGCGCACCACGCTCGCAACCGTGCGTGGCACGCACGACATCGTGAGCGGAGCGCTCCTGGCCCCCGTCCGGGACGGTCATCCTGCGGGATGATCCGGCTGGCCGACCGGTCTCGCTACGGTGACCTCGACCGCGTGCCGCTCGGGGCGTGCGCTCGCAGACAGGGGTACCCGACGTGGACCGTCACCACCGCCAGCACCGCCCTCGCCGTCACCGCCGATCGGGCCGGACGCGCCGCACCGGAGCCGCTGCCGTCGTCGCCGCGTTCGCCGTCGCCGTGAGCCTCGCCGGTAGCCTCGTCGCGCTGCCCGCCGTCGCCGCGCCGTCGGACGGTTCGACGGCTCCCGCGGTCGGGTCGAACAGTGCACCCACGCCGGGCACCACGGTCGCCACGGGCACCACGGGCGCCACCGGCAGCGCCGGCAGCTCCGGCAGCCCCGGCAGCTCCGGCAGCTCCGGCACGACGATCTCGGCCGGTGCGGCGCCCGTCGCGTCCGGGCCCGGTTGGACCGTGACCCCGACCGACAGTGGGTACACCGTCACCCTCACGCTCGACGAGCCGCTGGTCGTCCGTGCCGCGGCCCCGACGCTCGTGGTCGACGGCACCGACATCGGCGTCGCGACGACGAGCCTCGACCAGCGGACCCTGACGGTCACCACGACGGACCCGTCGGTGGCGGACGCGACGAGCGTCGTGCTCGGCTCGACCGGCGGCGTGCAGCGGCCCAGCGGCGCGGCTCCGCAGGTGCAGGCGAAGCCGCAGGCCGTCCCGCGGGAGACCCCGGCTCCGCTCGACGCCGACCCGGCCGCAGCGGGACCGTACTCCGTCGTCCGTGCCGACTACGACCTCGGTGACCAGGTCGAGACGATCCGCGGGTTCGCCGGTCGCAAGGGCGAGATGCGTGCGGCGGTCTGGCTGCCGTCGAACGCGCCGGGGAAGCGTCCGGTCGCGGTGTTCCTGCACGGCCGTCACGAGGTGTGCTCGGGCGGGACCCCCTCGAAGACCGGCTGGCCGTGCGGCAAGGGGCAGACGGTGATCCCGAGCTACCTCGGCTACACCGCAGCGGCCCAGGCCCTCGCGAGCAACGGTGTCGTCGTCGTCTCGATCTCCGCGAACGCGATCAACGCCCTCGACGGCACCTACGCGGCGGACGGGGGAGCGGAGGCCCGGGGGCAGCTCGTCCTCGACCACCTCGCCCTCCTGCAGCGCGCGGATGCCGGTCAGGAGCCACGACTGTCGTCGAGGCTCGTCGGCAAGCTCGACCTCGGGCACGTCGGTCTGATGGGGCACTCCCGTGGCGGCGACGGCGTGGTCCGCGCAGCGCTGCTCAACAGCCAGCGGAAGCAGCCGTTCGGCATCGTGTCGGTGCTGCCGCTCGCTCCGACGGACTTCGGTCGGACCACCCTGCCCGACGTCGACACCGCCGTCGTGCTGCCGTACTGCGACGGCGACGTGTCCGACCTGCAGGGGCAGCACTTCTTCGACGACTCCCGGACGGCGTACGGCGACGACGTCCTCCGCTCCTCCGTGCTCGTGATGGGCGCGAACCACAACTTCTTCAACAGCGTGTGGACCCCGGCCACCTACCCGAAGGACTCGTTCGACGACTGGTACGACGACTCGGACGCGGTCTGCGGCGCGAAGGCCAAGGGGACGACCCGACTCTCGTCCTCTGCGCAGTACGCCGTCGGCACGAGCCTGGTCAGCGGGTTCTTCCGCCTGACCCTCGGCGGCGAGCAGCAGTTCCTGCCGTACTTCGACGGCAGCGGACGGGTCCCGGCCGCGCTCGGGAAGGCGGACCTCCGGGTCACCGCGTCCCTGCCCGGGAGCACCCGCCGCGACCTCGCGCTCTTCACCGCGCAGGACCCTGCCGTCACGACGGCCGGAGCGCTCCGGGCCGCCACGTGCGCCAGCTCGGACGGGATCGCCGTCGCGAGCGCCCTGCCGACCTGCGTCACCGGGGAGACCACCGCGCCCGACTACGTGCCGGCGTGGCTCGCGCCGTCCGTCCCGGCGACGCCCGCCCTGCACGTCACCCCGACCGGGAGCGCGACCGGCGGCGAGGTCCGGGTCGCCGTCAGCCCGACCGCTGGCGACCTGTCGTCGTTCTCGGCGCTCTCGTTGCGCCTCTCGCCCGACGACCGTGCGACGTCGGCCGCTGACGTGAGCGTCCGCCTGACCGACGCCGCGGGCGCAGCGGCGAGCGTCCGGCTGTCGGACGTCAGCCGTGCGGGTGCACTCCTGCCGGGTTCCCAGGACGCCGTGCGCAAGACGCTCCTGCAGGAGGCGCGGGTTCCGCTCGCCTCGTTCACCGGCATCGACCTCACGAGCGTCCGGCAGGTCGCGGTCGTCGTGCCGAAGGGGAAGAGCGGCCTGCTGCTCAGCGACCTCTCCGCGGTGCCCGAGTCGTCGCTCGGGACCCCGGAGGTGGTCGACCGGCCCAGCGTCCGCGTCGTCGACCGGTTCGTCGACGAGGGCAACGCCACGGGCACCACGCGCGTCGCGATCGTGCTCTCACGGCCGGCGGAACAGGTCGCGACGGTCGCGTTCGACCTCGACGCGTACGACGAGACGGTGCGCTCGACGGTGCAGTCCGTCGTGTTCCAGCCCGGCGACACCTGCCGGTCGGTGGCGGTCACGAAGGTGGGGAACCGGCGTGCGTCGGAGTCGCCGACGACGGCCTACCCCCTCTCCGTGAGCCTCACACAGGGTGGCGCCGTGCTCGGCGGCGGGACCGGCACCCTGACGCTCCGTGAGGACGACGGAGTCAGGGTCGACGGCCGGACCCGGGCGTCGGCCCCTCCCGTCGGCAAGGCCGGTGAGGCGTGCGCCGAAGCGCAGGCAGGCAAGGGCACCGTCACCGCGAACCCGACGCAGCCGAAGCGCGGCAAGAGCGTCGCCTGCACGTCCAGCGGCTTCCGTCCGGGTGAGTCGGTGGCGATGCGGATCGACGGCGGTGCCGTCGTGCGGGTGACGGCGAACTCGGCGGGGACCGCGACGTACACGATCGGCGCGACCCGGACCGTCGGGAAGCACACCGTGTCCGCCCAGGGGTACGGCTCGGGGCGCACGGCCTCCGGCTCCTTCACGGTCCGCCGCTGACGCCGCCGACCCGCGGCTGCGCACACCGACGCGGACCGGAGGCGCGGGTCGGGTCCGCCCCGCGCCTCCGGTCCGTCAGCCCGTCCGTCCGCGGACACGACCACTCGGTCAGCCGGCCGGTGCCGGTCGACGGCCGGCTCGCACCGGGCGCTGCTGCAGGAGGAGCCGACTGCGTCGCGAGCGCACCCCCCGGTCCCTCGGCGTCACGCGCGTGCGGCCGCCACAGCTCGTGACGCGAAGGTGCGGAGTGCGTGGTGCAGCAAGGCGCTGTCCCCGTTGCGGTGCGCGGCGGCCGCGAGCTGGAGTGGCCCCGCGGTGCGGTGCAACCTCGCTCTGGCGAGCTCGTCAGGACGCAGGTCTCGTCGCAACTCGTCGGCCGGGAAGCTCCGGACGAGCCAGGACAGGTCGATCGCGGGGTCAGCGACGGACGCGTGGTCGACGTCGATCAGTCCGACCGAGTCCGTCGCGACGAGGACGTTGAACGGGCTGAGGTCGCCGTGGACGACCGCGGGAACCGCGTCCGCCTCTGCGTGGAGGAGCTCCGCCACCACCCCTCGTGCCAGATCGCGCAGAGCCGAGGTCGGCAACGCCTCGGTCGTCTCGTCGACGATGGCCGGCCATGCATCCCCACCGCACCAGTCACGGACCGGCCGCAGTGCCTTCGCTCCCGGCAGGTGCGTCGGCAGACTCCGCAACCGCTCGAGCACGGGCAGGTAGACCCGTCGCGCCTCCGCCCAGGTCGATGCCGTGAGCGCGGCGCCGTCGACCCGTGTGTACACCGCAGCCGTCCAGTCCCGCGTCGAAGCGGGCTCGAGGACGGGGGTGGGGACCGCCAGCCCGTGCGGGAGGTCCTGGAAGCGCCGCGAGTTCTCGGCTTCAACGGTCGTGCGGTGCCGGTGGCCGGTGCCGAAGGCCACCCGCACCGCGACGTCCTCGAGCAGGACCACGCCGTGGAAGGCGCCGTGCACGAAACGCCGATCGCGCCACCGAAGAGCGGGCCAGGTGGCCTCGAGGGCGGTGGCCACGGGTGCCAGATCGACCTCTCGGAGGTTCACCGGGTCGCGCGACACGGTCACACTCCTGTCCCGCGGACGGCTGGCGAGCAGTTGACGGAGAACGTCGTGGTCACTCGGCGATCCTCGCACCTCGAGCGTGCCCGTCCTGCCTCGCACCGGGCCGTTCGGGCGTCGGCTGAACGGTCACCGCCGTCCGCGGACGTACGCGCTGCCGTCGCACGTGTGCACCGCATCGTCGTCGACGAGCAACCGGAGCGAGTACTCGGCGCAGTCGACGAACGTCCCGATGCTGATCCACCACGACGACCGCCGCAACTGCCCCTTCGACGGTCCGTCCGACCCGATGCCCGCGCGGTGCACGACCCACTGCAGGTCACGGGCCTCGCTGTCGAGGTACCGCATGACGGCCTCGTTGTCGCGGTGTTGTCCGTCGTAGCTCTTCGCGATGGTGCGACGGACGATCTGGAGCACGAGCGGCAGGCGCTTGCCGGGCTTCGCACTGAGACCGCCCGCCTGGTAGAGGAACCGACGTACGCCCTGCCGACGCATCGCCGGCACGAGCGCACGGACGAACTCGTCGTTGATCATCCGGGTCGCCTGCGTCGCCCGGTCCCCGAGCATCGCCACCACGGCGTCCACGCCGTCGAGCAGGGCGTCGAGGTCGAGTGGCTCCGTGACGGAGCCCCGCACGACATCGAGCTGGTCGTGGGTGGTCGCGAGCTTCGAGGGTGTGCGGGCGACGGCCCGGACGGTGTGCCCCGCGGCGAGGGCGAGGCGGACGAAGTGCTGACCGGTCTGACCGGTGGCACCGAACACGAGGATGCGCATGTCGTCAATCTAGGCACTGACTAGAAAATAGGCAACGCCTAGATCGGGATTAGGATGAACACGTGAGCGAGCGGCCCTTCCACCACGGCAACCTGCGAGCGGTGCTGCTCGACGAGGCCGTCACCGTGCTCCGGGGATCCGGTGTCGACGGGCTGTCCCTCCGCGACCTCGCTCGACGCGCAGGAGTGAGCCACGGCGCACCCCGCAGCCACTTCGTCGACCGACAGGCGCTGCTCGACGCCCTCGCCGTGACCGGCTTCGAGCGACTGACGGCAGCGGTGCGACGAGCCCTCGCCCGTTCCGGCGACGACCTCGACGGCCGGTTCCGAGCAGTGGCGCGCGCGTACGTCGACTTCGCGATCGACGAGGCCGCGCTGATGGAGCTCATGTTCCAGGCGAAGGAAAGCGGCGGTGGCGGACCCACGGCGGAGTCCGCGGCGACCCTGTTCGCGGTGCTCGACGGCGCGATGGGCCCGCGGCCGGGAGACGGCGGCGACGAGGACGCGCGGACCACGTTCGGGATGCTGTTCGCCGCCACCATGCAGGGCATCGCCGCGCTCGTCGCGTCGCGCCGGCTCGAACGGACGCACGCCGACGGGCTCATCGACGCGGCGACCGACATGATGCTCGCGTCGGACCTCCGCGCGCGAGCCGTCACGGAGCGCTGATCCCGCCGGCCGAACCGCCCCGTTCGTTCTCCGCCACACTGGCGACATGCTCTCGGTCCGCGTCTCCGCTCCCGCCCCGCTCGCGGAGGAGCTCCGCGCGCGGTTGTCGACGGACCCGACCGTCTCGGACGTCACGGTCCTGCGCGCCGCCTGCCTCGACGGGCACGGCGACGTGCTCCTCTTCGACATGGCCCGCGAGAACGCGAACAACGTCATGCGGATGCTCCGGCACGCCGGCGTTCCGGAGCAGGGCACCATCGCCGTCTACGACCCGGTGACGGTCGTGTCGGACGCTGCGGACGCCGCCGAGCGAGCAGCACCGGGACACCCTGCCGACGGAGTGCTCTGGGCGCAGCTCGCCGACAGTTCCCGGGAGGACGCGCGCCCCTCCGTGTCGTTCTTCACCTTCCTGCTCCTGGCGACGCTCATCGCCGGGATCGGTCGGCTGCTCGACCAGCCGGTCCTCATCATCGGCGCGATGGTGGTCGGGCCGGAGTTCGCCCCGATCGCCGCGACCTGCTACGCCGTGGTCCGTCGGCGCTTCGGCATCGCGGGTGCCGCGCTGGCGACGCTCCTCGCCGGGTTCGCCGGCTCCGCGCTCGTGTCGTGGGGCCTCTGGGCAGCCCTGTACGGGGCGGGCCTGATCACGTACGAGCAGGCGACGACCGGGCAGCAGACCGAGTTCATCGTCGCGCCGGACGGGTGGTCCTTCGTCATCGCGGCGCTCGCCGGCATCGCGGGGGTGCTCTCCATCACCTCGGCGAAGCCGTCCGCGCTCGTCGGGGTGTTCATCTCGATCACGACCGTCCCCGCGGTCGGGACCGTCGGACTCACACTGGCGGTCGGCGCCTGGGACGAAGCATCCGGCGCGGTCGTGCAACTCCTCGTCAACCTCGCAGGGCTGCTGCTCGCGGGCACGGTGACGCTCGCGGTCCAGCTGCTCTTCGGCCGGTGGGTCGGTCGGCGGCTGCAGGAGCGTCGGGCAGCCCGGAGATGACGGTGCGCGCGACCCGCGCGGCCTGCTTCGACCTCGACGACACGCTGTTCGACCACCGAGGAGCGGCCCGCGCCGGCGTCCGACGGTTCCTCGGCGACCTGGGCGTCGACGTCGACGAGGCGGTGCTCGCGGCGTGGACCCGAGCCGAGGACGAGCAGTACGAACGGTGGCGGTCCGGCGCGATCAGCTTCCCCGAGCAACGGCGGGAACGGCTCCGCATCGTCCTCCCGCCCCTCGGCGTCACGCTGCCGGCCGACGACGCGGGGCTCGACGATCTCTTCGACGACTACCTCGCCGCCTACCGGGACGCCTGGCGGGTCTTCCCGGACGTCGTGCCGCTGCTCCGGACACTTCGGGAGCGCGGGTACCGGATCGGTCTCCTCACGAACGGCTCCGAGGCGCAGCAGCTCGAGAAGCTCGCCTGGACCGGCCTCGACGCGGCGTTCGACGCCGTGTGCATCTCGGAGCGGATCGGCGTGCAGAAGCCCGATCCACGCGCCTTCACGATCCTCGCAGAACGGCTCCGGGTCGATCCGCAGGCGTGCGTCTTCGTCGGGGACGACCCCGAGAAGGACGTCCAGGGTGCCCGGCGAGCCGCCATGCACGCCGTGCTGGTCGACCGAGCCGAGCCCGGAGCGCCGGACCTGGCGACGGTGGTCGAGACGGCGCTCGACGCGGGCTGACCCGCGTCAGGCCGACGAGTTGCGGTTCAGCCGGTCAGCCGCCTTGCCGAGCAGCCAGTTGACCGCCCAGCCGAGCACTCCGACCACGGGCACGAACAGGATGACGATCGTCCAGACGATCTTCACGACGTCACTCCGACGACGGTCGCGCCACACCTGCACGAGCGCGACCACGTCGAGCGCGAGCAACAGCAGCAGGACGAGGACGTGGAACCCGGTCAGTCCGACGAACACGCGGTCTTCTCCTTCCGGCACCGGCGGCCCGGTGCGCCCGGACGACACTACGGCCGGCCGGCCACGCTGTCGTCATCCGCTGGGGGGACCGGACAGGAGGCACGGGGCGGACCCGTACCGTGCCTCCCGTCCGGTGCGACCCTGCCGTGCGCCGGGGGCGACCCGCACGTCACCCCAGCAGCGCGGCGATGCGCGCGGCGCGCGCCGCGTCGTCCTGCGCCTCCGGCAGCTCGCCTCGGCTGACGTACCAGAGCGCCGACTCGACGAGCCGGGCGACCGACCAGGCGTGGATCCGTTCCGGGTCCAGCCCCGTCCGGTCGGCGACCAGCGCCGTCCGCTCGACGACCTCGGAGACCGGGTCGGGCAGCGCGAACGGGTCGTCGACCTGCATGAGCAGCGGGCAGAGGTCGTAGGCGGGGTCGCCCGTCATGGGCTTCGGGTCGATCACGAGCCACGGTGCACGTTCTGCCGCGAGGACGTTCCCCGGGTTGTGGTCGCCGTGCACGACGACCTCCTGCGGGGCGGTCCGGGGGAGCTCCCGGAGCAGTGCGACGCCGTGCCGGACGATGCCGGGGTCGAGCGGCGGCGCGAGGGTCTCCATGCGGTGCTCGGCGAGGTCCGCCCACTCGTCGCAGACGTCGACGAGCCGTTCGAACGGGCTCTCCGCGGGCACTCCCGCTGCCCAGAGCCGGGCGACGGCGTCCGCTCCGATCGTCAGCCGCTCCGTCGCGCCGAGGTCGTCCCGATCGCCGAGCCGGGTGCCCGGTTCGCAGCGCTCGAGGAGCAGCACGTACGGGTCCTCGGGGTCGGACCCGAGCAGACGGACCGCACCCCGGCCGTCCCACCACGTGAGCGCTGCGGATTCGTCGCGGGCCTCGCGGTGCGGGAACGACAGCTTGAGCACCGCCGGCTCGCCGTCGGCGGTGGTCACGCTGCGGACGTGCGAGACGCTGCCGCCGCTGACCTCGGGGCCGACGCGGAGACCCCACCGCTCGACGGCGGCGGCGAGCCGTTCCGGCACCGTCCGACGCCAGTCGTCCTCCGTCGGCCACACGCCGGGGATCAGCCGACTACCGGAGTGAGCTTCACCGGCACGGCCTTCGACACCGGGGTGTTGCTGCCCTTCGCGGCACTGTCGAGCGGCACGAGGACGTTCGCCTCCGGGAAGTACGCGGCCGCGCACCCCTTCGCGCTGGGGTAGGCGACGATGCGCTGGTCGCGGAGCACGCGTTCGACGTCGTCGTGCCAGACGGTGGAGACGTCGACGTGCTGCCCGTCCTCCAGCCCGAGCTCGGTGAGGTCCTCCGGGTTCACGAACACGACGTGCCGCCCCTTCTTGATGCCGCGGTACCGGTCGTTGAGGCTGTAGATGGTGGTGTTGTACTGGTCGTGGCTGCGCAGGGTCTGCAGCAGCAGGGTGCCCTCGGGCCGGTCGACGTGCTCGAGCTCGTTGACGGTGATCATCGCCTTGCCGGTCTCCGTGGCGAAGGTCCGCGAGTCGCGCGGGCCGTTCGGCAGCACGAATCCCTCCTTGCTCCCGGCTCGGCGGGAGTAGTCGTCGAAGCCCGGCACGACGTGGCTGATGTGGTCACGGATGACGCCGTAGTCGTCGCGCATGGCCTCCCACGCGATCGGCACGCGGTCGCCGAGGACGGCGCGGGCGAGCTCGCAGACGATCGCGACCTCGGACCGGAGGCCCGGTGCGACCGGTGGCACCTGGCCGTGGCTGCCGTGCACCGAGCAGACCGTGTCCTCGACCGAGACGAACTGCGGACCCGAAGCCTGGACGTCGACCTCGGTGCGTCCCATCGTCGGCAGGATGAGGGCCTCGTCCCCGACGACGGCGTGGGAGCGGTTCAGCTTCGTCGAGACCTGCACGGTCATCTCGGTCCCGCGGAACGCGGCCTCGGCGAGCTGCGAGTCCGAGATCGCCGCGACGAGGTTGCCGCCCATGCCCATCCAGAACTTCACGTCGCCGCGCTGCATGGCCTGGATGCCCTTGAGTGCGTCGACGCCGTGCTCCCGCGGCGGGTCGAAGTGGAACTCGGCCTGCAGGGCATCGAGGAACGAGTCCGGCATCTGCTCCCAGATGCCCATCGTGCGGTCGCCCTGCACGTTGCTGTGCCCGCGGATCGGGGAGGCACCCGCGCCGGGCTTGCCGATGTTCCCGCGGAGCAGCAGGAGGTTGATGATCTCCTTGATCGTGTCGACGGCCTTCGTGTGCTGGGTGATGCCCATCGCCCACGTGATGATGGTGCGTTCGGAGCGGAGGTAGCGGTCGGCGAGCTCGTCGATCTCGGCCAGCGTCAGACCGGTCGCGCGCACCACCTCGTCGTCGTCGACCTGCAGGATGTGCTCGACGAAGGCGTCGTAGCCGCTCGTGTGCTCGTCGATGAACGCGCGGTCGACGACGGTGCCGGGCGCGGCCTGCTCGGCGAGGACGACCCGCTTCGCGACCGCCTGCAGCAGCGCCATGTCGCCGCCGAGCCGGATCTGCAGGAACTGGTCGGCGATCTGCGTGCCGTGGCCGACGACCCCGCGCGGCCGCTGCGGGTTCTTGTAGCGCCGCAGGCCCGCTTCGGGCAGCGGGTTCACGGCGACGATCTCCGCGCCGTTCTGCTTCGCGTCCTCGAGCGCGGTGAGCATGCGGGGGTGGTTCGTGCCCGGGTTCTGCCCCATCACGATGATGAGCTCGGTCTGCTCGAAGTCGTCGTACGCGATCGTCGACTTGCCGATGCCGACGACCTCGGCCATCGCGAGACTCGTCGACTCGTGGCACATGTTCGAGCAGTCCGGCAGGTTGTTCGTCCCGAAGGCCCGGACGAAGAGCTGGTAGACGAAGGCCGCCTCGTTCGAGGTGCGGCCGGAGGTGTAGAACGACGCCTGGTCCGGGCCGTCGAGGCCGTTCAGCTTGTCCGCGATGATCTCGTACGCGCGTTCCCAGCTGACGGGCTCGTAGTGGTCCTTCCCGGCGGGCTTCCACACCGGCTCGGTCAGTCGACCCTGCATGCCGAGCCAGTACTCGGTCTTGTCCGCCAGGTCGTCGACGGAGTGCTCCGTCCAGAACGTCCGCGGCACGGTGATCGGGGTGGCCTCCCACACCACGGCCTTGCCGCCGTTCTCGCAGAACTCCGCGGTCTTGCGCTTGTCCGGGTCCGGCCAGGCGCAGCTCATGCAGTCGAAGCCGCCCTTCTGGTTCAGGGCGAGCATGAGCTTCGCGGTCCGGGCAGCACCGAGCTGTTCGAGCGCAGGACCCATCGAGTGCAGGACGCCGGGGACGCCCGCCGCCCAGTCCTTCGGTTCGCCGACCTCGAGGTCGGCGTCGGTCACGTCGTCGGTCGGGGGCTGCTTCGTCATCGTGCGCTCACGGTCTCTCGGTCGCTGCTGCTGTCGGTGGTGGTGTCGACTTCGACGATGCGCTCCGGTCGGCTGTAGACGACCATGCTCTGGCCCCGGAGGAACCCGACGATCGTGATGCCGACCTCCTTCGCGAGGTCGACGGCGAGCGACGACGGCGCGGACACCGCGGCCAGCACCGGGATCCCGGCCATCGACGCCTTCTGTGTCAACTCGAAGCTCGCGCGGCCGCTCACCATGAGGACGGTGCCGCTCAGGGGCAGCCGGTCCTCCTTCACCGCCCAGCCGATCACCTTGTCGACGGCGTTGTGTCGTCCGACGTCCTCGCGGAGGACGAGCATCCGCCCGGTCCGTCCGTCGAAGAGCGCCGCAGCGTGCAGGCCGCCCGTCTTCTCGAACACGGCCTGCTCGTCGCGGAGCAGGTCCGGGAAGGTCGCGAGGAGTGCCGGGTCGAGCACGAGGTCGTCGTGGAGGACGGCGTGCTGCGAGGTCGTCCGGACGGCGTCGATGCTCGCCTTGCCGCACAGCCCGCACGAGCTCGTCGTGTAGAAGGCCCGCTCCAGACTCGGGTCCGGCGCCGGGACACCGGGCGCGAGGGTGACGTCGAGCACGTTGTACGTGTTCAGACCCTCGTCGGTCGCACCGGCGCAGTAGCGGGCAGCGAGGAAGTCGTCACCACGGGCGATGACCCCCTCGGAGACGAGGAACCCCGCGGCGAGGTCGACGTCGTTCCCCGGGGTCCGCATGGTGATGGCGAGGGACGAGCCGCCGACCCGGATCTCGAGCGGCTCCTCGACGGCGAGCAGGTCCTCCCGGACCGACCGCGAGGTGCCGACGGTGATGCGGGTGACCCGCTTCCGTGCGGTGATCCGGTTCATGGGTCGGGTCTACCACCCGCACCCGTCGCCCACCAGTGCGGTGCGGGTCCCGTCCAGTGCGGACCACCCGTCCCGGACCCGTACCCGACCCAGGAGTCCGTCTCAGCTCCAGGGCAGCCGGAGCGCCGGAACGGTGTCCCCGATCCGTCCGCCACCGGCCCCGACCACCAGCAGCCCGTCCGCGTCCGCCAGGCCGCGGAGCATCGCCGACGACTGGTGGGACGTCGGCACCGCACCACCCGGCGTCGTCCGGTACGCGAGCAGGAGCGCGCCGGGTCGGTCGTTCGGGACGTCGGCCCCGAGCACGACCGAGCCCGGCTGGTCGAGCGCGCGCCCGGTCAGCCCCGCGACCAGCGGACCGCCGAACAGCACCGCGCCGACCATCGCCGCCATCGGGTTGCCCGGCAGGCAGAGGAAGAGGGTCCGGCCGCGTCGGGCGAGCATCGTCGGTCGTCCCGGGCGCACGTCCACCCGGTCGACGACGAGCTCGGCGCCGATCCGTCCCAGTGCGCCGCGGACGTGGTCGGTCGACGACCCGGCGGTCCCGCCCGTCGTGACCACCAGTCGTTCCGTGGCGTCGGCGAGGAGTCGGTCGGTCGCCGCGGGGTCGTCCGGCACCCGGACGGCCGCCACCGTCGACGCACCGAACCGCTGCAGCACGGCGGGGAGCGTCATCGTGAACACGTCCCGCACCCGCCCCGGCTCCGGGACGCCGTGGGCCACGACCTCGTCACCGAGCACCGCGACGCGGGCGGTCGGTGCGGGGACGACGTCGAGGCCGTCGACGCCCGAGGCGGCGGCGAGGGCGATCCGGGGCGGTGTCAGCACGGCCCCCGCGGGGAAGAGCAGCTGCCCGACGGCGACCTCCTCGCCCGCGGGCCGGATGTGGCGACGGGTCCCGACGGTGTGGCGTACGAGGCGGCCGTCGACGACGTCGGCGTCCTCCGAGCGCACGACCGACGTCGTGCCGGGTGGGATCGGCGCCCCTGTGGTGATCGGCCGCGCCCGACCGGGCTCGAGCCGCTCGGTCGACGGGACCGCGCCGGCCACGATCGCCGCACCGAGCGACCACGGGCCCTCACCCGCGACCGCCCAGCCGTCCATCGCTGCGCCGTCGTGCCCGGGGACGTCGCTGCGCGCGGTCAGGTCCGACGCGAGTACCCGCCCGAGACCGGCGGCGAGGTCGATCGGGACACCGGGCTCGCGGAGGGAGGCCCCGGCTGCGTGCACGGCGGCGCGTGCGGCGGTCCACCCGACCGGTCCGCCGGTCACGCTCCGTCCTGCTCGGCGCGCGCCGCGGCGAGGCGGGTCGCGGTGGCGACGGCGTCCGACAGGTCCCCGTCGGTGCCGCCACGGAGCCCCGCGGCGTACCCGACGAGGAACGTCGTGAGCGGCGCGGCCGGGCGGGCGACCCCGTGGGCTGCGTCACGCGCGAGGTCGAGCACGACCCCGATGTCGATGGTGGCGTCCGCGGGGAGTCCGAGCGCCTCGGCGAGCTCGGTCGTCCACGCGGCGAGGACGTCGTCTGTGGTCATGCCGTCAGTCAAGCAGGATGGCCGCCGCCGGACCCCTCGACAGGGTCAGGTGAGCCGTTCGGCGTCGTCCGCGGTGTCGACGTCCGCGCAGAGCGCCGAGGGCACCGGCACCTCGACCAGGTCGAGCGGGGCGGTGAGCCGGCGGAGCGACGCCCCGTCGACCTCGCCCAGGGCGTCGACCGCGGAACGCAGGGCTGCCGAGCGGTACAGGGCCAGGAGGGGCTGGCGCCGTCCGTCGTCGTCCACCGCGACCCATCCGTCCGGCGCCGACCTCGACGGCACCACGAGCGCCGTGCGCAGGACCGCGACCGCCTCCACGGGACGCACCAGGTCGCAGGCCAGCACGAGCGTGGTCGGTGCGCTCGCCGGGACCGCGTCCAGTGCGGCCGCGAGTCCGCTCACCGGACCGCCGAACGGCGGGTCCTCGCGGACGCGCACGACGCTCGCCGGCGACCGGGCGGCGCCCCGCGCTCCCACGAGCACCGTCCTCCGGGCGCCGGTGGCGGCGTCCAGCGCACGGTCGAGGAGCGTGTCGCCCGGCGCGCCGAGCGTGGTCTTGTCCATGCCGCCGAGGCGCGTGGCGCGGCCTCCCGCGAGCAGGACCGCGTCGAAGTCGGAGCTGTCGGGCACGTCCGGACGGTACCGCGTCAGCGGTCGTGCCCCGGCACGTCGGGACCCGTGGGGAGGGTCCAGGTGGCGCCGGGGGTCGCCGCGGCCGGAGCCCCCGCCGAAGGACGCCGTCGCCCGAGTTCGGCGAGCGCCCGTTCGGTGTTCCGCAACCCGCGCCGCGTCTGCCACATCGTGAACACGAGGAACCCGAGGAAGAACACGAGGAAGAGGAGCCAGACCGGACCGGCGCTGACGGCCATGACGACGCTGAGCACCGAGAACAGACCGAACACGACGGGCGCCAGCCACCGGTTGCGGAGCCACTGCCGCTGGTACCGCTCGAGTTCCGAGGTCCACCGGCCCGTGTCGACGTCGTCGGGGACGACGCCCGTGCGCATGGTCTTCTGCATGTCCGTGACGGCGTCGGCTCCGCCGGCTCGACGCCGCCGGACGCCGATGACGATGCCGAACACGACGGTCATGGTGACGGCGGAGAAGAGTGCACCGACCAGTCTCGCGCCGACGTTGACACGCGTCGGGTCGGTGAGGAAGCCGATGCCGAAGTACACGCCTCCGACCACCACGAACATGATCGGCAGCAGTACGGGCAGCGGGAGACGATTCAAGCGGTCCACGGGTCCTCCTCGGGTCGCTCCGCAGCGTGCTCCGGCCGCCATCCGGCCGACTGTGAGCCACGTCCCCCGATCAGCGGCCGGGAGGCTCGACACGGCACCGGCGTGCACACCCGGTCCGAGCGCGGTCGGCTCGCACCGCCGCTGGCGGCTCCGCGGTCAGCTGCAGCGCTCGAGGGTGAAGGACGGCTCGTCCCCGGTGCCGCCGTGGCTCGTCACGAACCCTCGGCCGGCAGTGTTCGACGAACCCCAGTGCTGCACCGTCGTGCACCCGAGCGCGTCGGTCGCCTCCACGACGGGGTCGGAGGCGGTGGCGGAGGACGCGACCACGACGAGCCGGTCGGCCCCGGTCGCGACGAGACGCTCGATCTCGGCCACGGTGAACACCGGCACGTGACCGGAGAACCCGCCGTCCGTGAGGACCTCGCGTCCGGTGTCACCGATGACGTCCGCTGAGATGCGCCAGGAGTCGGACAGGAAGAGCGGCCGTCCGTCCCGTCCACCCCCGTCCTGCTCGGCGGTCCGGACCAGGGCGGCCTCGGCGGGCGTCAGCGTCGAGTGGCCGCCCCAGACGTCCGGCGCCGAGATGCGGAACGCGGAACTCGGGACGACGCTCCGGTCCGCGCCGATCATCCCCGCGCGGGCGAGCGCGAACGACCGGTCCGGGGTGCGGCCGCCGAACGCGTACGCGCCGGTGCCCGTCCCGACCGACGCGTCACCGCCGCTGCCGTCCCGCGCGGCGTCGAGGGCCTGGATCGAGAAGCAGGCCGGCCCGGCGACGACCGCGGCCACGAGCAGCGCCGCAGCCGTCCGACGCCCGCGTCCGCGCGTCCGCACGGAGACGCCGCCCCAGTGCACGAGCAGCGCGATGAGCGCGACGATCGTCAGTCCGACCGCGACCGCGCCGAGCGCCACCGGCTCGGTGGAGGACCGCGCGAGCCAGGTCCACCAGGCGCCCTGCACCACGAGGAGCCCGATCGGGACGGCGCGGAGCCGTCGGTCCGCAGCGTCGACCAGCGACGCGGCGCCCCACCAGCCGACCGCAGCGAGCACCGCGAGCTGGACGCCGACGCCCGCGACGTACGCGGTGTGCGGGAGTCGCATGACGGACAGCACCGCGACCTCGGTGACCAGCCACACGACGACCGTGACGAGCGTGGCGAAGGCGGGTCCTGCCTCCCGGCCGGTGCGACGAGGCCACCACCGGGCCGCACCGATCGCGATGCCCGCGAGCGCTGCGGGCCAGGACCAGCCGACCTGCGAGGCGTACCGGGGCGAGAAGAGCTGGACCAACGTCCGTCCACCCTGCTGCGGGTGACCGCCGAAACCGTGGAACCCGTGCGTCAGGTGTGCACCGGCGCGCGCGAACGCGCCGCCCAGGGCGCTGACGGCGCCCGGCCAGGCTCCCGGCAGGAACCGGTCGACGCCGTTGTAGCCGAACACCATCGCGAACACGCTGTCGTCGGTCGAGCCGTCGACGTACGGGTGGTCCGCCGTCGGGAGCAGTTCGACCACCACCGTCCACGCGAGGCTGGCGACGAGCGTGGACGCGATGAGCACCGCGACGTGCCCGAGCGTCCGACGCCAGCGCGCACCCGGCACCGCCAGCGCGACCGCGGTGCCCACGACGAGCGCCGGGACGACGAGCCACGCCTGGAGCATCTTCGCCTGGAAGCCGACGCCGACGAACAGCCCCGCGAGCACCAGCGGCCACCAGCGACCGGTGAGCGCGGCCCGCTGCCACCACACCAGCGCGACGGCGAGCGCCATCGTGAGGAGGCCGTCCTCCATCGGGTGGCCGAACATCGACACGAAGATCGGGGTGGCCGCTGCGAGGGCCGCTGCCACGAGGCCGACCCGCGCGCCAGCCCACCGCAGCCCCACGACCGACACCGCGACGGTCGTGACCGCGCCCTCGACCACCTGCGGCAGCGCGAGTGCGGCGGTGGACATGCCGAACAGGTGCACGCTGATCGCCTGGGGGACCGCGAAGCCCGCGAGCTTGTCGAGCGTGACGGTCGCATCGGGGTCGAACGAGCCGCTGAGGAACGCGGGCAGGGACTCGGACATCGAGCGGGCCGCCGCGGCGTAGAAGTCCGAGTCGCCGCCTCGTGCGAGGTTCCAGCTCGTGAGGACGGCGCCGAGCACGACGATGACGGCGAGGACGACGAGCTGGCGCCGCGGTTGCTGCAGCCAGCGGGCGGGGCGCGCGTCGGTGCGGTCGGGCATGGTCATGACGGCAATGTGCTGCGCGCATCGATGAGGGAGCCGGGGATCCGCTCCAGTCCGGCAGCGGGTTCGTTCAGGTGGGACCCACCGGTAGCGTGGATGCATGCCCCGCTTCACACCGCCGCCGGCCGACGCCGTCCGCGCACGACTCCTCGACGCGGCCCGTGACGAGTTCGCGTCGCAGGGCGTCACCGGGGCGAAGGTCGAGCGCATCGCCGCCGCGGCCGGGAGCAACAAGGCGCAGCTGTTCCACTACTTCGGCGGGAAGGACGGGCTGTACGAGGCGCTCCTCGTGCAGACCGCGACCGAGCTCGCCACCGAGGCCCCGCTCGACGTCGACGACCTGCCCGCGTACGCCGGTCGGCTGCACGACGCGTACGTCCGGCGGCCGTGGGTGCCCCGGCTCCTGACCTGGCACCGGCTCGAGGGCGGAGCGGTCGCGTCGCTCGAGGACGCGCGAGCGGACGCCGTCGCGGCCGTCGAGGGAGCGCAGCGTGCGGGGGTGCTGCCCCGGACGTTCCGACCCGCGGTCCTGCTCGGGCTGGTCGAGCACCTGGCGGCGTTCTGGACCGAGACCGCGCCCGAGGCCGAGGGGTCCGTCGCGGCGGTGGCCCCGCAACGACGTCGGCAGGCCGTGGTCGACGCGGTGGCGGCGCTGCTCGGACGGTCGGGGGATTCCCGGCCGCGGGGGAGTTCGCTGGGCGCATGAGCGAGTTCGTGAGGGACAACCCGGCTGCCGCACCCGAGGAGCCGGACGCGTTCGGCATCGACCTCGTCGACGGCGACGAGCCGTCCGTGCGCCTGCTCGTGCGCGGCGAGCTGCCGGACTCGCTCGAGCACGACGGCCGCACCTGGGTCGCCACCGACGAGACGCACGACCCGGGCGACGACGGCCCGCCGATCGCCGTGTTCCGCCCGCAGGACTGACCGTGACGGCAGCGGACGAGACCGGACCGTTCTTCCACGGCACCGTCGCGGCGCTGCGGGAGGGGGACCTGCTCGTCGCGGGTCGGCCGTCGAGCTACCGGCCCGAGATCACGATGAACCACGTGTACTTCACGGCGCTCGCGGACGGCGGCGGACTGGCCGCGGAGCTCGCGGTCCTGCTCGCCGGAGGCGGCGAACCGCACGTCTACGAGGTCGAGCCCACCGGGGCCTTCGAGGACGACCCGAACGTCACCGACAAGAAGTTCCCCGGCAACCCCACGCGGTCGTACCGCACGACGGCGCCGCTCCGGATCGTGCGCGAGGTCCACGACTGGACGCGGCTGACGCCGGAGGCGCTCGGGACGTGGCGGGAGCGGCTGGCGACGATGCGGCGGGACCGGGCCGAGATCATCAACTGACGCCCGGCTGTCGGTGTCGGTCGTCGGCCGTACGCTGCCGGCATGCCCGAGGGTGACTCCGTCCACCGACTGGCTGCTCGGCTGCGCGCGGTCGACGGGGCACGGGTCCGCGCCGGTGAGCTCCGCGGCGGCCCGGACGCCGGGCACGCCTTCGTCGGGCAGCGCATCGTGGGCCACGCCACGCACGGCAAGCACCTGCTGACCCGTTTCGACGACGGCTCGACCCTGCACACGCACATGCGGATGCAGGGCTCGTGGACCGTGACCGCTCCGAGTCGACGGCTCCCGCTCCACGTCGCTCGTGACGCGCGGGTGCGACTCTCACTCGACGACGGCCGGACGGTGTGGGGGATCGACCTGCCGGTCGTCGAACTCGTCCCGACCGCCGAGGAACACCGTGTCGTCGGGTACCTCGGTCCAGACCTCCTGCACGACGACTTCGACCGCGACGAAGCCGTCCGCCGGTGCACGAGCGACCCGGCCGCGACGATCCGGACGGTCCTGCTCGACCAGCGCCGGGTCGCGGGTCTCGGCAACCTGTGGGCGAACGAGCTCTGCTTCATCCGCGGCGTCCACCCGGACCGTGCCGTCGGTGACGTCAACGTCCCGGCAGCGCTCGACACGGCACGCCGGATGCTGCGGCACTCGGCCACCGTGCCGGATGCGTACCAGGTGACGACCGGGGTGCTGCGCCGCGGGGAGCGGCACTGGGTCGTCGGACGGGCCGGACGCCCGTGCCTCCGGTGCGGGACGCGGGTGCGGGCGCGTGACGACGTCGAGGTGGTGGGATCACCCTCGCGGCGGCTGTGGTGGTGCCCCCGGTGTCAGCCGGCGCCGACGACGCGCTGATCGGGGGTGGCCCGAGCGAGCCGCCGGCTCAGAGCACCCGCTCGAGCAACCGCAACGTCCCCGCGATGTCGATGCTCCGGTCGAGCAACCACTGCACCTGCAGCCCGTCGAACGCCGCGATGATGAGCGACGCCACCTGCTCGAGGTCGGCGTCCGAGTACCGTCCCGACGCTGCGAGCTCGTCCCGGAGCTGCGCCGCGAGGTCCGCCCGCACGGCCTCGAACCGCTCGGTGAAGAACGCCCGTGCCTCCTCGTTGCCCGGCTCGACCGAGGCACCGAGCAGTGTCGTGTACAGCGTGACGAGCGCCGGTTCGCGGACGTTGTGGTCGGCGACCGCGGTCATGCCGGCGACGACCCCGGGGACCGCCTCGAGCATCCGCGCCGACAGGACGTCCCGCTCGCGGAGCACCTCGACGAGCAGGGCCTCGCGTGACGAGAAGTAGTGCCGCAGTGCCGCGTGCGAGACGCCGATCGCGTCGCCGATGGCCCGGAGCGACGTGCCGTCGATCCCGCGGTTCGCGACGACGTCGAGCGTGCGGTCGAGGATCTCCTGCCGCCGCTGGATCCCCTTGGCGTACGGACCCCGGACGCCGCTTCCCACGTTGGAACTCATCCGTCCAGGCTACGGCGCGACGGAGAGCGGACACGGCGCTCCGAAACGATCGCGTCAAAAACTTCCGACCGGAGGTTTTGAGTGCTACTGTCGCGGTCACCTACCAGCACTAGGTATTCAGACGGGCGTCAGCCCCCTGTGGCTCGAGGAGGAGTCATGTCGACACCGACGTCGAAGGAAGAACCCAAGTCCGGTCTCGCCGGCACCGCCACCCCGCCGGTCACCGCGGCCGCCGGGGCGACGAGCTCCGACCCTGCAGCGGCATCGCGTGCGTTCTCGGTCGAGGGCATCACGCAGGCCGTGAGCGCGGTCCGCGTCGGTCGCGGGTACCTCTGGGCCCTGAGCTTCGCCCAGTTCGGCCTGTTCGTCGCCCTGCTCACCCCGGTCTTCGTGAGCATGTCGATCAAGGCCGAGCAGCTCAACCCGACCAGCCCCGAGACGGTCGTCGGATCGGTCCTGCCGTTCGGTGCCCTCGGTGCCCTGTTCGCCAACCCGTTGCTGGGCGCGATCTCGGACCGCACGCGCACCCGCTGGGGGCGTCGCCGCCCCTACATGGTCGGCGGTGTCGTCGTCTTCGTCGGCGCGCTCGCCTGGATCGCGTTCTCGGACAGCGTGCTGCAGCTCACCCTCGGGTGGTTGCTGGCGCAGATCGCCGCCAACACGGTGCTCGCCACCCTCACCGCGAGCTTCGCGGACAACGTGCCGGAGTTCCAGCGCGGCAAGGCGTCGAGCGTCATCGCGCTCGCGCAGAACATCGCGATCCTTGCCGGCCTCTACCTGGCTGTCTACCTCGTCGGCAACCTGCCGCTGCTGTTCATCGCACCCGGCGTCCTGGCGATCATCGCGGTCCTGATCTACGCGTTCGTCGCCCGCGACGAGCTGCCGACGACGACGATCAAGCCGTTCAGCTGGATCAACCTGATCAGCTCGTTCTGGACGAACCCGATCAAGCACCGCGACTTCGGACTCGCCTGGTGGGGACGCTTCCTCATCACATTCGGCACGTTCATGTTCACGACCTACCGCCTCCTCTACATGCAGGACCGGATCGGTCTCGCGCAGAAGGACGCCGTGGCGGTCGTCGCGTTCGGTGTGCTCCTCTACACCGTCGCCCTGCTCGCCAGCGCCGCGCTCTCCGGCTGGGTGTCGGACCGCCTCGGGCGCCGCAAGGTCTTCGTCTGGAGCTCCACCGCCCTCACCGCGGCCGGCCTGGTGATCCTGGCGCACGTCGACTCGGTCGGCGGGTTCTACTTCGCCGAGATCGTCCTCGGCTTCGCCTACGGCATCTACGCCGCGATCGACACCGCGCTCGTGGTGGACGTCCTGCCCGACCCGGAGCGTCCCGGCAAGGACCTCGGTGTCATCAACATCGCCAACGCCCTGCCGCAGTCGCTCGCTCCGGCGGTCGGCCTGTTCCTCCTCGGCATCGGCGGCGGGCAGAACTACACGCTCATGCTCTGGGGCGCCGGCGTCGCGGTCCTGCTCGGGGCCCTCGTCATCTTCCCCATCAAGTCGGTCAAGTAACGCACTCGTGCGTCAGCAGCCTGGAGGCGCGAGCCGCGTCCGCAACGCGAGTCGCGCCTCCAGGCCGTCACCGCCAGCCCCGCGACGACGCGGGCAGAAAGGACCCACCATGGCACCCGCCATCTCCCTGCCGCTCTACACGGTGAACGCCGCGCTGGAGCCCGACCTCGACGGTGGCGTCCGCCGTCTCGCCGAGATCGGCTTCGACACCGTCGAGGCCTTCGCGTTCGTCGGCCGGTCCGCCGAACTCAAGCGGGCGTTCGACGCGCACGGCATCACCGCGAAGACCGGTCACGCCTTCCTCGTGCAGCAGGAGATCCCGCTGCCCGACGGCTCCGTGATGACCGCACCGTCCCACGCCGAGACCTTCGCCGCAGCGGCTGAGCTCGGTCTCGAGATCGTGATCGACCCGTTCGTCGGCGCCGACGAGTGGACCACCCGCGAGGGTGTCGAGCGCGTCGCCGCCCGGCTGAACGAGGCGGCCGCCGAGGCCGCCGAGCACGGCATGCGCGTCGGCTACCACAACCACGACCACGAGCTCCGACCGCGGATCGACGGCAAGCCCGCGCTCCAGGTGCTCGCCGAGCTGCTCGACCCCCGTGTCGTGCTCGAGCTCGACCTCTACTGGGCGTCGGCCGCGGGGATCGACCTCGTGCCGTTCATCCAGGAGCTCGGGGACCGGATCGTCGCCGTGCACGTGAAGGACGGGCCGATGCACGACGGCATCTCCACCGCCTCGGTCCCGACGGACCAGACCCCGGCCGGCCAGGGCGACGTCCGCCTCGCCGAGGCGATCGCCGCGGCACCCGCGCTCGAGTACGCCGTCATCGAGTTTGACGGCTTCGACGGGGAGATCTTCGACGGGGTCGAACAGTCCTACCGGTGGCTCGACGCCACGCTGCACACCGTCGCGCCCGACGCCGAAGCGGTCTCCGCATGACTCGCACCGGGAAGGTCGGCGTCGGGCTCATCGGCGCCGGCATGATCAGCGAGCAGTACCTCACGAACCTCACACGGTTCCCCGACGTCGAGGTCGTCCGCATCGGCGACATCGACACCGAGCGTGCGGCGGCATTGGCCGCGAAGTGGGGCGTCGCAGCGTCCGGCACCGGCGAGGACGTCCTCGCGGACCCGGACGTCGAGATCGTCGTCAACCTCACGCTCCCGGCCACGCACGTCGAGGTCTCGACCGCCGCCCTCCGCGCCGGCAAGCACGTCTGGAGCGAGAAGCCGATCGGTGTCGACCGGGAGTCCGCCGCCGGGCTCGTGGCACTCGCGGAGTCGCTCGGGCTCGAGCTCGGCATCGCGCCCGACACCGTCCTCGGCTCCGGCTGGCAGACGGCCAAGCGGGCGATCGAGTCCGGCGCGATCGGCACCCCGCTCACCGCGGTGACGAGCTTCCAGTGGCAGGGCCCGGACGTGTTCCACCCGAACGCGTCGTTCCTCTACGCGAAGGGTGCCGGTCCGCTGTTCGACATGGGGCCGTACTACTTCACCGCACTCGTGCACCTGCTCGGCCCGGTCGCGTCGGTCGTCGCGACCGGCTCGAGGTCCCGCGACACCCGGCAGCTCGTGGTCGGCCCGAACGCCGGTCAGGAGTTCCCGGTCGAGGTGCCCACCCACCTGTCCGTGCTGACGTCGTTCGAGCAGGGCGGCAGTGCCCAGTCGCTGCTCTCGTTCGACACCCCGCTGTTCCGCCACGGCGTCTTCGAGGTGAACGGTACCGAGGGCACGATCGTCCTGCCGGACCCGAACACCTTCGGCGGCGGGCACCCGATCCGCATCGCCCGCCCGCTGGGTGCCGATGTCTCGTTCCCGTTCGAGCAGGAGTGGGAGACCGTCCTCGACGAGGAGCCGTCCGCCGGTCGCGGGCTCGGCGTGCTCGACATGGCGCGCGCGATCCGCGGTGGCGGCTCGCACGTCGCGACGGGCGAGGTCGGGTACCACGTGCTCGACACGATGGTCGCCGTGGAGGAGTCCGTCGAGCGCCGCGCGTTCGTCGACGTCGAGTCGACCGTCGCGTCGATCGCGTCGCTCCCCGAGGACTTCGATCCCTTCGCTGCCACGCTCGACACGGTGGCTGCCGGGGTCTGACGACCCACCATCACGGACTGGAGGCCCTGCTCACGTCCGCCTCGTGCGGACCGCGAGCAGGGCCTCCCGTCTGGTGCTCACGGCGCTCGACCTGCCGGTCCGCGCGCCGAGTCTCGGCTCCGCGGACTCCTTCGTGGGTCCGGGGCCGCGGAACTGTCCGCCCGACCGAGTCTCGGCGAAGCTGGCGGTCGCCCGCCCGGACAGCGCGACCGCGCGCCGGTCAGGCCCAGAGCCGCTGGATCGGCACCGGCCGACCGAGTACCCGCTCCGCCGCGCGGTGCCCCGAGTACAGCGCCGCCGCCACCGTCGCCGGGTCGTCCGTCCACGTCGCCTCACCCGCGAGGTGCAGCACTCCGTCGATCGGCTCCGCCAGGTCGTCGTGGTCGGCCGTGGCCGACCCCGGCAACATGTGGGCGTAGGACCCGAGCGCCCAGGGGTCGTCCTGCCATGCGGTCACGACCACGGAGGTCGGCGCACCCACCCGGTCGCCGAACAGCCGTCGCAGCTGGTCGAGCACGGACGCCGCGACCCGTTCGGTGGTCCATCCTCGGATCGCCCGACCAGCCGGTCCCGCGGCGAACGTCAACAGCGTCGGCTCGCCGTCGATCCGGGTCAAGTCGTACCAGGAGTGCCACCACCGCCCCGACGGCCCGAGCTGTCGGACCGCGTACACGTCCTCGTCCCAGAACCGCTCCGGGAACCGCAGGACGACCTTCTCGAAGGCGTTCATCCGCAGGCGGCCGAGGGCTTCGCGGTGCCGGTCGGGAAGCGCCGGGTCGAACGTGATCGTCCCGGCCTGCAGCACCCCGACGGGGACGGTCACGATCGCGGCGCCCCCGGCGAACGGCATCGCAGTCGGGTCGTCGGCAGTCGTCACGACGACCCCTCCAGCGCCCCGCGACACCGCGGTGACGGCGTGCCCGAGCCGGATGTCGAGGCCCTCTGCGAGGTGCGCCGGCAGCTCGTCGTACCCGTGCGGGAACACGACCTCGTCGCCCTCGATGGTGTCGTCGTCGAGGCCGTGCGCTGCGAGCTCGTCCGCGGACACGCCGTACTGCTCCTCGCTGCGGTGCTCGAGGTGCTCACGGACCCGCTCGGCACGGTCGGCGTCCCACCCCTGCGCAGCCACCGCCCGTTCGACGACCGCGCGGTAGGAGTCCGTCGGACCGGAGGCAGCGATCACGTCCGCGAGGCTCCGGTCGACCGCGTGCACGTCGTCGGCGAACCGTGCGGCCTCGGCGTCCGTCATGCGGCGGCCGTCCGGTGCGTGGTAGGCGATCGGCCGACCGTCCACCTGGTAGCCGCCCACGGTGAACTCCACCGTCGGCAGCCCGAACGCCCGCGCCGCGTCCGCGACCGCGCTGCCGTCGACGCCGTGGATCCAGGACGCCCCGAGGTCGGTGACCTGCCCACCGCTCCGGTCGGTGTGCACCCGCCCACCGACGCGGTCGCGCGCCTCGAGCACGACGACCCGACGTCCGGCGTCCTGCAGCAGCCGCGCCGCGGTGAGTCCGGCCACCCCCGCACCCACGACGACGACGTCCCACGGGGCAGTGTCCACGCTGGCGCTCCTCTCCGTAGCGGATCACGATCGTCACAGGGTAGTGCGGATCTCGTCGCGAAGCGCTAGTTTCGGTGCTCGGATCCACGGTGCAGTGGAACATCCGCGACGGAATCCGTCGCACGGCATCCGAGAGGTGGCTGGTCATGCGGGACGGCGGAGTGGTGACTGCGGCCACCGACACGGCGGCGGTCGACAAGGGTCTGCGGACAGGCGCGCTCGGCCTGTTCGGCAGCGTCGTGATGGGCATCTCGTCCACTGCGCCGGCGTACAGCCTCGCCGCGAGCCTCGGCCTGGTGGTCGCGAGCGGCGGAGCACTGCTCGCCGGGGTCAAGGCTCCGGCGATCATGCTGCTCGCGTTCATCCCGATGTGGATGATCGCGGTCGCCTACCAGGAGCTCAACAAGGAGGACCCGGACTGCGGCACGACCTTCACGTGGGCGACCCGGGCCTTCGGCGCCGTCACGGGGTGGCTCGGCGGCTGGGGCATCATCGCCGCGGACATCATCGTCATGGCGAACCTCGCGCAGATCGCCGGCTCCTACGGGTACACCTTCGTCGGTGTCATGACGAACGACCCCGCGATCAGCGCGCTCGGGAGCAGCACCCTCTGGTCGACGGTGGCAGGCGTGCTCTGGATCGCCGTGATGACGTTCATCTGCTACGTCGGCGTCGAGGTCTCTGCTCGGCTCCAGTACGTGCTCCTCGGTGTCGAGGTGCTGGTCCTCGTCATGTTCGCCAGCGTCGCCCTGATCCGGGTCGGCACCGGCCACGGCGTCGACGGGTCGATCACCCCGTCGCTCAGCTGGCTCTGGCCGAGCGGCATGGACTTCGGATCGGTCATCGCCCCCGCCATGCTCACCGCGATCTTCATCTACTGGGGGTGGGACACCGCGGTGTCCCTCAACGAGGAGACGAAGGACCCCGAGAAGACCCCGGGTCGCGCAGCCGTCATCAGCACCGTGCTGCTGCTCGTCATCTACGCGCTGGTGTCCATCGCCGCGATCGCGTTCGCCGGTGTCGGCACGAAGGGCATCGGTCTCGGCTCACAGACGAACGCCGACGACGTGTTCTCCGCGATCGGCCCGACGCTCTTCGGCGACTCCTTCATCGGCCATGCGGCGATGGCGCTGCTGGCGTTCTCGATCCTGACATCCGCGTCGGCGTCCACGCAGACGACGATCCTGCCGACGGCCCGCACCGCGCTCTCGATGGCGGCGTACAAGGCGCTGCCGACCCAGTTCGCCCGGATCCACAAGCGGTTCCTCACGCCCACGTGGTCGACGATCGGGATGGGGCTCGCATCGATCGGGTTCTACGTGCTCTTCACCGTCATCTCGACGAACCTGCTCACCGCCCTCATCGGCTCGGTCGGCCTGATGATCGCCTTCTACTACGGCCTCACGGGCTTCGCGTGCGTCTGGGTGTACCGCCGTTCGCTGCTCTCGAGCGTCCGGAATGCGGTCATGCGCGGACTCGTGCCGCTGGCCGGTGGCGTCACGCTCGCGGTGACGTTCGTCTACGGACTCGTGCAGTTCGCCCAGCCGGACTGGCTGCAGGACGACGCGGGACACGACGTCACCATCCTCGGCATCGGCGCCGTCGCGGTCGTCGGGATCGGGGCGATCCTGATCGGCGTCGTGCTCATGGTCGTCTGGTGGGTGCGGTCCCCCGACTTCTTCGCGGGACGGACGCTCACGGCGCGGACCCCCGTGCTCGTGCTCGACACCCCCGAGGGCCTCCCGACGATGGGTCTGCCGGACTCCGGCCGTGAGCCGACCGTCATCGCGCCGGACATGTCGAACCTGCCGACCGGCAGCATCGCGGTCGACGAGGAGACGGGCAAGCGCTTCCGGAGGACGCGCTCACGCCGCGACGACCGTCGCGACGGCTGAGGTCCGAGCGCTGGCGCGTCCGTCCGCCCCGCGGCCCCACGCGACCACCTGACGCACCGGAGGCCCGGTACCAGCTGGTACCGGGCCTCAGGCCGTCGTGTGGTCACGGAACCGAGAGCGCCTGACTGGTCGCTCACTCCGTTCCGGAGTGCTAGTGTTTCAGAATTCTGTACCTTACATGATGGGGAGACGATGACGTCACTCACTCGTTCCGTGAATCGATCGACCCTCGGTCTGGTCGCTGTCTGCGCGTTTGGGGCGGCCATGCTGCCAGCCGCTCCGGCGTCGGCATCCTCTGCCGGGCCGACACCGGCTCGTCATGGACTCGAGGCAGGGGTTTCCACTGCCGCTCGGTTGTTCGACGGGGCGGCTGCGCGTGCCGCTGGGGCCGACGCGTCCGACATCGATGATTTCGCCACGGGCTGGGTGATTGCGGGCGGCCGGGTGGAAAACGCGACGGTGGACGAGGCCTTGGTGAAGAAAGTCCAGCTCTCTGCCGATGTGGCTCGCGCGTGCTCCGGCCGGAATCGATGGGATTACACGGGAATCCAGCTGAACATCTACCTCAACTCCTGCAACACGACGCGGCTGCTCGGAGCGATCGGCGCCGGAGCCGGCGGGGCAACGCTCGTCGGCATCGTCACCGCGGCCACTGGCCTCGGAGCCGCTGCCGCGGATGCGCTCGCTGGCGGGCTCGCGATCGCGGGCGGAGTGTTGACCTCGTGTTCCGCGAAGGGCCGAGGGGTCGCCATCCACAACATCCCGCCCGGGCCGGTCGTCTGGTGCAACGGCCAGTGAACGACCGAACGAGTCCGGACAGGACTCGCTGGCTCCGGCTCGGGCTCCTCGCTCTGAGCGGGGTCTGCGCCCTCATCGGACTGGTCATGGTCGGTGTCGCGTGCTTCCTCGAGCCGCGTGACAGTCCTCGAACGGCCGGGCTGGTCACAGCGGCGCTCTCGATCATCACGCTGGGGGTGGTCGCGCTGCTCTTCGCTTCGCTGGTCACGAGGCACCGGACACGTTCGTGTCGCTCCGAGGACCGCGATGGCTGATGCGCGTCCGCCCTGCGGCCGACGCGACCGTCTGACGCACCGGAGGCCCGGTACCAGCTGGTACCGGGCCTCCAGGCCGTCGTGTGGTCACCCCTGATCCCCGGTGACCGCAGGGCGGGCCGGTCACCCGGCCCGCCCGACGACGTCAGCGCGCGGTGCGCGCGCCGATGCGCGGGACGACGAGGCCGAGGACGACCATCGCGACCGCGAGGATGAGGTGCAGGACGTTGTCCGCGCTGTTCAGCGGCACGAAGTTCGCGCCGGTCGCCATGCCTGCCGTGAACAGGCCGTAGATGAAGACGACGAAGTAGACGATGCCGCCGATGACGAGGTAGTTGCGCGAGCCGACGTGCGAGCGCGCGGCGATGACACCGACGACGCCGAAGAGCAGGTGCACGATGTTGTGCAGGACGGACACCTGGAAGACGCCGACGAGCAGCGCCATCGAGCCGTGGCCGGCCATCGACATCGAGCCCATGTCCATCGTCAGGCCGGGGATGAAGCCGGCGATGCCGACGAGGAGGAACACGACGCCGAAGAGCAGCGCGACCTTCTGGGTCAGCGTGGCGGCGAAGCCGGTGCGGGCGGGGGAGGTGTGTGCGGTCATGGTGCGGTCCTTCCGAACGGTGGGCTCGAACTCGATGGGCCCGGGGCGGAGATCGCCACGGAACTGTCCCAGTCGCACAGTGTCTTCGGAGCGGGCGATCCGGTGGTTTGGAGCGACCCGTGAGGTCTTCCGGAGTTCCGGATGCTGTTCCGCCACGATCCGGGGCGCTGTGCCGGTCCAGCCTGCACGTTGCCTGTGGATCCGGTTCGACGCATTGCGCTCCGTGGACTCCCGTCCCTCCTTCTGGGGGCGTACCGGGACGGCCGCATCTCCGTCGCGCGGGGGACGCGCGCCGCCTGGACGTCCCCCTAGCGTTGGCTGCGTGATCGAAGTCGAGCACCTCACCAAGCACTACGGCCAGAAGATCGCCGTGAACGACGTCTCGTTCGTCGTCCGACCCGGGAGCGTCACCGGCTTCCTCGGGCCGAACGGCGCGGGCAAGTCCACGACGATGCGCATGATCATGGGGCTCGACCGCCCCACCTCGGGGAGGGCGATCGTCAACGGCGCGCCCTACCGGAGCTTCTCCGACCCGCTCCGGCAGGTCGGGGCGCTGCTCGAGGCCAAGGCGGTGCACTCCGGGCGCAGCGCGTACAACCACCTGCTCGCACTCGCGGCGACGCACGGCATCCCGAAGGCCCGGGTGCACGAGGTCATCGAGATGACCGGCCTCGACGCGGTCGCGAAGAAGCGCGTCGGCGGGTTCTCCCTCGGCATGGGGCAGCGCCTCGGCATCGCGGCGGCCCTGCTCGGCGACCCGAAGACCCTCATCCTCGACGAGCCGGTCAACGGCCTCGACCCCGATGGCGTCCTCTGGGTCCGACAGCTCGCCCGCCGCATGGCCGCCGACGGTCGCACCGTGTTCCTGTCCAGCCACCTCATGAGCGAGATGGCGCAGACCGCCGACCGCGTCGTCGTGCTCGGTCGCGGCCGGGTGCTCGCCGATGCCCCGATCGCCGAGTTCGTCGCCGGCGGTCAGGACGGCGGCGGCAGCCGGGTGCTCGTCCGCACGCCCGCCCCCGACCAGCTGTTCGGCGCGATCGGCTCTGCGGCGTCCGCCATCACCCCGCGTGAGGACGGCGCCTTCGTGGTCGTCGGCCCCGACGCGCAGCGCATCGGTGACGTCGCCGCACAGGTCGGCGCACCGATCCACGAGCTCACCCCGATGGGCGCCAGCCTCGAGGAGGCGTACATGGCGCTCACCCGCGACGACGTCGAGTACCGATCGGAGGGCGTCCGATGAGCGCCGTCACCATGCCCCGCTCCACGAGCCTCTCCTTCCCGCGGCTGATCCGGAGCGAGTGGATCAAGCTGCGCAGTGTCCGGTCGACCGTCTGGTGCTACGCCATCGTCGTCGTGCTGACGCTCGCGATGGCGTACCTCCTCGGGGTCGTCGACACCGGCGTCCCGCGAGGAGCACCCGCGACGGCGGCGAACCAGCTCATCGTGACGATCGGGACCGCCAGCGTGTCGCTCACCGCGCTCGTCGTCGGCGTGCTCGGCGTCCTGATCATCACGGGGGAGTACGGCACCGGGCAGATCCGGTCGACCTTCACCGCGGACCCCGGACGCACCGGCGCCGTGCTCGCCAAGGCGTTCGTGCTCGCGCTGACGACCTTCGTGGTCAGCGCCGTGTCCACGTGGATCGGCGTCGCGATCTCCGCTGCGCTGCAGGCAGGTCGGGACATCCGGCCGGACCTCGCCGACCCCGCGGTGTTCATGCCGATCCTCGGGTCGTCGGTCTACGTGACCCTCGTCGCGCTCCTGGCGTTCGGCATCGGGCTGCTCGTGAAGTCCAGCGCTGGCGGCATCGCGATCACGCTCGGCATCCTGCTCGTCCTGCCGATCATCGTCAGTGTGTTCGCCGGGCTGACGAACCAGCAGTGGATTGCCGACCTGTCGGAGTTCCTGCCGTCCTCGGCGGGAGCGCAGCTGTACACGTTCGACTCGGGTCCGCCGCAGGGTGACGGCCTGCACCTGGACGGCTGGGGTGGCTTCGGGGTCCTCGCGGGCGAGGTCGTCGTCATCGGCGCCATCGCGCTCGCCGCGGCACGGACGCGCGACGTCTGACGACGCCGACGGACCGACGGGAGGCCCGGGACGCGCGAGCAGGTCAGCTCACGTGACCCGGGCCTCCCGTCGTGTTCCCGAGGGCGGGGCGAGGCGAGCGACGGGCGTCAGCGACGGCCGAGCAGGGCTGCCACGGCTTCGCGGAACCGCGACGGGCGCCGGACCGTGAGCGGCACCGCGCGCGTCTGGTTCGGGAACGCCAGGTCGTGCAGCATGTTCCGCTTCGAGCCGTCCCAGTTCGCGAAGAGGTACGCCCCGCCGAACGACGTGAGGCTCCGGACCGGTGTGCGCTTCCAGTTGCGGGCGACGTAGTACCCGGAGTGACCGGCGCTGATGTTGCGGATCACGGTGTCGACGTCGATGACGCTCGTGGTCGTGACGACGGCGGTGATGCCCGTGCGGTCGCGGGCGACGTACTCGATGCGGTGTTCGGACACGGGAAGCTCTTCGTGCTGGAGGGATCAGGGTGGGGACGCGGAACCGCCGTTGCTTCCGGAGACCAAGGATACGTCGAGGACGCACAGGACGTCACGACCCGGGCGCGATCCGTGCGGTTCCGCGCGGTGCGGACCATGGTGGGGACGTCGCCGAGCCCGAGTCTCGTGCGGGACCCCCGCCACCTCCGCCGCAACCCGCCGGTGCGGTGCCGCGACGACACGCTCTTGGCGAGTCCGCGCGCGCAGGGCCATGCTGGGACGGTGTCAGCGCCCCTCTCCACGGTCCGGCCCGCCCTGCCTGGCATCGCCGTCGCCCTCGCCGTCGGCATCGTCGCGACCGTCGTCGGCGCCCTGGTGCCCGTCGTCGGCGGACCGGTGCCGGCGGTCGTGCTCGGCACCCTCGTCGGCTGGCTCGTCCGCCGTCGGACCGACGGGGCGCTCGGCCCCCTGGCCCCCGGGGTCAAGTTCGCATCGAGCCGCGTCCTGCAGGCCGCTGTGGTCCTGCTCGGTGCACAGCTCTCGATCGGGGCGGTCCTGCGCATCGGCGCCGAGACGCTGCCGGTGATGCTCACCACGCTCGTCGTGTGCCTGGTCGGTGCATGGCTGATCGGTCGCGCGCTCCGGGTGTCGTCGACGCTCCGGACCCTGATCGGCGTCGGCACCGGCATCTGCGGCGCCTCCGCGATCGCCGCGGTGACCCCGGTCATCGGTGCGGTCGGAGCGGACGTCGCGTACGCGATGTCGACGATCTTCCTCTGCAACATCGCCGCCGTGTTCCTCTTCCCGCTGCTCGGGCACGCGCTGGGCCTGTCGCAGCACGCCTTCGGCGTCTTCGCGGGAACCGCCGTCAACGACACCTCGTCGGTCGTCGCGACCGCGACGGTCTACGGTCGCCAGGCGACCGACACCGCGGTCGTCGTCAAGCTCGTCCGGACGCTCATGATCATCCCGATCGTGGTCGGACTGGCCGGCCTGGAGGCGCGGCGCACCGCCCGCGCGCAGGTTGCGGTCGGCGAGGACACCGGTCGCGCCGGGGGCGTCCGCGTGTTCCGGTTGGTCCCGTGGTTCCTGATCGGGTTCCTCGTGGTGGTGCTGCTCCGGACCGTCGGGGTGCTGCCCGCAGCCACGGCTCCGGGCTTCGCGACCGTGGCAACGTTCCTCATCACCGTGGCGCTCGCCGCGATCGGCGTGTCGACGGACTTCGGTGCGCTCCGCCGGGCGGGGTTCCGACCGATGCTGCTCGGCATCGTGCTGTGGGCGCTCGTGGCGGGGACGAGCCTCGGCGTGCAGGCGGCGTTCGGGATGCTCTGACGCACCCTTGCTGCATCCTGACCCATCGTTTATCGTTGTTATCGACAATCGATGGTGACGAGGGGAACCGACCATGACCGCACCCGTGTACGACCCGCCGCGCGGCAGCCGGTCCTGGCTCCCCTACGTCTTCGCGTGCGCGATCGGCGTCGTCTGGATCGGCTGGACCTACGTCGCCGATCTCCTGTACTCGCTCCGCGTGGGGACGATCACGGTGCCGCTCCGGACCGCGTCGACGTCCGACGTCCTGCAGCCGCCCGGTGGGGTGGGCGTCCGTGCGGACGCGTTCTCGATGCAGGTCCGCAGTGCCGACGTCCCCGGCGCGGCCCTCGCCTACGTCCGGGTCGGCGACGCCGTCGAGGTCGTCGCCGTCGCAGCCCTCATCGCACTCGTCGGGGTGGTCGTGTGGCGTGTTGCCCGCGGCGGACTCTTCGATCGGTCGACGCCGCGGCTCCTCGACGGGGTCGTCCTGGCCACGGTCGTCGCCGGTCTCCTCCCCGACTTCGTCCGGCGCATGGGGTGGAACTGGATCGTGTCCTCCCTCGGGTGGGACGGCCGCCTCCCGGAGCCGCTCGTGGAACCGCAGTTCGTGCCGGTGTACCTCGGGGTCCTCGTCGTGACGTGCTTCCGGTTCGCCCTCACCGCATCGCAGCGGATGGTGCGCGACCAGGCCGGTCTGGTCTGATGCCGCCGGAGGACGACGGGCACGCAGTCGTGTGCCACCTCGACGAGATGCTCGCCGCACGGGGCATGACCCTCACGGAACTCGCGGACCGGGTGGGCGTGACGGTGGTGAACCTCTCCGTACTCAAGAACAACCGTGCCCGCGCGATCCGGTTCTCGACGCTGACGGCCCTGTGCGAGGCGCTCGGGTGCCAGCCGGGCGACCTGTTCTCCGTCCGTGGACCGTGACGTCGACACGCACTTCCGTCATCAGGTGAAGCCACGACCGATCGTGGAAGCTCGTTCCGCCGGGGCTCGCTGCGACGAGCGAGTCCCACAGCCGCGAGTCGTCGGTCATCGTGAACCGGATCTGCACTGGACGGAGCCCTCCCTCGGGTAGCGGCCGCTCGTCGATCACGGAGGACGGCGGTCGACCGAGGCCGAACGTACTGCCGCGAGCGGAGCGAACGCCGATCCCGCGCCGTCGGCTCTGTGACGATCCGGTGACGACCCGGGCGGGCAACGACGCCGGTCGAGCGTCCTCGAGCGCTGGTCGGCGCCGCTGCCGCCACAGACCTGCGACGCAGGGTCCCTACCGTCCCACCTGTCCGACGCGAGCGAACGCCTGGCGCGGACGGAAGGGAAGACCACCATGAAGCTCTCCAGCACAGCGCTCCTCGCGTCGGCGGCCGCGGTGGCCGTCCTCGGCGGGGCCGTCACGTCGGCCTCCGCCGAGGCGGCACCCACCCACGACACCACTGTCCGCACCGCCGCCGAGCACGTCCTCGCCGCGCGGAGTGCCCAGCCACCGGCACCTGGTCGCCAGGACCGCTACCGGTCGACCGACTCGGTTCGGGGTCTGACCCGTGCCGTGGACCGCGCGAGCCACCCCGGCCTCGAGCTCTGCGGCGGCGACTTCGCGTCGCTCGTCACCGCCACGGGCGACCTGCGCGGAGACGGGCACACGGGCTACCTCGTCGACACGACGTGCGCCGGCGCCACCGGGAGCACCCCGGACGAGGTCGCCCTGTACGAGTCGACCGGGCACGGAACCGCCCGGTCCGCGGTCCTCTCAGCAGCGACCGCGACGCCGCGGACGAGTGCCTACCCGTACACCTGGGGCGCGCACACCGTCGTCCTCGCGTACCGCGGTGACACGCAGTACCGACTCGTCCGGCTCACCCCGCACGCGGTCGACCGCGGGCCGCTGGTCGCCTTCCGCTGACCGGGCGCGGACGCCGGACGGGAGGTCCGGACCGCGTGGGCAGACCTGCTCACGCGGTGCGAGCCTCCCGTCCGGCCGCGCCGTGGCGTCGACCCGCCGGGCACCCGGCGGTCGAGACCGCTCACACGATCCGGGAGTCGATCACCGCCCGGTCGCCCCGGTACCGCGAGAACCCGTACTCCACCGGTGCGCCGTCGGCGCGGCACATGAGCCGCTCGATGTGGAAGATCGCCTGACCGGGGTCGATGTCGAGCAGGTCGGCGGTCCACTGGTCGGCGTTCACCGTGCTGAGCAGGAGCCGGCGTGCGACCGGACGTTCCCCGCTGCGCCGGACGAGCACGTCGGGCACGTACTCGGCGAGCGGCTCGGACACGAGGTCGGGGAACCGCTCCTGCGGCACCCAGCTCGTCCGGACCCGGCTCGGCTCCCCGTCGAACGAGATGAGGCTCTCGACGAAGTACGCCGCGTCCCCGGCCATCTCGAGGTTGCGCCGCACGGTCTCCGGCGCCGGCACGAGCTGCACGCAGAGGTGCACGATGCTCAGACGTGGCGAGTCGAAGATGCTCCCGCCGGCGGTCTCGCCGTAGATCGTCACCTCGTCGGTGGTGCGCGCGAGGTTCACCGAGGCGACCGGCCGCACACCGAACGTGCCCGATCGCGGGGCGCGCGTGATGAGCCGCTGCTCCTTGAGCAGGGTGAGTGCCGCACGGAGGACGTTGCGGGTGGTCCCGTAGAGGTCGAGCAGTTCCCACTCGTAGGGGAGCGGGCCGACGAAGCGTCCGGCGACGATGTCGGCGCGGATGAGGTCCGAGACCTGCCGCGCGGCGTCGGACCGGCGGTTGAACCCGATCCAGTGACCGGGCCGGACGTCCCCGACGCCCATGTCCGTCCACGGCGGGGTCGGTCGGCGCGTCACGGAATCGTCGTGTTCGAGCGAGGGCACGGTGTCGGTCACGAGGCCACCCCCACGGTCGCGGTGTCACCCGTCCAGCCGGCCCACCGCAGGAACTCCCGCGCGAGCCGGACCGCGTAGTCCGGGTCCTGGATGTCGAGCGAGACGAACACCCGCCGGTAGAACGTGGGCCCGCCGAGCAGGTCGACCGCGATCCCGAGGTCGACGTCGGGCCGCAGCTCACCGGCGTCCATCGCCCGCTGGAGCATCGCGTTCACCCGCACGCGACGGTCGAGGTGCCACGCAGCGACGGCCTCGGCGACCCGCGGTTCGTGCGCGGCGAGCTCGACGATGATCGGCAGCGCGCGGCCGACCGGCGTCGCGACGAGGGCGTGCACCCAGCCCCGCGTGAGTCCCAGGACCCCCTCGTCGATCGGCACGTCGAGGACGGTCGGGATCGACTCCTCCATCAGCCGGATCACGGTGTCGGTGAGCAGGAGGTCCTTGCTCGACCAGCGGCGGTAGATCGTCGCCGCCCCGACCCCCGCGGCGTCCGCGATCGCCCTGACCGTCACCGCTCCGGGGCCGCCGGTCGCGAGGATGGCGGTGCAGGCCGCGTGCACGGCTTCGTCGACGCCGCTGTCCCGCGGACGACCGCGGACCGTGGTCCGGGTCGGCATGACGGCGGTCACGCGGCACTCCAGTGCTCGAGCACGCGGCCCATCGGCCACACCTCGCCGATCTTCGCGGCGATGTCGAACAGGTTCGCCTCGTGCACGCTCGGCAGCCGGTCGCCGACGGCCTCGCGCACGACGATCGGGACGAACCCGTGCTGCATCGCGTCGGTGGCGGTGGCCCGGACGCACCCGCTCGTGGAGAGGCCTGCGATGAAGAGCGTGTCGATACCGCGTGCGACGAGGTCCGCCGCGAGCGAGGTCCCGAAGAACGCGCTCGGGTACTGCTTCGGCACGAGCGTGTCGCCCGGCTCCGGTGCGAGGCCCGCGATGAACGCCCCGGTCGGCGCGCCCGGCAGGTACGCCGTGAGCGCGGGCACCTTGCGGAAGAACACTCCGGCGTTCGAGCCGTCGGCCGACAGCGCCATCGTCGTCACGGCGACGTGCACCCCTGCTTCGCGCGCCGCCGTCGTGAGCTCGCGCATCCGCTCGACCGGCTCCTCGACGCCGGCGTACAGCCCGCAGGTCGGGTCGACGTAGGCGGTCACCGGGTCGACGACGACGAGCGCCGCCCGCCGTCCGGGTTCCAGCGCACCGGTGTACCCGGCCGCCGCGTAGTCCTCGTGGTCGTCGGTCATGCGGTCCTGCTCCCGTCGTGTGGTCTGGTCGTGTCGGCCTGGAGGCCCGGGTCGGCTCCGTCGTGTCGGCCGTCTGCCCGGTGCGTGGTCGCGGTCATCCCGACGCACCCGCCTCGGGGACGGGACCGGACGTGTCGGGCCGTACCGGTGCCTCCCGGTCGGGCGGTCCGAAGGGTCCGAACGCGACGATGAGCGCGCCGAGGACGGCGCAGCCGGCGAAGGTGAGGGCCGCGGCCCGGACGCCGTCGACGAACGCCCGCACGTCGCTGGGCGAGAGGGCGAGCAGGCTGCCGTCGTAGGCGGCCGACTGCTGCGCGGCGGACAGCCCGCTCGTCGCGATCGCGAGCCCGAGCGCGGTGGAGAACAGGAACCCGGCGTTCTGGAGCGCCGACCGGATCGCGTTCGCGATGCCGCGGCGGTGCACCGGCACCCGGACCATCAGGGCCGACGTGCTCGGGGTCATGAACACGCCGGTCCCGACGCCGACCGCACCCAGCCCGACCGCGGTCAGCACGTAGGCGTCGTCGTCCGCGAGCGAGGCCGCGAGCACGGCTGCCCCGACCGCGATGAGCAGCATGCCGATGGTCGAGAGCGTCCGCGCGGGTACCCGTCGCGCGAGGACCCCGGCGCTCGCCGCGGCGACGGTCGTACCGATCGGGGTCGGCAGCACCCAGAGGGCGGCCTCGACCGCGTCGTTGCCGGAGACCGCCTGGAACGTCAGGGAGGCGAGGAGCACGAGCGCGTAGCTGGAGAGCGCGCAGAGCCCGGCTGCCGAGAACAACGTGATGGTCGCACGGTCGCGGAAGATCGCCGGGTCGACGAGGGGGTGCGCGACCCGGCGTTGCGTCCGGACGAACAGCCACCCGACCAGGACGGCGCTCGCCGCGGTCGCGATGGTGCCGGGGCTGCCCCATCCCGACGAGCCGCCGATCGACACGGCGCCGACGAGCAGCCCGACGGTCGCGATCGACAGCAGCGCGCCGGGCAGGTCGAACCGCTCCCCGGTCCGCGGACGGGTGGTCCCGGGGATCAGTCGGACGGACCACAGCAGCCCGGCGAGCGAGACGGGCACACCGACGAGGAAGATCCAGCGCCACCCGAGCGACTCGGCGACGAGCCCGCCGACGATCGGGCCGACGACCTGGCCGACGGCGGCGACCGTCGCGTTGACCCCGAGGCCGAGCGACAGGATCGGTTCGGGGAAGACGTCCGTCAGCAGCGCCGTCGTGTTCGTGACGATCGCGGCGGCGCCGACGCCCTGGACGAGCCGGGCACCGATCAGGACCGCCGCGTCGGGCGCGAACCCACACGCGAGGGAGGCGGCGAGGAAGACGAGGATGCCCGCGAGGTACAGCCGTCGACGGCCGACCAGGTCCGCGATCCGGCCGAACACCAGGATGAGGGTCGTCGTGGTGAGCATGTAGCTGAGCAGGACCCAGCTGGACTGGAGTGCGCTCGCGTCGAGGTCGGCGCTGACGTCGGGGAGCGCGACGAGCAGGGCGCTCGAGGAGATGAAGACGAGGACGACGCTCAGGCTCGAGGCGCAGAGCACCTGCCAGGCGCGGCGGCGGGCGGCGCCCTCGTCGGTGGGGCGGCTACGGATGGTACGGCCCTCCCGAGGCGGACGCCGGTGGCACCCGGAGGTGGTGGTCGGTACTCCGTTGGAACGCGACCGCTGCGGAGAGCACGGTGCCGTCCGCCCAGGGGCGCCCGACGAGCTGCACGCCGACGGGCAGCCCGTCCGGAGCGACCCCCGCGGGCATCATCAGCGCGGGGAACCCGACGTAGTCGAACAGGCGGGTGTTGCGCGGGACCACCTCGTGCAGGTTGAACCGCTCACCGTCGACCGACATCGTCAGGTCGTCGAGCCGCGGGGCCGTCGCACCGATGCCGGGGGTCAGCACGACGTCGACCCCGGCCTCGTCCATCCGGGCGACCATCGCCGCCTGGACGAGTGGGCGTCGCCGGAGCGCACGGAGGTAGTCCGCGGCAGTGGGGGTGAAGGAGACGTCGAAACGTGCGCGGGTGCCGTCGTCGAACAGCTCGGCGGTCGGCGCGTTCGCCTCCTGGTTCGCGGCGAGCTCGCCGTAGAACACGGTCCAGCACTCGGAGTCGACGGCCTCGAGGTCGTCGAACTCGATCGGGACGATCTCCGCGCCGAGCCCGCGGAAGGCGTCGATCGCGACCGCGTGCGACCGGAGGACCGCGGCGTCGACGCGCTCGGTGAACCAGGTCCTGGGGACGCCGATGCGCATCCCGACGACACGGTCGGGATCGGCCGTGAGGTCGGGCACGGTCGGGTGCGCCGTCGGGTCCTCCGCGTCGGCCCCGGCGATGACGTCGAGCACGAGCGCGAGGTCCTCGGCCGTCCGTGCCATCGGGCCGACGTGGTCGAGGGTCCAGGACAGGCTCGTGACGCCGGTGCGCGGGACGAGACCGTACGTGGGCTTGATGCCGGTCGTGCCGCACAGCGCCGACGGGACGCGGATCGAGCCGCCGGTGTCGGTCCCGAGGGCGAGCGGCACGATGCGCGCGGCCAGCGCCGACCCGGAGCCCGTGGACGACCCGCCCGTCCACCGGTCGGCGTCCCAGGGGTTCCGGACCGCGCCGTAGCGGGCGTTGTGCGGCCCGCCGCAGGCGAACTCGGTGGTGGCGGCCATGAACACGGGGATCGCTCCGGCAGCGCGGAGTCGCGCGACCACGGTGGCGTCGGTCGGTGCGATCCGGTCGCCGGTCTGCAGCGAGCCGCTCGTGACCACGGTGCCCGCGACGTCGATGATGTCCTTCACCGCGAACGGGACGCCCTCGAGCGGCCGTGCCGAGCCGTCCGCCCATCGCCGGGTGGACTCGGCCGCCGCCGCTCGGGCACCGTCGACGAGTCGGAGGACCGCGTCGGACCACACGGCGTCGGACGTCCAGAGCGGTGCGAGGACGTCGAGGACGGCGGCGGGGGTCGTGGATCGCTCGGCGAAGGCCGCGAGGAGCTCGGTGACCGAGGCGCCCGCCGGGTCGGCAGCGGCGCGGGCCGTGTCGGCTGCGCGGGCGGTGTCGGCTGCACGAGCGCGCTGCGCCGTCCGGCTGGCCGCTGGTCGGCTCGGTGCCTCGCCGAGGAGTCGGGTGAACAGCGCCTGGCTGTGCCCGGGCTCCGCGGCGAGGGCGTTCGGCGCGGCGGGCAGGGGGTCTGCCCGACTCGCCGCCAGCGCCCGCTCGAGCTCCGGGGCGATCGTGCCACGCACCACCGTGAACACGTCCGTCGCCGCGGTCACCCCGGTCACACCGGCACCGCCCGCGAGTGCGCGGAGCCCTCGTGCGCGTCGGCGAGGTAGCGGAAGACGCCCGGCTGTCGGTCGCGGCCGAGCGGGAAGTCCCGCCGAGCGGCAGCGACCTCGGCGACGTCGACCGCGGCGCGGACGACCGGGCCGGCCTCGTGGGCGGGGGCCGAGACGACGAGCGCACCCCGCGGGGTCACGACCGAGGAGCGGCCGAAGTAGCTGACGGTCTTGCCGTCGAGCGTCTCCTGCCCGCCGCGGTTCGGCGCGACGACCCACGTCTGCGTCTCCATCGCCCGCACCTGGAGCTCCTGCGTGAACAGCGTCTCGCGGAAGCCCATCGAGGACACGAACACGAGCATCACCTCCGCCCCGGCCGCGCGCGCTGCGAGCCAGTACTCCGGGAAGCTCCGGTCGTAGCAGATGAGCATGCCGAAGCGGGTTCCGAGGGCGTCGAACACGACCGGCCCGGAACCGGGGGAGAAGTAGTGCTTCTCGTCGACGTCGGAGAGGTCGTCCTTCGGGATCGAGGTCTTGCGGTACGTCGGCACCCGGTCACCGTGCACGTCGGTGCCCTGCACCACGGTCCCGTCGGCGTCGATGAGGACGGCGCTGTTGTACTGCGCGTCACCGGCGTCCTCGTACAGCCCGAAGGCGACCGCGGTGCCGAGTCGACGGGCGGCATCCGCGAAGCGCGCAGTGGCCGGACCGGGGACGGGCTGCGCCCAGGACTTCCGGCTGTCGTTCACCACACCGCAGAAGTACGGGGTGGTCGCGAGCTCGGGGAACACGACGAGGTCGGCGCCCTCCGCTGCCTCCTCGAAGCGCGCGATGAGCTCGTCGAGCGCGGCGTCGGCGTCCGCGGGGGTCTCGCCCGACTGGACGACCGCGACCTCGATGACCGGGCCGCTCGCTGCGGCGGTCACGCGGTGACCGCGCTCGGTGCGACCGAGGCCACGCCCTCGCGGGTGCGCATGAGGGGCTGGATGCGGGTGCCGAACTCGTCCATGCCCTGCAGGAAGTCGTCGAACACGAGCATGATGCCCTTCGTCCCCTCGACGTCGGCGGCCTCGTCGAGCATCGCGGCGACGTGCTCGTAGGACCCGACGAGCGTGCCCATGTTCATGTTCACGGCGCCCTCGGGCAGCGAGATGCGCTTGGCGGTGTTGCCGTCCTCGCCGTTGGTGTCGGTGAGGGCCTGGCCGGTCATCCACGCGATGGCCTCGACGTCCACGCCGTCGCTGTACCGCTGCCACTTCTCCTGCGCCGCCTCGTCGGTCTCGGCGGCGATCACCATGAAGAGGACGTAGGAGCCGACGTCACGGCCGGTCTTCTCGCGGGCCTCGAGGAGCGCCTTGTTCTGCTCGGCGTAAGCGGTCGGGGTGTTCACGCCGACACCCATCGAGAAGTTGTAGTCCGAGTACTCGGCGGCGAACGCCATGCCCTGGGACGACTGCCCGGCCGAGACGATCGGGATGTGCGCGGTCGGCTTCGGCAGCATCCGGCAGTCGTCCATCTGGAAGTACTCGCCCCGGAAGTCGCTCCGGCCGGTCTCCCACAGCTCCTTCATGACCTGCATGTACTCGGTCTGGTAGGCGTAGCGGCGCTTGAAGTGCACCTCGTCGCCCGGCCACAGGCCCATCTGGTCGTACTCCGCCTTCTGCCACCCGGCGACGAGGTTCAGCCCGAAGCGGCCGTGCGAGATCGAGTCGACGGTCGCGGCCATGCGCGCGGCGATCGCTGGCGGGATGGTCAGCACCGCCGTGGTCGCGAAGAGCCGGATCCGCTCGGTGCGAGCAGCGAGACCGGCCATCAGGGTGAACGACTCGAGGTTCTCGTCCCAGAACCCGCTCGGCCCGCCGAAGCCGCGCAGCTTGATCATCGACAGGGCGAAGTCGAAGCCGTACGCCTCCGCCTTCTGAACGATCTCGAGGTTGAGGTCGAACGACGGCTTGTACTGCGGCGAGGTGGTCGAGATGAGCCAGCCGTTGCTGCCGATCGGGATGAAGACTCCGATGTCCATGGGGGACTCGCTTTCTGTGTGTGGTGGAGGGTCAGGACTGCTTCGCGGCGGCCTTGGCGGCGCTCGCGACGGCGTGACGGCGGATCGTCTGCGACACGGCGACGGCCACGATGAGTGCGCCGCCGTAGAAGAGCTGCTGCACGAAGTTGTCGGCGCCGAGCATCTGCAGGCCGACGACGCCGGAGAACAGGAAGTACACGGCGATGAACGTGCCGATCGCGTTGAACCGGCCGGGGATGATCGCCGTCGCACCGAGGTAGCAGGCGGCGAACGCGGGGAGCAGGAACGACTGCCCGCTCGACGGGTCCGCGCCGCCGAGGGTGCCGGCGTAGACGACCCCGGCGACCGCGGCGGTGAAGCCCGCGCCGACGAACGCGCCGACCCGGAGGCGGCGGACGTTCAGGCCCGAGAGTTCGGCGACGGCGCGGCCGGTCCCGACGAAGAGCAGGCGGCGTCCGACGGGCGTCGCGCTCAGGACGACGAGCACGACGATCGTCGCGATGAGGCCGTACACGAACGCGAGCGGCAGCCCCGCGAGCCCGCGCCAGCCGACCGTGGCGTTCACGAGCGCGGCGTCGACGCCGGTGACCGACGACGACGCGCTCATCCACTGGACGATCCCGATCATGAACGTCGACGTGCCGAGGGTGACGATGAACGAGTCGATCCGGAACGCGACCGTCAGCAGGCCGTTGACGAGGCCGACGACGACGCCGATCACGAGCCCGACGGCGATCGCCGGCAGGAGCGGGACGTCCATCTTGGCGTTGAGGACGGCGATGGTCATCGCCGAGAGCGACATGGTGGACGCGCCGGACAGGTCGAACTCGCCGGCGGTCAGGGGGAACAGGAAGCCCAGCGCGAGGATGAGCAGCACCGACTGTGACCCGAGGATGTTCTGCAGGTTGCCGAGCGTCGGGTAGGTGTCGGGGAGCGCCACGCTGAACGCGATGACGATGACGAGCCAGGCACCGAGCAGCGCGTACCGCTCGGTGTGCCCCCACGAGAAGCGCGGGCGTGCTGCACGGATGACGGAGGTCTCGAGGACCTTGTCGGCGGTGGTGGACATCAGGCGTTCTCCTTGAGTCGGGAGGAGTCGACGGGGGTGGGGGTCGGCGGGTCGACCAGGCTGGCGACGACCGCCGCGGCGATCACGTCACGGTCGATGCGGTCGCCGGTGAGCACGTCGTGGACGCGGCCGTGGGCGAGGACGACGACCCGGTCGCACATCTGGGCGAGCTGGTCGTAGTCGGTCGAGGCGCAGACGATCGGGACGCCCTGCTCGGCGGTCTTCCGGAGCATGGCGAAGATGGCGGCGCGGGCGCCGACGTCGATGCCCTGCGTCGGCTCCTGCAGCAGCACGAGCCGTGGGTCGTCCTGCATCCACTTGGCGAGGACGGCCTTCTGCTGGTTGCCGCCGGACAGGGTGCCGAAGAGCGCGGCGGGGTCGGCGGGGCGGACGTCCCAGTCGCGGACGAGGCCCTCGACGTGCGACCGCTCGCGGGCGGGGGAGAGGCCGAGGAGTCCGCGGAGCTTCCCGAGGACGGGCAGCGTCACGTTCTGCTCGACGGACAGGGTCAGTGCCCCGCCCTCCCGCTTGCGGTCGGCCGGGACGTAGACGACGCCGCGGCCGATCGACGCCGCCGGGGTCGCGCGGGCGAGGTCGGTGTCGACGTCGTGCACGACGAGCGACCCGGTCGCGGACCGCGCGCCGTACAGGCCGGGCAGGACGTCCTCGACGCCGGAGCCGGCGAGCCCGGTGACGCCGACGACCTCGCCGTCGGCGACGTCGAACGACAGCCCGTCGACGACGCCGACACGGAGGTCCCGCACCCGGACGACGGCGTCGCCCGTGGTGGCCGGACGGTGCCGTCGGGCGACCGGGGCCTCGAGGCCGCGGCCCACGATGAGCGAGACGAGCTCGTCCGCGGTCGTGTCCGCGGTGTCGCGGTGCGCCTGGACCCGTCCGGCGCGGAGGACCGTCACGCGGTCGGCGTGCTCGAGGACCTCGGCCATGTCGTGCGACACGAGCAACGCCGAGGTGCGGCCGTCGGACACGAGGTCCTTCACGACGCGGAAGAGCAGGTCCGCGTCCTCCTTCGGCAGGAAGACGGTCGGTTCGTCGAGCACGATGAGTGCCCGTTCGTCCCCGAGCTCGGCGACGGCCCGGAGGATCGCCACGAGCGCCTTCTGCGTGTCGGTGAGCTGCTCGATCCGGGCGCGGGGGTCGATGTTCACGCCGTACCGGGCGAACAGCTCGGCTGCGGAACGGTGCTCCGAGCGCCACCGGACGAACGGCCCGTGTCCGGCGACGACGGTCGCCAGCCGCAGGTTCTCGGTGACCCCGAGCGACGGCACGAGGGCGAGGTCCTGGTGGACGAAGCTGATGCCGACGCGACGGAAGTACCCGGGAGGCACCGGGAGCGGCAGTCGGGCGCCACGGACCTCGATCGTCGCTCCTGGGTCCGGCGCGTAGGTGCCGGACAGGATCTTGATCAGGGTCGACTTGCCGGAGCCGTTCTCGCCGAGCAGGGCGTGGACCTGGCCCGGCCGGACCTCCAGCTCGACGTCGTCGAGCGCGGTGAGCCCGCCGAACCGCTTGGTGAGTCCGCTGATGCGGAGCACCGGTGCGCTGTCCGCTCCGGCCCCGGCGACCGCAGCGGATGCTGCGGGGCCGAGCCGTGCCTCCCGGGTGTCGGTCACTTCGCCGCGCCCCAGATCTTCTCGTACCCGGTCTTGTAGGCGTCGCCGTAGCCCTTGCTCGGGGCCGGCGGCGTGCCGGCCTCGTCGACGTTCTCCTTCGTGAAGACCTTGAGGGGTGTCTCCTCGTTGCCGTCCTCGATGATCGGGGTGTCGGTGAGCACGCGGCCGGCCTGGTCGATGGTGGCGTAGGCCAGCCACTCCATGTTCTCGCCGATGTCCATCGTCATGACGTTCCCCTGCTGCAGGATCTTCATGACCGCGGGCGTCCCGTTGTACGAGGACGTGTGCACCTGACCGGTCTTGCCCGCCGCCGTGACCCCGGCCTCGACGAAGAGCGCCATCGAGTCGTAGATCGGCAGGACGTAGTCGAGGTTCGGGTCCGACTGGATCGCGGACTGCACGGTCGACGAGATCTTCGTGGCCCAGTCGGCGACCGGGACGTTCGTCACCTTGACCTTGCAGCCGGAGCAGTGCTGGTCGAACTCCTCCTGCATCGCCTTCACGATCCCGTCGGACGGTGGGACCTCGGACGACGTGATGATGAGGACGTCGCCCTTGCCCTTCGTCTCCTTGATGGCCCAGTCGGCGTTGAGCTTCGCGGCCTCGTGGAACGGAGCGGTGACCTGTGCGGCGACGAGCGGCTGGAGCTGCGACGGGAGCGATTCGCCCGTCTGGTACGTGTGGCTGATCAGCACCGGGATGCCCGCCGCCTTCGCACGCTTCAGCGCCGGGACGATGAGCTCACCGTTGACGCCCTGCGCGAGGACGATGATGTCGGCCTTCCGGCTGATCGCCTGGTCGATCCCGGCCGACTGCTCGGTCGGCGTGCCCTGGTTCGTGTACTCGACCCACTTCGCCCCGTACTGCTCGGCGAGCTTCTCGCCGGCCTCGTCGACGGAGACGATGAAGGGGACGGCGGAGGAGTTCGGGATGTTGAAGATGGTCTTGCCCGCGATCCCCGACAGGTCGAAGGGCTTGCCCTCGAAGGTGAACTCGGGGTCGACGCTCGCGGCCTTGATCTGGGCGGTCGCGTGGGTGACGCCGGCCGAGTCGTCCGCGGACCCGCTGGAGGCGGTGGACGTGGCGGAGCAGGCGGAGAGGAGGAGCACGCCGCTGAGGGCGGCGGCGAGGATCGCGGGGCGGGCGGAGCGCGTTCGGGTCGGTGCGGGGGACGACATCGGTCGGTGACCTCCAGGACGTGGTGCGGGGA
>NZ_LDQC01000078.1 GCF_001475545.1 Curtobacterium luteum | reverse complement strand
CCCTCGCCCCCTCGAGCACGCCGACACCCCCTCCGGCGGCGTTCTCGACGGCGGTGCCGCAGCAGTCCGCGACCGTCCCCCCGGTCGCTCCGGAAGCCGCGGCACCCGCCCGGGTCAGCGTCGACTGGGCCGGCGTCACCGCGGCGGTCCGCCCGGAGGGCGTCGACGACCAGGGTGCCATGGCGCTGCCGCCGGACCCGGCCGTCGCCGGCTGGTACCGGTACGGCGCCGCTCCGGCCTCAGCCCAGGGCACGGTGGTCCTCGCCGCCCACGTCGATGCGATCGGCTACGGGATCGGCCCGTTCGCCCACCTCCGGGACGTGCCGGACGGTCGCACCATCACGATCACGGACACGGCCGGCGCCGAGACCCGTTGGCGGATCGACTCGAGGTCACTGCTCGAGAAGCGCGGTCTCCCCTGGGACCGCATCTTCCGCACCGACGGCGACCGGCGACTCGTGCTCGTCACCTGCGGCGGCGTGTTCGACGCGCAGACCCACCACTACGAGAGCAACCTCGTCATCACCGCGACGCCGGTGTCATGACCCGGGAGACACGATCGTGTGCCCGACGGACGCCGCCCCCGCGGTACCCCTACGATCGAGGCACGGTCGCAGTCGACCGCCCCGACGACAGGACCACGTGACGACCACCCTCCCCGACGACGGCGAGCTCTCCGACGCCTTCAGCGCCGGGGGCGAGGCGGCCCTGCGTGCCGTGTACGACCGGTGGTCGCCGCTCGTGCACACCCTGGCACTCCGGGCACTGCGCGACCCGATGGCCGCGGAGGACGTCACGCAGCAGGTCTTCGTCAAGGCCTGGCGGCGGTCGGGGAGCTTCGACCCCGCACGTGGACCGCTCGGTGCGTGGCTCGTCGGCATCACCCGGAACTGCATCGCCGACGCGCTGGCCGAGCGCGCCCGTCAGGCCCCCACCACCGACCCGACGGTCGTCGAGGAGACCGCCGTGGCGCCCGAGTCACCCTTCGACCTGGCCGAACGTGCACTCGTCGCCGGGGAGCTCGACCGCCTCGACGACGAGCCGCGACGCGTCATGCGATTGGCCTTCTACGAAGACCTCAGCCATCGTGAGATCGCGGAGCGGCTGCAGATCCCCCTCGGCACCGTCAAGAGCCACATCCATCGGAGTCTGGCTCGGCTCCGAACACGTCTGGAGGTGATCGAGTGAAGCACGTGGACGACGAGACGCTGGCGATGCTCGCGGTCACCGACGTGGTGGCGGACGACGAGGTCGCAGCACACCTCGCCGAGTGCGCCCGGTGCCGCGCCGAGGTCGCGGACCTCCAGCGCGTCGCGGCCGTCACCCGCTCGGCGGCGGGTGTGGACCTCGTCGCGCCCCCGGAGCGGGTCTGGGACCGCATCGCTGCGACCGTGCGCTCGGAGCGGGCAGAGGACGACCTGGAGGCACGGGTCGAGCCCTCCTCGCCGGCGCGGCCCGCCACCCCCACGCAACCCGTCGACCCCGTGCCGGCGGCCGTCCGCCCCGCCGGCCGACGTGACCGTCGGGGCACCGCCGCGGTGCGCCGACGTCGTCGGACGGTCGCCGGCGTCCTCGCGGCTGGCATCGGCGTGCTCGCGCTCCTGGTCGGCATCGGCGTGGTCACCGGGGCCGTCCCCGGCACCGGCAGCACCGAGATCGTGGTCGCGCGGGCGACCCTCGACGCGCTCCCCGACTGGGGTGGCGCTCGCGGGACCGCGGAACTCGAACGCGCCCGGGACGGACGACTCACCCTCGTGGTCGACGTCAGCGGCGACCGCGACGCTTCGGACTCCGGCACGCTCCGGGAGGTCTGGATGATGCAGTCAGACCTCAAGGGCCTCGTGAGTGTCGGCTTCCTCGACGGCGACCGCGGCCGGTTCACCGTGCCGGCGGACATGGACCTTGCGAGGTACCCGGTGGTCGACGTCTCCGCCGAGCGCGACGACGGCAACCCGGAGCACTCGGGCGACTCGATCGTCCGCGGCGACCTGCACCGAGGTTGACTTCTCACAAACGGTGTATTCCCGATCCGTTCCTGGGAGTTCGGACGCAGATGTCACCCGTTTTATCTCACGAGCGTGTTAGCGTGCCGTTCATGACCGACACCACCCTCGTCGCTCCCCAGACCACCGCAGCACCCCTCCGTGAGGTCGGCGCGCTGATCCGCGGTGCCCGCAAGGGCCGCGGCATGACCCAGGCGCAGCTCGCCGAACGGGTCGGCACGAGCCAGAGCGCCATCAACCGCATCGAGCAGGGCGGGCAGAACCTCAGCCTCGAGATGCTCACGCGCATCAGCGACGCCCTCGACCAGCAGATCGTGTCGATCGGCGGGGCCCCGCAACGCGCGCACCTCCGCGTGCAGGGTGGCCGCAAGCTCAGCGGCTCCATCGCGGTGAACTCGTCGAAGAACGCCGCCGTCGCACTCCTCTGCGCCTCGCTCCTCAACCGCGGCGTCACCCGGCTGCACAAGGTCGCGCGCATCGTCGAGGTCGACCGCATCATCGACGTCCTCCGGAGCCTCGGCGCGAGCGTCACGTGGTCGGAGGACGGCGAGGTGCTCGAGATCGTCGCCCCGTCGGACCTCCGCCTCGACGCCATCGACGCCGACGCCGCTCGCCGCACCCGCAGCGTGCTCATGTTCCTCGGCCCGCTCAGCGGTCGGTTCGACGCCTTCCGCCTGCCCTACGCCGGCGGCTGCGACCTCGGCACCCGCACGGTCGAGCCGCACCTCATCGCACTCCGTCCGTTCGGGGTCGACGTCGAGGCCACCAACGGCTGGTACGAGGTCGACGTGGCGAACAAGGACGTCCCGACGAAGTCGATCGTCCTCACCGAGCGCGGCGACACCGTCACCGAGAACGCGATCCTCGCCGCGGCCGCCCGCGACGGCGTCACGACGATCCGCAACGCCAGCCCGAACTACATGGTGCAGGACCTCTGCTTCTTCCTGGAGCTCCTGGGCGTGCAGGTCGAGGGCATCGGCACCACCACGCTCCGCATCACCGGCCGCAGCGTCATCGACGAGGTCGTGGACTACTGGCCGAGCGAGGACCCGGTCGAGGCGATGAGCCTCCTCACCGCAGGCATCGTCACCGGCTCGACGCTCACCGTGACGCGTGCCCCCATCGAGTTCCTCGAGATCGAGCTCGCGACCCTCGCCGAGATGGGCCTCCGCTTCGACGTCTCCGAGGAGTACGACGCCGCCAACGGCCGGACCCGCCTGGTCGACATCACGGTGCACCCGTCCGAGCTGCACGCTCCGATCGACAAGATCCACGCGATGCCGTTCCCGGGGCTCAACATCGACAACCTGCCGTTCTTCGTCGTCATCGCGGCCTGCGCGACCGGCACGACGCTCGTCCACGACTGGGTGTACGAGGGCCGGGCGATCCACCTGCTCGACCTCACCCGCCTCGGGGCGAACGTCACGCTGCGCGACCCGCACCGCCTGGACGTCACCGGGCCGACGCACTTCTCCGGTGCCGAGGTCAGCTGCCCGCCGGCCCTCCGTCCGGCCGTGGTCATCCTGCTCGCGATGCTCGCCGCGAAGGGGGAGAGCGTCCTCCGCAACGTCGGCATCATCGCCCGCGGCTACGAGGGCCTGCAGGAGCGCCTCAACTCGCTCGGCGCGTCCATCGAGACGTTCCACGACTGAGTCGCACTCGCTGCGGTCGCGGACGTGACCAGGTGACGGACGGGAGGCTCGTGGCGGATCCGCCACGAGCCTCCAGTCCGTCGTCAGCCGCGTCCGACGAACGGCATGGCGGTCGGCATGATCGTCAGGGTCGGCACGTTCGCGCCGGCCGGCAGGCCGGCCATGTACGCGACCGCGCGGCCGGTCTCCGCGACGTCCATCGTCGGCTCGCTGCGGGTGGTGCCGTCTGCCTGCAGCGTGCCGTCCGCCGCCCCGGAACCCATCGACGTGGCGGCGTTGCCGATGTCGATCTGCCCGCACGCGATGCCGAACGGGCGGCCGTCGAGCTGGAGCTGCTTCGTCAGGCCGGCGATGCCGTGCTTCGCGACGGTGTAGGGCGCGGACAGCGGCCGGGGAGCGTGCGCGGAGATCGAGCCGTTGTTGATGATCCGACCACCCTGCGGGGTCTGGGCGCGCATCACCCGGAACGCCTCCCGGGCGCAGAGGAACGAGCCGGTGAGGGTCACCGCGAGCACCTCGTCCCAGGTGTCGAGCGTGAGTTCGTCGAAGGGTGTCGCGGGGGCGCCGGTCCCCGCGTTGTTGAACAGCAGGTCGACACGACCGGAGCGGTCGACGGTCTCGTCGAAGAGCCGTCGCACGTCGGCCTCGACGGACACGTCGGCGACCACCGGGACGATGCGCTCCGACTGCGCGGCGACCTCGTCGAGCGGTCCCGGCCGGCGCCCGGCTACCACGACCGTCCAGCCGTCGGCGGCCAGTGCGAGGGCGGCGGAGCGGCCGATCCCGCTCCCCCCGCCGGTGACGATGGCTGTGCGCTCGGGGCCGTCGATGGTGAGGTGGTCGTCCATGCCCGAACGCTACCGCGGCCGAGCGAGCGTCAGATGTCGAGGACGCCGTCGACGGCGGCGCTGCGGGGCGGGATGTGGCCGGTGGCGATGTCCTCCTCCAGGTGCACCGTGACGTACCCGTGGTCGACGGGGCGCCCGGTGTCGTCGAACACGCGGTACCGACGCCGGAGCCGGAGGAACGGCACCGCGGCGTGCTCGAACGACACCTCGACCTCGGTGCCGGGCCACTCCCCCTCGACCTCGACGCGCAGGTCCCGGTAGTCGCTCCGGATCCGTCGCGGACCGTCGACGCCGCGCGACCACCCGACGGCGGGGTCGGCGAGGTGCGTGAACTCCTCGGCGAGCTCGGTCGTGGCGTGCTCCCGCGCAGCGGTGTCGAGCTCGCGGAGGCGCCACCGGGTGCCGTCCACACCGTCGAGGTCGAGCCGGTCGACGAACGGCGAGCGGCGCGCTCCGAGCTCGCCCGACACCCGCTCCCGCTCGGCGTCTGCCGCGTCAGCGTCGTACCCCTCGTCGTCCTCGACCGGCACCGAGTCGAGCGACTCGGTGTCGATCGACCGTGGGAAGCCGCCGGACACGTCCACGACGACCGCACGCGGCCGGTAGACGACGTCGTGTCCACCGAACCGCCCGGGGACGAGGTCGGGGCCGGTGCGGTGGAAGCGGACGGTCATGCTGTCCCCGTCCACCGAGGCCCCCTCCACGAGGTGGTCGACCTGGACGGTCGTGCGTGTGCCGTCGGGAGCGATGCACTGCAGTTCGGTCGGTGGGGTCGGCGACGGCGGGCCGGGCTCGCTCAGCTCGGGTGCGTCGAATGCGTCGGCGTCGTCCGCGAACCCGATGGACCACTGGTACGCGGTGGCGACGACGTGCTCGCCGTCCGCGTCCGGGTCGGTGTCGCCGTCCGGGTCGGTGTCGTCGTCCGGGTCAATGTCGTCGTCCGGGTCAGGGTCGGCGTCGTCGTTCCGGTCGGCGTCGTCGTCTTCCGGTTGCCAGGCGTCCTCGTCGTCCTCGTCCGTCGGTTCCACCCAGGTCGTGGGGTCGGGCCAGAACGGCCCTGCCTCGGCCCAGGGCAGGTCATCGGACGCGAGGCCATCGAGTTCGTCCTCGTCCTCGTCCTCCCCGCCCTCGTCGTCGTCCCCGTCCTCGATCCCGACCTGGCCCATCCATGCCGATGCGTCACGAGGGTCGGCCAGCCAGAGGCCGGTGGCGTCCACGCCGACCACTCGTCGATCGCCGAGGTCGACCGCGGCACCCACCCGCTCGGGGTCGAGGTGCACCGCGGTACGGGTGGTCTCCTCGATGCCTTCGGAGCGGTACACGATCCAGAGGCCGTCGGGCGTCGGCCACGACTCGGCCCCGTCGACCGCACGCTCGGGCAACGGGGCATCCGGCCACGTCAGCCACCGCACGAACTCGCCGTCCCGCAGCACGGCGGCCACGGGTCGTTCCTCGTCCGGCACGATGACGTGCTGGCCGACGGGGACGGCGTCGAGCGGGACGAGGTGGTCGGGACGGCCGTCGGTGCTGGTCACGACCGCGACGCTACCGTCCGCCGCGCCACGCGGACCGACCGCGACGCTACCGTCCGCCGCGCCACGCGGACCGACCGCCGCCACCGAGAGCAGCAACGGGGTTGACTGGGACGTCGGCCACAGGAGGAGGAACGCGTGCTCGGACCCGAACTCGTGGTGGTGCTCGGCCTCGCGATCGCCGTGACCGCAGGGCTCGCCGATCGGATCCGCGTCGCACCGCCCGTGCTGCTGCTCGTCATCGGCGCGGGGTTGGCACTCGTCCCGGAGTTCTCGGACCTGCAGCTGCCCGCCGACGCCGTCCTGCTGCTGTTCCTCCCGGCGCTGCTCTACTGGGAGAGCCTGACGACCTCCCTGCGGGAGATCCGGAACAACCTGCGCGGCATCGTCCTCATGGGCACGCTGCTCGTGGTGCTCACCGCCGGAGCCGTGGCCGCGCTCCTCCACGTGCTCGGCGTCCCCTGGGGACCCGCATGGGTGCTCGGTGCCGCGGTCGCTCCGACCGACGCCACGGCCGTCGGAGTCCTCACGCGCATGCTGCCGCGGCGCAACGTGACCGTGCTCCGTGCAGAGAGCCTCGTGAACGACGGCACGACCCTCGTGGTCTACGGCATCGCCGTCGCCGTGACCGTCGGCACGCAACAGCTCACGCTCTGGGGCGTCTCCGGCATGCTCGTGCTGTCGTACGTCGGCGGGGTGGCCGCCGGACTCGCTGCCGCCTGGCTCGGGAAGCTCGCGCTCCGACGCGTCGAGTCCGTCGTGCTGCAGAACCTCCTCACGCTCCTCGTGCCGTTCGTCGCGTTCCTCGCTGCCGAGGCGATCGACGCGTCCGGCGTGCTCGCCGTCGTCACCGCCGGCATCGTCGTCAGCCAGGTCGCGCCGAAGCTCGACCGCGCCGAGACCCGACAGCAAGTCCGGGCGTTCTGGTCCTTCCTGACCTACCTGTTGAACGGTGCACTCTTCGTGCTGGTCGGGATCGAGGCGATGATCGCGGCACGTGCGCTCGACGTCGGGGAGCTCCTGCATGCCGCGGGACTCATCGTGGCGGTCGCCGTGCTGCTCGTCGTCGTCCGGTTCGCCTTCCTCAACGCGGCCGGTGGCGCGGTGTGGCTCGTGACCCGACGGACCGGCGGGGAACCGCGCGAGGGCCGTCGCGACCGGCTGGTCAGCGGCTTCGCCGGGTTCCGCGGTGCGGTCTCCCTGGCGATGGCCGTCGCCGTGCCGCGCACGCTCGAGTCGGGGTCGGCGTTCCCGGACCGGGACCTGATCGTCTTCGTCACGGCCGGCGTGGTCGTCCTCACGATCGTCGGGCAGGCGCTCGTACTGCCGGCGGTCCTCCGCCGTGCCGCCCTCCCCGAGGACGAGTCGGTCGGCGAGGAGCGGCGGTACGCCGAGCGCACCGCGATCGAGGAGGCGCTGGACGCGCTCCCCCGGCTCGCGCGCGAAGCAGGTGCCGACCGGACGATCGTGGACCGTGTGCGGAAGGACTACGAGGCCCACCTCGACGTCATCCAGGCGCGGGAGGAGGCCGAGGACGACGACCACCCGGCGCTGCAGCGCCACGACGCCGCGGTCGCGCTCGAGCTCGCACTGGTGCAGCACAAGGCCGCGACCCTTCTCCGACTCCGTGACGCGGACGAGATCGACGACCTCGTCCTCCGTCAGGTGCGCGCCGGCTACGACGCCGAGGAGGCGCGTCTCGACGGATCGACACCCCCGTGACCGTCGACCTCGGCACGCTCCTGTGGACCCTCGTCGGGGTCGCGGTCCTCGTCGCGATCGCCACGACGGCACTCCTGCTCGCCCGCGCACCGTCTCCGTGGGCACCCGCCCTCGCCGTGCTCCGCGGAACGGTCCAGCTCGCGGTGCTCAGCGTCGTCCTGACCGGCGTCATCCGTGACCCGGTGTGGATCGCGGTCGCCCTCGTCGTCATGTTCGGTGTCGCGACGACGACCGCGGCACGTCGCCTCGGGTCGCTCCGGACCCGTCTGCTGCCCGTCGCACTGTCCATGGCGATCGGCATCGGAGCGGCGCTCGTCGTGGTCTTCGGCACCGGCGCGATCGCCTTCTCTCCGCGCTACGTCCTCGCGATGGGCGGCATCGTGATCGGCAACGCGATGACGATCGCGACGCTGTCCGGTCGGCGCTTCGTGGAACTCGTCGACGACCGCTGGGACGACGTCGAGGGGTGGCTCGCGCTCGGAGCCACACCACGCCGGGCGACCGCGGACCTCGTCCGACGCGCGATCCACGCGGCGATGGTCCCGAGCACCGACCAGACCCGGACGACCGGGCTCGTGACCCTGCCGGGAGCGTTCGTCGGCGCGGTGTTCGGCGGGGTCTCGCCGCTCGAGGCCGGTCGGTTCCAGGTCGTCGTGCTCGCGGCGATCATCGCGGCCGGAGCGCTCGTCGCGGTCACCCTGACGCACCTGCTCGCGCCCGTGCGGACGCGTCCTGTGCCGGCTGACTGACACCGGAGCCGCGTCGCTCCGTCGATGCGCCCGGTGTCCAGCGATCGTTCGCCCAGCGAGAGGCGTCCGGCGCCTGGCAGCGCCGAGTCCGGGCGTCAGCGAGCGCCCCGGTCGCCCGCAATCGCGGACGTCGGTGACGTCCGCGAAGCGGCTGCGCTGGCCACCGCGAGACCCTGCTCGGCCGAGGCGAGGAGCGCAGTGTCGTGGCCGCGTCGGAGCTCGACCACCCGGCGGAAGTCCTCGACGGCTCGGTCCGCGTGGCCGGCGGCGAGCAACGCCTTCGCTCGGTGCTGCCGCATGACGGCCTCCCGCGGTGTGTCGCCGCACTCCGCCACGAGTTGGTCGTACTCCCGGACCGCGGCCGCGTGATCGCCCAGATCACGTCTGCAGTCTGCGATCAGTGCTCGAACGCGCGGACTCCTCGGGAGTCCCTGGAGCCGGTCGAGGGCGCGCTGCGCCTGCCCGGTCCAGAGCAACTCGATGACCGTGACCAGCGGATCACCTGCCATGCCGTCGCGGAACGCCGCGAGGTCGGTGATCGCTGGTCGGAGGTCCGCGCCCCGGATGATCCAGCCGGGTCCTCCTGCGACGTCACTCGTCATCGCGGCACCGGTGGCAGTCCGGCGGTGGAGGCGTCACCGGAACGGCCAGTCTTCGGGATGTCGGTACGGGACAGCGACGACCTGCGAAGCGTCGCGGTACACGATCCGCCCAGGAGAACGCGTCGTCAGCTGCACCCACGGCACCTCGTACCGGTCGAGCAGCTCGAGGTAGGGGGCGGTCATCTCGAGGAGTCCGACGGCCTCGGCCACGAACCAGGCCCGCGCACCGGGGTTGACACTCGGGTCGTAGCAGGTCGCATCGACGGTCGTGGGATCGACGTGGGCGGCGGTCGCTCCGAGGTTCGCTCGCAGCAGCCATGCACCGTCTTCGGGCCTCAGCACGGCATCACGCCGGAGTCCGTTCGCGAGCGCGAACACCCCGGGGAACCGTCCGTGTCGGTTCGGCACCGCGCTCTGGTACCGGATGAACTGCGTCACGAGTTCGAGCGTAGGAGAAGCGGCGGCCGAGCGCAGCACGGTCGGCCTCCGGACCCGGGCTGCTGCGGCGTGCGCGCTCGGCCATGTCGGCAACCGCACGGTCGTGGCGGAGGCGCGCCGTGCCTCCCGGTCGATCTCGGCCACGTCAGGATCCGGTGACGGCCTCTGACGACCGCACCATCCGCTCAGCTCCCGGCGTCGCCCAGACCGCACCGTCGACCCCGAACGCGAGGACGTCGACGGAACCCTCCGCGGTGATGCGCCGCAGGTCGTCTGCATCCCCCGCCACGACCGCCGTCGCGAGGACGTCTGCCGTGACGATGTCGTCCGCCACCACGGTCGCCTGCACGAAGGTGGGCGTCGACCGTCGCCAGATGTGCTCGCCGCGCTCCGCGGTGCCCGAGGTGGCGACGGCACGACGAGGTGATTCGAGCGCCACGACACCGACGACGACGTCGCGGCGCGCCGGGTCGACGACGCCGACGCTCCACGGCGCCACGCCGCGGTGCCGCCCACGCACGAGGACGTCCCCGCCCGCGTTCAGCATCCAGTCCTCGGATGCCGCTTCGAGCAGCGTGCCGGCGTCACGGATCGCCAGGGCCTTCACGACGCCGGACAGGTCGAGGACGCCGTCCGGCCGGTGCGGGGTGAACGCGCCACCGGTCCGGTCGCGCCACTCGAGTGCGAGGGCGTAGGTGTCGCGGACCTCCTGCGGGGCGTCGGTCAGCCGGACGTCACCGCGGGCGATCCGGCTCAGGACGGACGAGGGGTCGTACAGGCTGTAGCGGTGGTCGTAGCCCGCGAACACCCGACGCACCTCGGCCGCTGCGGACGCATCGGCACCACGGATGCTCACGACGGTGCCCATCGTCTCGAAGGTCGCGACGCTCACAGGCCGGCCTGGTCCAGCGCGGACTGCAGGGACGTGACGTAGCCCTCACTCGTGTACGTCGCACCGCTCACGGCCTGGATCTGCGCGGACTGGGCCTGCAGGGCTTCCTGCCGGAGGATGGGGGCGGCCTGCTGGCTGATCTGCACGGACCGACCACCGTCGTTCGTCAGCTGGAGCGCCGTGACGTCGGTCAGCTTGCCGCCGGAGACCGTGATCTGCACCTGGACCGGGCCGTACTGGGTCTGTGCGGTCTGGCCGGCGAAGGTGCCGTCCTTGACCGACCCCGAGCCGGCCGAGCTGGTGCCGGAGCTGCTGTCGGTGCCGGAACTGCTACCGGCGCCGGAGCTGCCGCCGGTACGGCTGCCCGCACTCCCGGCGTCGCTCCCCGCACTCCCTGCGCCGCTGCTCGACCCACCCGAGGTCGTCGCCTGCTGCTGCGATGCCGTCAGCGCCGGCTGCGCGCCGACCTGCCACCCGATGACCAGGATCGCCGCCGAGGAGACGATGCCCCCGGCGAGCACGCGCCCGCGCATCACTCGAACCGTTCCTGGTGGATCTGGTGCTCCGGGACGCCGGCGAGCCGGGCCTCCCGGACGACCAGGTCGGACCAGGCCTTCGGCCCGCACACGTACAGGTCGGACTCGAGCAGGTGCGGGAACACCGAGCGCAGGCTGACGCCACGTCGGACGTCGTCCTCGGTCATCCAGCTCTCCCGCGAGTGTGCTCGACGTCCGACCATCGCGAACAGGGCGCTCCCGGTGCGTTCGGCGAGCTCGGCGGTCTCGTCCCAGAGGTACTGCTGGTCGGCGTCGGTCCCGCGCAGGAGCACGGTGGCCTCGCCCGGTCGGAGGTCGGTGTCCTCGAGGAGCGACCGGATCGGGGTGATGCCGATGCCGGAGGCCACGAGCGCGAGGTACGGGGCGGTGCGGGCTCGGCTCGTGAACAGTCCGTACGGGCCCTCGAGCGACACCAGGGCACCGGGCGTGATGCGGCCGAGCCTGGCAGAACCGGCGCCGAGGTCGCGGACCGTGATGCGGGCGTGTCCGCTGCCGGGGACCGCCGAGAACGACACGGGGTGCGCGTGCCACCAGGTCCGCGCGGTCCAGAACCGCCACACCCCGTACTGTCCGCCCTGCACGCCGAGGCGGTCGAGGTCGCGGCCGCTGAGGTGGATCGACACGACCCCGGGCGCGATCGGCTCGACGGCGGTGACGCGGATGCGGTGCCGGAGCGTCACCACCAGGGGCAGGACGAACCGGTACAGGGCGATCAGGCCGAGCGCCAGGGCGTAGAGCGCGATCCAGTAGACGCGCTGCCACGAGCCGTGCGACAGGACACCGCCGACGCTGAGCATGTGCGGCAGGGCGACGAGGACGGCCGCGTAGCTGAGCAGGTGGATCACGTGCCAGGCCTCGTACGGAAGGCGCCGCCGGACCGCGACGAGCGACGAGACGACGACCGTGACGAACAGCCCGAGCGCGAGGTAGGCGAGCGGCATGTCCGGGGTCGAGAACAGCGCGATGGTCTCGGCGACCGGACTGGTCGCCGACTCGGCGGAGTAGCCGAGCGTGAGCAGTGCCCCGTGGGCGAGGAGCAGGTACAGCACGGGCTTCCCGAGCGACCGGTGCACCGCGATCGCGTTGTCCTGCCCGAACACGCGGTCGATGAGCGGGACGCGTGCGGCGAGCACGAGCATCACGAGGGTGAGGTCCGTGCCGATCAGGCCGGCGATGATGCCCGCGTCGGTCAGGACGCTGCCGACACCGGTGATCGTGCGCGACGACGGTGTGACGAGCCACAGCATGACCGCGAACGCGGCCGAACTCCAGGCGAGCACGCCGAGCAGGTCCGCCATCGCCGTCCGGGCGCGGCGCGCACGCCGACGCCGTCGCACGGCCGCTGCGAGCGGTTCGGAGGGCGCTGGACGGAGCGGGGGTCGGCTCGTCGCGGCGGATCGAGCC
>NZ_LDQC01000077.1 GCF_001475545.1 Curtobacterium luteum | reverse complement strand
GCCTCGAGGAGCGCCGACTGGGTCTTCGGGGGCGTCCGGTTCACCTCGTCGGCGAGGAGCACGTTCGTGAACACGGGGCCCGCCCGGAACGGGAACGTGCCCGTCGACGCGTCGTACACGAGCGATCCGGTGACGTCGCCCGGCATCAGGTCGGGCGTGAACTGGATGCGCTTCGTGTCGAGCGACATCGCGGCCGCGAGGCTCCGGACGAGCAGCGTCTTCGCGACGCCGGGGACGCCCTCGAGGAGCACGTGGCCCTGCGCCAGCAGCCCGACGATCATGCCGGACACCGCGCCCTCCTGACCGACGACGGCCTTCGCGACCTCGGTGCGGACGCGGTCGAAGGCGTCGCGGAGGGGATCCGCCACTGCGGCGGGTCGTTGCTGGTGGTTCGGGGGCAGATCGGTCACGCTCGTGCTCCAGGTCGGTCTCGGTCGGTCGGCTCGGTCGGTTCGGTGCGGTTGACGGTCGCGCCCGTGGTCGCGGCGGTCACGGCGTGCTCGAGGTCGTCGAGTGCGGCGACCCCGGCGGTCAGCGCCGCGTCGGTCGTCGCCGGTCCGCCGACGAGCACGGCGCCCACGTCGGTGTGGGGTCGGCCGGTCGCGCGCGCCGCTGCCCGGACGACCTCGTCGACGTGGGCGGAGCGGGGGAGCCCGAGGCGGGCGCCGATGCGTCGGAGTGCCGCGATGCGCAGGGTGTCGAGCGAGTGCGCCCGGTCGCGCGTCCGGGCGTACAGGCGGGCGCGGCCCTCGGTCGTCTCGGCGGCGCGGACCACGACGGGCAGCGGTTCGACGACGAGCGGACCGAGTCGTCGTCCGCGCCACACCCCGGCGGCGACGGCGACGAGTGCGAGCAGCGCGACGGCGCTCGGGACCCACGGGGGCGCGAGGTCGCCGAGGGACGGCGCGGTGTCGGCGCTCCCCGGCATCGGGACGTACCAGGTCAGACGCTCGCTCCCGCCGAGCAGCCCCAGCGCGAGACCCGCGTTGCCCGCGGTCGTGACGGTGTCGTTCCGCAGGGCGCCCGTGGTGCCGAGCAGGGTCACGTCGCCGCCGTCGGTCGTCGCCCGGACGATGCCCCACCCACGGTCGGCGCCGGAGCCGGTCGGGACGCAGCGTTCGACGTCGGCGCCCGAGACCCGGTAGGACGTCCCGTCGGCGGTGACCGAGCGGGCGGCGGCGACCTCCGGGATCGCGCAGGTCGTCGTGCCGACCGCCGATCCGTCACCGACGGTGGCGACCGGCTCGACATCGAGGCCGAACGCCTCGAGGACGGCGCCGGACCCGCCGGCGAGGACGACGTGCGCGGCGGAGCGGGCGATCCGCCGCGCGACGGCCGGCGACAGCGCCTGGTCGGCGTCGTCGACGAACACGGTGCCGGTGCCGATCCGGTCGGCGGACCGCACGACGTCGACGTCCGTGCCGCGCTGCTCGAGCACCCGCACGAGCGCCTCGGCGCCGCTCGCCGAGGGGCTGCGGGGGTCGAGCTCCCGCGTGGCGGGCCCTCGTTGCCCACCCACCGCGGCCGTGAGCCCGGCGAGGAGCACGGCGACGACGGCGACGACGACCCAGGCTCCCCAGCGTCGACGTCGGCCCGACGGTGGGGACGAGGTCGGGTCCGTGTCCCCGCGCCCCCGGTCCGAGACGGGCGGCGTCGTCGTCAGGGTGGCGCTCACGCGGGCACCGCCGGAGCGTCCGGGCGGACCGGGCGGGTGCGGGCCACGGTCCGGGTGGTGTCGAGGACGACAGTCGCGGTGCCCCGGTCAGCCGTGCGACCGAGGTAGCGGACGTCGTCGAAGACGCGGGCGGCACCGTCGAGGGCGTCGTCCAGGTCGGGGAAGGAACGGGCAGCACGCACCGCGATCGCCCGCGCGGTGGCACCGGGGACGTCGGGGACGAGGTCGCGCTCGCCCAGGCCGCGCGCGAGTGCCCGGAACCCGTCGAGCACCGCCGTGGTCCAGTCGCCCCGTGCGGCAGCGACCTCCGCGGCGCGGACGAGGTCGGCGCTGGTCCGGGTGTCGCCGTCCTCGAAGACGCCGCCGCCCGACGGACCGGGCGTGCGGACCCGGCGGTGCGGGAGGCCGCGGGCGACGACGACCACGACCGCCACGGCGACGAGGACGACCACCGCGACGACGAGCAGCGTGTGTCCGAGGGTCGGGGAGTCGAGTCCGTCGGCGCGGAACGATCCGAGCCAGTCGAGGAACGCCTTCGACGCACGGTCCCACCAGGTCGGACGGGCACCGTCGTAGCGCTGGTGCTGCAGCTCCTGCTGGAGCAGCCGGCGTGCCTCGTCCGGGTCGACCGCGCTCACCGCGGTCCACCCCACTGCGGCGGCGGTCCCCACGCACCGGCGCCGCCCGGACCCGGACCCCACGCGCCGGGCGGCCCCCAGGCGCCGGGCGGTCCCCACGCGCCGGGCGGCGCCGGCGGCAGGGGTCCGGCCGGGGCGAACGGGTCGGACGGCGTCCCGGTGTCGAGGTGCGACGCGATGCGCTGGTCGAGCCCCTCGGTCCGGATCCGTCGGTCGATCGCGAGCAGCGTCAGCACCGAGCCCGCGAGGACGTCGGTCGTGCACTGCACCCCCGTGACGAGGAGCGCACCGACCACCACGACGACGACCGCCCAGACGCCGCCGGACGACCCCGAGGTCTGCCCGAGCGGGTCGAACACGCCCCCGACGAGCACCGTCGCGATCGAGAGCGGGAACGATGCGATCGACACCGCGAACGCGAAGGCCGCGTTCACGAGCAGCATGATGCCGAAGGTCCGCCAGAACGCGCCGCGGGTCAGCCGCCAGGACTGCCCGGCGGCCGAGAACACCCCGCGTCCCTCCAACGCGATCGTCGGGATGGTGAAGGCGAACTTCGTCGTCAGCCACGTCGCCACCACCGCGCCGCCGAGCCCGACCACGAGCACCGCGAGCAGGAACCAACCGAACTCGGCACGGCTGCTCACGAGCGCGACGACGAAGCCGGCGAACACCGCGAGGAAGACCCCGCCGAGCAGCACACCGGCCGCCGCCTGCAGGAGCACCCACGCCACGACCGACCACCGGCGACCGGCGAGGAGCGCCCACACGCCGCGGAAGGTCGCCCGGCGTCCGAGCACCCGCTGCCCGGTGTCCACCGCGACCGGTGCCAGGAGGAACCCGCGGAACATCGCCGCGACGAACGGCAGGCCGACCGAGAGGAGCAGGAACGCGGTCGCGGTGCCGGCGGCGACCGAGGCGGCGTCGGAGGACGACGTGCCCGAGTCGAGCGCGCTGAACGCCCGCGCCTGCAGGCCGCTCTGGGACAGCGTCGACGCGACCTTCGCGAGCACGCCGACCACCCCGGTCACGAGGAAGCTCCAGAGCAGCAGCACCCGCGCGTTCCGCCGGAACACCGTGAAGGCGCCGCCGAGCACGTCCCCGAGGCCGAGCGGACGCAACGGCACCGCCGGGCGCACACCGGGCCCTGCAGCGGACCGCGGGGCGGACGGCGGCGGCGTGCCGGGCCGCTGCGGGCCTCCCGGCCGGGGCGCGGGCGGGAAACCGGTCGGGCGCTCCTGCGGGACCGCCGTCGGGCGCTCTCGCGCGCCGTCGGACCCCGGTACCTGCCAGTCGGCCATGCCGCACCCCCTCGTCACACCGCACGCGGACACGCGGTGGTCCCATCCTGGCGGAAAAGCCTCGACGGCGGGGGCCTCGGCTATCGTGAGGAACGGTGTCGAACCGGCACCCACGCTCCACAGGGACGGAAGCCCCCATCACATGACACCGCGCATCCTCGTCGTCGACGACGACCAGGCCCTCGCCGAGATGATCGGCATCGTCCTCCGCTCCGAGGGGTTCGAACCCGAGTTCAGTGCCGACGGCAACGACGCCGTCGAGGCCTTCCGGAACTCGGAGCCGGACCTCGTGCTCCTCGACGTCATGCTCCCGGGCATCGACGGCATCGAGGTCTGCAAGCGGATCCGCGCCGAGAGCGGCACGCCGATCATCATGCTCACCGCGAAGAGCGACACGGCGGACGTCGTCGTCGGGCTGGAGAACGGCGCGGACGACTACGTGGTCAAGCCGTTCAACCCGAAGGAGCTCGTCGCGCGCATCCGTACGCGGCTCCGGCCCACCGCCTCCGACTCGACCGTGCTGCACGTCGGAGACCTCACCGTCGACGTGCCAGGGCACGAGGTCCGTCGCGGGGACACCGCGATCGCCCTCACCCCGCTCGAGTTCGACCTGCTCCGCGCCCTCGCGGAGAAGCCGAACCAGGTGTTCACCCGCGAGATGCTCCTCGAGCAGGTGTGGGGTTACCACTACAAGGCGGACACACGCCTGGTGAACGTGCACGTCCAGCGCCTGCGCGCGAAGATCGAGCACGACCCGGACAACCCGAAGATCGTCACGACCGTCCGCGGCGTCGGGTACCGCGCCGGAGGAGCCTGAGCACCGTGCCGCGACGACCACCGTCGCGACCCCGCGCGACACCGACCGGCACCCTCGGCCGGGTCGGCAGGCGGCTGCGCCGGTGGGCGCGCCGCGGGTGGCGCGGCATCGCCTACGTGTGGCGCCGGTCCCTCATGTTCCGGTCCGTGGCGATCACCGTGGTCACCACCGGCCTCGCCGTCGCCGTCATCGGCACGGCCGTCATGGTGAGCATCTCGAACAACGTCTACGCGCAGCGCCGCGACCAGATCGAGTCCGAGTCGGCCCGCGCGACGCTCGTGGCACAGAACATCTTCGACGCCGCGACCGCCAGCGAGGACAACAACCAGTCCGAGCTCGAGACGCTGCAGAACGAGGCGCAGCAGGCGATCCTCTCGAACACGACCAGCCCCGGAGGCACCGACGTCGCGATCGAGCGGACGCCGGGGCAGACGACGCCGCAGACCCTGCAGACGATCGTCACGCGCGACTTCCCCGACGCCGTCATCACGGACGCGCTGCGGAAGCAGGTCGCGAAGAACACCGGACGGCTCAGCCTCCAGCCCGTGCAGCTCGACGACGAGGGCCGCCGGCAGCCCGGGCTCGCGGTCGGCTCGACGCTCCAGATCCCGAGTGCCGGCCAGTACGAGCTCTACCTCGTCTACGACCTGTCGGACGCGCAGCAGACCCTCGACTTCGTCTCCCAGACCCTCTCGATCGGCGGCGTCGCGCTCATCGTCCTGATCGCCCTCGTCACCAGCCTCGTCGTCCGGCTCGTCGTCGTGCCGATCCGCGGTGCCGCCGAGACGAGCCGCAAGATCGCCGCCGGCCGACTCGACGAACGCATCCCGGTGCACGGCGAGGACGACATCGCCACGCTCGCGACCAGCTTCAACGGCATGGCCGACGCGGTGAGCCGTCAGATCACTCAGCTCGCCGAGCTGTCCCGGGTGCAGCAGCGGTTCGTCTCCGACGTCTCGCACGAGCTCCGCACCCCCCTCACCACGATCCGTCTCGCGGGCGACGTGCTCTACGACTCCCGGCACGCGTTCGAACCGGCCGTCGCGCGGTCCGCCGAGCTCCTGCACGCACAGGTCGAACGCTTCGAGCTCCTGCTCGCGGACCTCCTCGAGATCTCCCGCTACGACGCACAGGCGGCGCAGCTCGACACCGAGCCGGTCGTGCCCGCCGCGCTCGCCGCGGACATCGTGGAGGAGTTCCGCCCGCTCGCCGAGCGTGCCGGCGTGGACCTGCAGCTCCACACCCCCGGCGGGCACACGACCATGCAGCTCGACGCCAAACGCATCCGGCGGATCATGCGGAACCTCGTCGGCAACGCCATCGAGCACGGCGAGGAACGGCCGGTGCAGGTCGTCGTCGACAGCGATGCCCGCACGGTCGCGATCGCCGTCCGTGACCACGGCGTCGGCATGCCTCCCGAGGACGCCGCGCGCGTGTTCGACCGCTTCTGGCGGGCGGACCCCAGCCGCAAGCGCACCATCGGCGGGACCGGGCTCGGGCTCGCGATCAGCCTCGGCGACGCGAACCTGCACGGTGGTCGGATCGACGTGTGGTCCCGGGTCGGCGAAGGGTCGGCCTTCGTGCTGACGCTGCCACGAAGGGGAAACCTGTCGACGGCGACGTCGGCGATCCCGCTGCCCGACCTCGACGACCCGTACGACGGCCCCCGCGCCGTCCGCGAGGAGGACGCATGACCCGCCGCACCGCCGGACGCCCGGCCGCCGGACGCCGCGCCGCGGCCGGCGCTCCCACCGTCGCCCCGCGCCGTGGCCTGCGCCTCGCCGTCGTCCCGCGCCGTGGCCTGCGCCACGCCCTCGCCGTCGCGGTCGCCGCCCTGACGCTCGTCGCACTGGCCGCCTGCGCCGCCATCCCCGTTTCCGGCGACGTCCGCTCCGGCCAGTCGATCAAGGACGAGTCCGTCTCCGGTGTCGAGCTCCGCCCCGACGGCCCCTCCGGCGGCGAGGACCAGACCGCCGTGCTCCGAGGGTTCATCGCCGCGGCCACCGGCGCACAGAACAACTACGCGACCGCACGGGAGTTCCTGTCCTCCGACTTCGCGCAGAAGTGGAACCCCCGCCAGGGCGTCACGATCAGCGACGGCAGCGGCCAGGTCGAGCGCGTCGGCGCGAACGAGCTCACGTACACGCTCACCGCGAGCGCCTCGGTCGACTCGGACGGCGAGTACACACAGGCCGTCCGCCCGACCACCTCGACGCTGACGTTCCAGTTCGTCCGGGAGGGCGACGACTGGCGCATCGCCTCCGCCCCCGACGGCATCATCCTGTCGCCCGTGCGCTTCCAGTCGGTGTTCCAACAGCACGCGCTCTACTACTTCGACCCGACCGGCGACTGGCTCGTCCCGGACGTCCGCTGGTTCCTCGCCCAGTCCTCGGTCAGCACCCGGGTCGTGAGCGCGTTGCTCGCCGGACCGGCGGACTGGCTCGACGGTGCGGTCGTGTCGGCGTTCCCGAAGGGCACCCAGCTGTCGCTCAACGCCGTGACGATCGAGAACGGCACCGCGCAGGTCGACCTGTCGAGCGCCGCCCTCCGTGCCAGCACCGCGGACCGCGTCCGGATGCGCGAGCAGCTCGCGAAGTCGCTCGCCACGGTCGCGTCCGTCTCGTCGGTGACGATGACGGTCGAGGGCGCGAGCCTGTCCGTCCCGTCGGGCGGATCGTCGGACGCGCAGCAGAACCCCGACGTCGACCCGCGGCCCCTCGTCGAGGCCCGCGGCAAGGTCGGGTACGCGGCCGGAACCGGCTCCGTGTCGGCCCTCGGCGGCGGGATGAGCCAGCAGATCGTCGCCCTCGACCCGGACGCGGTCTCCCTGAGCGCCTCGGGGACGTTCGCGGCGGTCCGCAGCGACGAGGGCGTGTTCGTGGTCCGCTCGGGTCAGCAGCGCCTGCGCATCGACACCCGGACCGACCTCGTCCCGCCGTCCGTCGACGAGGTCGGCGGGGGATCCGTGTGGGTCGCGAGCACGGGCCAGTCCGCGAAGGTCCGGTCGTACTCGCTGACCGGCGAGCCCCACGACGTGGCGACGACGCTGCCGTCCGGGAAGCTCGTGTCCTTCCAGGTCTCCCGGGACGCCACCCGCGCGCTCGCGCTCCTGCAGACCCCGGACGGACCGGCGCTGTACGTCATGGCGATCGAGCGCGACCGCGACCGGGTGCCGACGAAGCTCGGGCCGCCGGTCCGGGTGCAGGCCGCGTCCGAGGACGCCGTCTCCGCCACCTGGGTCAGCGACGTCGACGTCGCCTCGGTCGGTCAGACCGACAGCGGTCCGGAGATCGTGCGCAGCACGATCGGCGGCCGCGCCACGACGCTCCCGCAGCCGGACGGTCGGGCGACGACGATCGTCGGCGGCAGCGGCGGTTCGCTGCTGCTCCGGATGTCGAGCGGCCAGGTCCTGCAGTCGACGGGCGGTGGTTGGGAGCCGACCGGCGTCACGGCGAGCGTGCTCGGCACCCAGCGCTGACCGGACCCCAGCGGCGCTCCTGCACCGGCGACCCGGCCCGGAGGCCCGTCCACGGCTCGGCGCACCGCCCTCCGCCGGTCGCGTGGCCGGTGCAGGATCGCACACGTGATCGGCACACCTCCCGCCTCGTCCCGCGACCGGGGCGCCGCGCTGCGCGCGGTGGTCGGCATCTTCCTCCCGGTCGACTGCGTCGGGTGCGGTGCGCCGGACCGTGCGCTCTGCGCGTCGTGCCGGACACACGTCGCGGCACGTCCGCCCGGGGTCCGGCTCGTCGCCGGCGTCCGGACCGACGTGGCGTTCGCGTACGAGGGGCTCGTCCGCACCCTCGTGCTCGAGGTGAAGCTCCGTGCCCGCGTCGACCTCGCCGGCCCGCTCGCCCACCGGTTCGGCGCGCTGGTCCGACGGGCGCTCGCCGAGGCGCCGGACGGCACGGTCGTCCTCCGGGTCCCGCCGTCGCGACGCGGTGCCCGGAGACGCGGCTTCGACCCCGTGGTGCTGCTCCTGCGCCGAGGACGAGCGCCGGTGGGGTCCGCCCTCGTCCGCAGCACCGTCCGGGGCGGTCGGTCCGGCGGTCGAGACGGCTCCGGGCAGAAGGAGCTCACGGCCACCGAGCGCGTCGCGGCGACCGTGGGCACGCTCCGGGCGGAGGGCGTCGCGGGCCGGACGGTGGTGCTGGTCGACGACGTCGTGACCACCGGCGTGACCCTCGCCGAGGCCGTCCGTGCCGTGCGGGCCGCGGGTGGGACGGTCCTGCGGTGCGTCGCCGTGGCGAGCGTCGACGGGTGAAGACCCCGTGCACGGACGGTGACGCCTGGGTGTCCGGTGGGTGTCACGCCGGGATCGCGTGGACGTCGTGACAACCGTCCCTGGACGGGTCTAGCCTCGCGGCAAGGCGTCAGAGATCGCCGGACGGAGGCGACGCGCCGAGCGTGGATGGGAGCCGCCACATGGACGTGACGATCACAGGCCGGAACGTCGGGGTCACCGACCGATTCCGGACCTACGTCGAACAGAAGTCCGAGAAGATCGACGTGCTCGCCGACCGGGCCCTCGCCTTCGAGGTGCGGGTCAGCCGCCACAACGAGAAGAGCAGCGGTGCCGGGGGCGAGGACCGCGTCGAGCTCATGCTGATCGGTCCCGGGCCGCTCGTCCGGGCCGAGTCGGCGGCGTCGGACAAGTACGCGGCGTTCGACCTGGCCTTCGCCCGGTTGACCGAACGACTCCGACGTGCACGTGATCGTCGCAAGGTGCACCGCGGCCGGCACCGTCCGACGTCGGTGGGGGAGGCCTCCGGGACGGCGTTCGAGCACCTCGGTGTGACGCCCGCGGACGGGAAGCTCCTGCAGTCGGTCGCGACGGGCGCCGTGCCGACGGTCGACACGGACGCGCACGACGAGCCCGAGGACGAGGCCTACTGCCCGGTCGTCATCCGCGAGAAGGTCTTCGAGGCCGCACCGATGACGGTCGACGACGCGCTCTACCACATGGAGCTCGTCGGTCACGACTTCTACCTCTTCGTCGACGCCGCGACCGGACGCCCCAGTGTCGTGTACCGCCGCAAGGGCTGGGACTACGGCGTGATCGGCATCGAGGACCCGTCTCCGGCCCGGTCCGACGCGGTGAGCGAGCCGGCTGCCGCGCTCGCCTGACGGCTCCGCACGAGCCCTCGACCACCCGGTGCGCGGCCCGTTCGCGGGCCGCGCACCGCGTGCGCCTCCCAGCGTCGATCGTCGCGGGGTTGCTAGCATGACTGGCTGATCGCACCGCGCAGACGGCGCGATCACGACCTCGTAAGGAGCTCACGTGGCAAACGTGCTGGAGAAGGTCCTCCGCATCGGTGAAGGACGAACCCTCCGCCGGCTGAAGGCCTACGCCTCGGCGATCAACGACCTGGAAGACGACTTCGCGTCCCTCACCGACGAGGAACTCCAGGACGAGACGAAGGAGCTCCGCGAGCGCTACGCGAACGGCGAGACCCTCGACGACCTCCTGCCCGAGGCGTTCGCCGCCGTGCGCGAGGCCTCGAAGCGCACCCTCGGCATGCGGCACTTCGACGTCCAGCTCATGGGCGGTGCAGCACTGCACCTCGGCAACATCGCCGAGATGAAGACCGGTGAGGGCAAGACGCTCGTCGCGACGACCGCCGCGTACCTCAACGCGATCCCGTCCCGCGGCGTGCACGTCATCACGGTCAACGACTTCCTCGCGTCGTACCAGTCCGAGCTCATGGGGCGCGTGTTCCGCGCCCTCGGCATGACGACGGGCTGCATCATCGCGAACCAGTCCCCGGCCGAGCGTCGTGAGCAGTACGCGGCAGACATCACCTACGGCACGAACAACGAGTTCGGCTTCGACTACCTGCGCGACAACATGGCCTGGCAGGCGTCCGACATGGTGCAGCGCGGCCACTTCTTCGCCATCGTCGACGAGGTCGACTCGATCCTCATCGACGAGGCCCGGACGCCGCTCATCATCTCCGGCCCGTCGTCCGGCGAGGCGAACCGCTGGTTCACCGAGTTCGCCTCGATCGCGAAGCGCCTCACCCCGGGGGAGGACTACGAGGTCGACGAGAAGAAGCGCACGGTCGGCGTGCTCGAGCCCGGGATCGAGAAGGTCGAGGACTACCTCGGCATCGACAACCTGTACGAGTCGGCGAACACCCCGCTGATCTCGTTCCTCAACAACTCGATCAAGGCCGTCTCGCTGTTCAAGCGCGACAAGGACTACGTCGTGATGAACGGCGAGGTCCTCATCGTCGACGAGCACACCGGCCGCATCCTGATGGGCCGTCGGTACAACGAGGGCATCCACCAGGCGATCGAGGCGAAGGAGGGCGTCGAGGTCAAGGCCGAGAACCAGACCCTCGCGACCGTCACGCTGCAGAACTACTTCCGCCTGTACCAGAAGCTCTCCGGCATGACCGGCACCGCGGAGACCGAAGCGGCCGAGTTCATGTCGACCTACAAGCTCGGCGTGGTCCCGATCCCGACGAACAAGCCGATGCAGCGCATCGACCAGACCGACCTCGTGTACAAGAACGAGAAGGCGAAGTTCGAGCAGGTCGCCGAGGACATCGCGGAGCGCCACGAGAAGGGTCAGCCGGTCCTCGTCGGCACCACGAGCGTCGAGAAGTCCGAGTACCTGTCGAAGCTCCTCGCGAAGAAGGGCGTCAAGCACGAGGTCCTCAACGCGAAGAACCACGCACGCGAAGCCGCGATCGTCGCGCAGGCCGGCCGACTCGGGGCGGTGACCGTCGCCACGAACATGGCCGGTCGCGGGACCGACATCATGCTCGGCGGCAACTCGGAGTTCCTCGCCGTGCAGGAGATGCACGCCAAGGGCCTCTCGCCGACGGAGACCCCCGAAGAGTACGAGGCCGCCTGGGACGACGTGTTCGACCGCGTCAAGGCCGAGATCAAGGACGAGGCCGACAAGGTCCGCGAAGCCGGCGGCCTCTACGTGCTCGGCACCGAGCGCCACGAGTCGCGCCGCATCGACAACCAGCTCCGTGGTCGTTCCGGTCGCCAGGGCGACCCGGGCGAGAGCCGGTTCTACCTGTCGCTCACCGACGACCTGATGCGCCTGTTCAACTCCGGCGCGGCCGAGAGCCTGATGGGCCGCTCGAACGTCCCGGACGACCTCGCCATCGAGAACAAGCTCGTCGGTCGTGCGATCCGGTCGGCGCAGGCGCAGGTCGAGAGCCGCAACGCCGAGATCCGCAAGAACGTCCTGAAGTACGACGACGTCCTGAACCGTCAGCGCGAGGCGATCTACAGCGACCGTCGGCACATCCTCGAGGGCGACGACATCCACGACCGTGCGCAGACGTTCCTCAAGAGCGTCATCGACGACGTGATCGACACCCACACGGGCGAGGGCTCGCCGGACGACTGGGACCTCGACGCCATGTGGACCGAGCTCGGGACGCTCTTCCCGATCTCGATCTCGATCGACGAGGTCATCACCGAGGCCGGCTCGAAGGGCAAGGCCACGCGTGAGTTCCTCGGCCGCGAGATCCTGTCGGACGCGCAGCTGGCGTACCAGAAGCGCGAGGAGCTCCTCGGTGACGAGGCGATGCGCGAGCTCGAGCGTCGCGTCGTGCTCTCCGTCATCGACCGCCGCTGGCGGGACCACCTCTACGAGATGGACTACCTCAAGGACGGCATCGGCCTCCGCGCGATGGCCCAGCGCGACCCGCTGGTCGAGTACCAGCGCGAGGGCTACGCGCTGTTCCAGAGCATGATGGGCCAGATCCGCGAGGAGTCCGTCGGGTACCTCTTCAACCTCGAGGTGCAGGTGCAGTCGGATGGCGAGAACGCGGTCATCGAGGCCAAGGGGCTCGGCGAGGAAGAGACGAGCGGACTGGAGTACTCGGCGCCGTCCATCGACGGCGAGGTCGAGGTCCGTGACGAGCAGGGCCGCCTCGAGCAGGCCGCCACGGCGCGTGCGCAGCGCGCCCAGGCCGAGGCCGAGGAGCAGCAGGGCCCGGAGCAGGGCTCGGCGTTCGGCAACGCCGCGACGGCCTCCGGCCAGGCGGCGGCGAACAACCGCGCCGAGCGTCGCGCGGCGAAGCGCGGCTGACGCCACCAGGGACGGACGGGAGGCGCGGTGCCGGCTGGCACCGCGCCTCCCGTCCGTCTGCGCTGACGCACACCCGCGAGACCCGCGCCGCGCGGCGGGGCCCGCGCGGCAACCGACGCGTCAGAGCACGCCGACGGCCGTCGCGCGCCACCGCTCGTTCCGCACCTCCAGGCGGATCGCGACCGCTCGGGCGTGGCTCCGACCGTGCACGACCACCGTCGCCTCGACGACGCCGTCGGCGGGGGAGCAGGTCACCACGCGCTCGGCGCGGAGCACGGGTCGAGCACGCGGCAGCCGCATCGCCGACCGGTTCCGCGCGGCGAGGGCAGCCCGCTGCTGGAGGTGCCGGTGCACGTCGTCGGAGATCCACCGCGCGACGCTGTCGACCTCCCGGGCTCCGCTGAGGATCTCGACCACGCAGAGCGCCAGAGCCCGCGCGGTGTCGCTCGGGTCGGGCAACGCGGCGCGCTCCGGATCCTCGACCGGATCAGCCACGGCGTGCAGGGACGGCGGCGCCTCCGACCCGCTCGGCTCGTTCGTCTCCGCTCGTACTGCTCGTTGCGCCACCCCGGCCCCTTTCATCCGGGCAGAGCGTATGTCGAGTGCAACATGCGAAATACGGGTCGCTCGTCTCCTGTGGAGAGCGCGGACTTGTCCACACAGGCCGACACCTAGACTTGGCACGTGTCGACCCTCAGTGACCTCGTCCTCGCGCAAGGCCGTTCCTCCGAAGCGGACGTGGAGTGGCTCCACCTGCTCGTCGGGGACTGGCAGCTGCTCGCCGACCTCTCGTTCGCCGACATGGTCCTCTGGGTCCCCACGGCGGAGGACGGCTCGTTCGTGGCCGTCGCGCACGCTCGTCCGAGCTCGGCCGCGACGCTCTTCTACCGCGACATCGTCGGGCAGGAGATCCGTGAGGAGTGGCGGGAGCAGGTGACGGAGTGCTTCGTCAGCAGCCGGCTCGTCGACTCCGCCGAACCGGACTGGTACGAGGACACCCCGACGCGGGTGCGGGCGATCCCGGTGCTCCGCCGGCTCTCCGCGAACAGCGCGGAGACCACCGACCGACCGATCGCCGTCGTCACGCGGCACTCGAACCAGGACGAGATGCGGACGCCGAGTCGACAGGAGCTGAACTTCACCGCGAGTGCCAACGACCTGTTCGGCATGATCGCCACGGGTGATTTCCCGGACCTCGGTGCCCCGGCCGGCCCGCGCCGCGGGGCCCCGCGTGCGAGTGATGGGCTCCTGCGGCTCGACACGAACGGCGTCGTGACCTTCGCGAGCCCGAACGGTCTGAGTGCGTTCAACCGCATGGGCTTCGAGGGGGAGCTCGAGCGGAAGTCCCTGGCCGAGGTCACGACCGAGCTCATCGGGTCGAAGCTCGACGTCGACGAGTCGCTCCCGCTCGTGGTCACGGGGCGCGCGCCCTGGCGTGCCGACGTCGAGGCGAAGGGCGTCACGGTGTCCCTCCGCTCGATCCCGCTCCGCGACCACGGTGAGCGCATCGGCGCGATCGTGCTCTGCCGTGACGTCTCCGAGCTGCGCCACCAGGAGCGCGAGCTCATCACGAAGGACGCGACGATCCGGGAGATCCACCACCGGGTGAAGAACAACCTCCAGACGGTCGCGTCGCTGCTCCGCATCCAGGCGCGACGCACCCACTCCGACGAGGCCCGTACCTCACTGCAGAACGCCATGCGTCGGGTCGCGGCGATCGCGGTCGTGCACGACACGCTCTCGACCGGACTGAGCCAGAACGTCGACTTCGACCAGGTGTTCGACTCGGTGCTCAAGCTCGTGACCGAGGTCGCGGCGTCCCACAACACCACCGTCCGGCCGAAGAAGACAGGCGAGTTCGGCAACCTGCCCTCGGAGGCGGCGACCCCGCTCGCGCTCGGGCTCACCGAGCTCGTGACGAACGCCGTCGAGCACGGGCTGGACGGCCGCGACGGTGAGGTCGAGATCGTCGCCCACCGCTACGACGACCACCTCGAGATCCAGGTGCGGGACAACGGGCGGGGCCTCCCGGAGGGCAAGGTCGGGTCCGGACTCGGCACGCAGATCGTCCGGACGCTCATCCAGGGCGAGCTCGGCGGGACGATCGACTGGCACACGCTCACGGGCAGCGGGACCGAGGTCGGCATCTCGATCCCGTTCCGGTGGCTGACGGCAGCGCCCGCGGCGTAGCCCCGCGCGGACCGGCAGCGTCCTCGCGGTGCTCGCACAACCGGAGTCGATCGGCACCA
>NZ_LDQC01000076.1 GCF_001475545.1 Curtobacterium luteum | reverse complement strand
CGTGCTCGTCGTCGGTGCGGTCGGGCTCGTCACCCTCGGCGTGTCCGTGCCGGCGTCCGGGATCGCCGAGGCGGCGACGATCGGAGCCGGACTGGTCCTCGCCTTGCTGGACCGCTCGTTGGTCCGCCGGGGCGCTGGATCAGCGCCGGAGCAGGAGGCGACCGGACGGTCCGCTGCGGTGCCGGCACCGGTAGCGCAGCTCCTCGCAGCGTCGGCACCCGGCGGATCCGGGTCGACACGGACGTCGGGGGACGCGGATTGGGCGCCCTCCGTCGACCGTCTCCGACCGGTGCTCGTCGGGCACTCGGTCGATGATGCTCGCGCCGTCCACTCCGACGCACCGCACCTCGTCGTGGTCGGGCGCGGGGTCCTCGCACGAGCGGTGTTCGATGCCGTCGCCGCGCAGGCCCGTGCCGATGCGGCCGAGGTCCGTGCCAGCGACGACCTCCCCGACGGGATCCCTGCTCCCGGTGACGGCACCGCGGTGGTCGTCTGCACCGACGCGCGGACAGGATCGAGACGGACGGTCGTCCTCGTGGCCGAGCACGACCACGTCCCACGACGAGCGGACCTCCTGGTCACGGTGGGGCGCACGGGGTGCACGGTCCGGACGGACGACGACCACGCGGTGCGGATCCTCCCGGTCCTGCCGCTCGTCGAACCCCCGTCCGTGCCCGCCGGGGCAGACCGGGCGACGCGGGGACGCCCCGCGTCGAACCGCCTCGCGGGACGGCTCCCGCGCGCTCGCGTCACCGCAGACCGGCCCCGACGCGGACGGCCCCCACCGGTACACCGCCGCCGAGCACCTGCTCACCCGTCGCCGCCATGACCCCGGCGACGCCCTCAGCGCTCACCAGGCCGTTGCGTTCGAGCAGGGTGAGTGCCGCGAGCGTTCCCGCCCGCTGTGCCCCGTCGAGGGTCTTGACCGCGACGGCCGCCCCGCCGGGCAGGCCCATCACCATGACGCCCTCAGCGCCGAGCTTCGCGAGCACCCCGAGCTGCTCGATGGTCACGGTGTTCGCCCGACCCACACCGTCGATCGCCCACGGGTGCGCGAGCACCGCGTCGGTCAACGCCGCCGAGTCGTCGTCGCTGCGGGCCACCACGGCCGCGAACCCGCGAGCGAGGCCGGTGAGCGTGAGCGGGAAGACCGGGGCGCCGCAGCCGTCGGTCCCGATGAGGTCGACCGTCTCCGAGGTGTACTCCTCGACCGTGGAGCGGACCAGGCGCTGCATCGGGTGGTCGATGTCGAGGTACGTCTGCTCGTCCCAGCCGTTGACCCGACAGCCGGCGAGCATCGCAGCGTGCTTGCCCGAGCAGTTCATCGCGAGGCGTCGTGGCTGGTCCATGGTGCGGGCGGTCGCCCGGTCGAAGGGCATGTCGGGCGGGCACCCGAGGTCAGCCTCGACGTGGTCGAACGACTCGAGCATGTGCTGGGCGACGGCCTGGTGCGCGATGGTGCCGGCGTGGCTCGCGGTGGACAGCACGAGCTCCTCGTCGGAGAACGACGCGCCGGCGCGGCGGACCGCGAGGGCCTGGAACGGCTTCATCGTGGACCGCGGGTAGATGCTGGCCATGACGTCGCCGACCGAATCGATGACCGTGCCGTCCGCCGCGACGACCACCCCGGCGCCGACGTGACGGCTCTCGTCGAAGCCGTTCCGGTCGAGGACGGCGAGTTCGACGGATCCGTCGGCGGTGAGAGGATGGCGCTCAGTCATGCAGCAATGCTAGAGCGCGAGCCCCGCCCGCCGGATCCGCCGGATCCACCGGAGCCACCGGAGCCGCCGGAGCCACCGGAGCCACCGGAGTTGCCGAAGCGGGCAGCGCCACCACAGCCACGAGGAGCCACACGTGTCCGACCACTCCTACGCCGTGTCCATCCGATGGACGGGAGACCGCGGCTCCGGCACGAGCGGCTACCGCGACTACGGCCGCGACCACGTCGTCTCCGCCACGGGCAAGCACGACCTCGCCGGCTCCGCCGATCCCACCTTCCGCGGCGACCGCGACCGGTGGAACCCCGAGGAGCTCGTCGTCGCCGCCCTCGCGCAGTGCCACATGCTGAGCTACCTGCACGTCGCCGTGCAGCAGGGCTTCACGGTCGTCGCCTACGAGGACCGCGCGACCGCGAGCCTCAACCTCAACCGCGACGGCTCCGGGGAACTCACGGAGACGACGCTGCACCCGGTCGTCACCATCCGCGAGGCCGACCGCGTCGAGGCCGCCACCGCCGCCCACGCCGAGGCCAACCGTCTGTGCTTCATCGCGCGCTCCGTTGCGTTCCCCGTCCACCACGAGCCCGAGATCCGGGTCCTCGCAGGGGAATCATCGGCGGGTGCGGCAGACTAGGGTCCCGTGAAGCGTCTCCGCCTGCTCCCGATCGCCCTGGTCCCCGCCGTCGTGTTGGGCCTCGCCGCCTGCTCCGGCTCCGGGTCGGGGAACGCCACCTCGTCGCCGAGCGCGACGTCGAGCGCGAGTGCGAGCGCCGCCGCGATCACGTCGTGCCCGGACCCGGGCAAGGCGTCCGACTCGGTCAAGGTCTCGGGTGCGGTCGCCGGCGGGACGGCTCCGAAGGTGTCGTTCGCGAAGGGGCTCAGCGCGTCTGAGCCACAGATGACGGTCGCGGTCGAGGGCGACGGAGCGTCGCTGAAGTCCGGTGACTACGCGCAGGTGTCGTACAGCGTCTACCAGGCGGAGGACGCGTCCAAGCTCGGCAGCGTCGGCTTCGACTCCGGCAACCCTCAGGCCCTGTCCGTCGGTGGGAGCGGCTTCGGCGCCATCCTCGCGTGCTCGAAGGTCGGCGATCGTCTCGTGACCGTCGGGCAGTCCTCCGCGATCGGCTTCAACACCGGCGGGGACGTCGTCGTCGTCGCGGACATCGTGTCGAAGATTCCGACGAAGGCCACCGGCACCCCGCAGCAGCAGGACCCGGCGCTGCCGACCGTGAAGGACAAGGCCGACGGCGAGCCGGAGATCGCGGTGCCGTCCGGCGCGAAGGCCCCTTCGAAGACCGAGGTCGAGGTCCTCAAGCAGGGCGACGGTCAGGCCATCAAGGACGGCGACACCGCCCTCGTGCAGTACAAGGGCGTGACGCTGGAGGGCGGCAAGGAGTTCGACTCGTCGTGGTCGAAGGGCGTACCGACCACGTTCACGGTGTCCGAGGGGCAGCTCATCAAGGGTTTCGTCACCGGACTCGTCGGGCAGAAGGTCGGCTCGCAGGTGCTCATCGTCACGACCGCGGCCGACGCCTACGGCGCGAACCCGCCTGAGGGCTCGGGGATCCCGGCGAACGCGCCCCTCGTGTTCGTCGTGGACGTCCTCGCCCTGGGCTGACGTTCGACGTGACGGAGGGCGGCGAGCACGAGCTCGCCGTCCTCCGTCACGTGTCACCCCTCGTGCTGCGTGTCCGTCACCGGTGGTCATCGGGAGCCTGTTCGCGTGCTCGCCGCGCCGGGGAGCGACGACATCGTCTCGTCGGTCCGCGTGCACACGACGGTCCGCGCACAGTCCGGCAGGACGGGGACGAACGCCTGCACCGGCAGGATGTTCGCCGCGAGCACCTTCCCGGTGACGGCATCGACGAGGAGGGAGACCGGCGCGTCACCCTCGATGAGGGCTCCGATCTCCGTCCGACCCTGTTCGTTGCTCAGTGCCTCGAGCGCCGCATGCTCGTCGGCCACGTCGTGACCGGTGGCAGGGACCTCGGCCGCGCTGGCTCCCAGGAGCGCGAACCCGGTGATCGCCGTCGTGAGGGAAGCGGTGAGAGCAGTCTTCTTCGTCGACACGGGACCGAGCCTGTCACATATCAGCGTACGGGGTGGTCGGTGGTCCTGGATACAGTGGAACCATGCAGCCAGCCAAGCGCCGGATCGTCATCCTCGGCAGCACCGGCTCGATCGGCACCCAGGCCCTCGACGTCGTCGAACGGAACCCGGACCGCTTCGAGGTCGTCGGCCTCACCGCCGGTAGCAACCGCGACCTCGTGTCCCACCAGGCAGAGCGCTTCGGCGTCCGTGAGACCGCGTTCGGCGCCGAGGACTCCGAGCGCCTCGTGCGGACCGTCGAGGCCGACGTCGTCCTCAACGGCATCACCGGGTCGGTGGGCCTCGGCCCCACACTGGCCGCCCTGGAGTCCGGCGCGACCCTCGCGCTCGCCAACAAGGAGAGCCTGATCGTGGGCGGCCCGCTCGTGCAGGCCGCCGCCCGTCCGGGGCAGATCGTGCCGGTGGACAGCGAGCACTCCGCGATCGCCCAGGCGCTCCGCTCCGGCTCCGCCGACGAGGTCCGTCGGCTGGTCCTCACCGCGAGCGGCGGCCCGTTCCGGGGACGGTCCCGTGCCGAGCTCCACGACGTCACGCCCGCCCAGGCGCTCGCCCATCCGACGTGGGACATGGGACTCGTCGTGACGACGAACTCCGCGACGCTCGTGAACAAGGGCCTCGAGGTCATCGAGGCCCACCTGCTCTTCGACGTCCCCTACGACCGCATCGACGTCACGGTGCACGCGCAGTCGATCGTGCACTCGATGGTCGAGTTCGTCGACGGCTCGACGATCGCACAGGCGTCCCCGCCCGACATGCGGCTCCCGATCGCGCTCGGCCTCGCCTGGCCGGACCGGGTGCCCGGGGTCGGCGTGCCCCTGGACTGGACGACGGCGAGCACGTGGACCTTCGAGCCCCTCGACACGGACGCCTTCGGTGCGGTGTCGCTCGCGAAGCGTGTCGGTGCGGCCGGCGGGACGTTCCCCGCGGTGTTCAACGCCGCGAACGAGCAGGCCGTCGCCGCGTTCCACGCGGGTGCGATCGGCTTCCTCGACATCGTCGACACGGTCGAGCGGATCGTCGACGAGCACACCGCGGGGGAGTCCTCCCTCGAGGGCGTGCTGGCAGCGGAGCGCTGGGCGCGCGCCGCGGCGGACCGCGCGCTGTCGCGCTGACCCGACCCGTGCCTCCCGGCCGTCCCGTCGGCCCCCGATCACCGGTGGTGTCCGACGCGGCCTGGAGGCCCCGATCACCTCTCAGAGAGCGCTCGGCTCCGTCTTGGGAAGCGTCCCGTACCCTTTCCCGGTGACCGTCGAATCCGTCCTGCTCTTCGTCCTCGGCGTGGTCGTCTTCATCGTCGGCCTGCTGGTCTCGATCGGACTCCACGAGCTCGGGCACCTCTCCTTCGCGAAGCTGTTCAACGTGAAGGTGACGCAGTACTCGCTCGGCTTCGGCAAGGCGATCTGGTCGTTCAGGCGGGGCGAGACCGAGTACGGCATCCGCCCGATCCTGCTCGGCGGGTACATCTCGATGGTCGGCATGCTCAAGCCGCGGGCATCCGGCAAGCCGAACGCGATCACGAACACGGGCATGTACGGCGCCTTCGTGCAGGATGCCCGGCAGGCCAGTGCCGAGCAGATCGCGGAGTCCGGCGGCGACGACTCGCGGGCGTTCTACCGCCTGACGCCGTGGAAGCGGATCATCGTCATGGTCGCCGGTCCGGCGATGAACCTGGTCATCGGGATCGTGCTCTTCGGTGTGCTGCTCTGCGGCTTCGGTGCTCCGACGACGACGTTCACCTCGAGCGTCGGCTGCGTGCTGCCGAACAGCCAGACGACGACGTGCAGCGCGGACGACGCGGTGTCCCCGGCGAAGCAGGCCGGCATCCGGTCCGGCGACGTCGTGCTCTCGGTCGACGGGAAGTCCGACCCGACCATCGCCGAGGTGTCCGGGCTGTTCCAGCGGAGCGCGGGCAAGGAGCTCACGGTCGTGGTCGAGCGCGACGGCGCGCGCAAGACGCTCGAGATCACCCCGGTCACGGCGACGCGTGACGTCTACCTGTCCGACGGCACCGTCGCGAAGAACCCGGACGGCACGGACAAGACCCAGCAGGTCGGTGTGGTCGGCGTCAGCATCGGGCAGTCCCTCGTCCGGCAGTCGCCTGCTGCGGTCCTCCCGGCGACGGGTGCGCAGATCTCGGCGTCCGCGCACCTCATCATCGACCTGCCGCAGCGGCTCGTCGCGGTGTGGAACGCGGCGTTCGGCTCGCAGGCACGGTCCCAGGACAGCCCGGTGTCGGTCGTCGGCGTCGGGCGCGCGATCGGTGAGGTGTCGTCGATGTCCGGCGTCCCCGTGGTCGACAAGGCGTACACGATCCTGGGTCTGCTCGCCTCACTCAACATCGGTCTCTTCGTGCTCAACATGGTGCCGCTCCTGCCGCTCGACGGCGGGCACATCGCCGGTGCGCTGTGGGAGGCCGTCAAGCGTCGGTCGTTCAAGCTCGTCGGGAAGGCGGACCCGGGTCCGATCGACCTCGCCAAGACGATGCCGCTCACGATGGTGGTCGTGGTGCTCCTCGCCGGCATGAGCGCCCTGCTCATCTACGCCGACATCGTGCGCCCCGTGAACCTCTTCGGGTAGCGACGGGGGCGCTGCCGCGCACTACGCTTCCCCACATGAGCACCGCTCCGGAAGTCCGCACGGTCGAGCGCCAGGGGACCGACGTCATCGCCGAGGCCGACCGGAAGGGCACGCCGCGCGGGCTGTTCTGGCCGTGGTTCGCGGCGAACGTCTCCGTGCTCGGGATCGCCTACGGCGCCTTCGTCCTCGGGTTCGGCATCTCGTTCTGGCAGGCGACCGTGGTGGCCGTCGTCGGGGTGGTCTTCTCGTTCCTGCTGTGCGGCGTCGTCGCGATCGCGGGCAAGCGGGGGTCGGCGCCGACGATGGTGCTCAGCCGGGCGGCGTTCGGTGTCCGGGGCAACCGGTTGCCGTCGTTCCTCAGCTGGGTGCTGACGGTCGGGTGGGAGACCGCGTTGGCCGCCCTGGCCGTGCTCGCGACGTCGACGGTCTTCCGTGAGCTCGGCTGGGACGACGGCGTCGTCACCAAGCTGGTCGCGCTCGTCGTCGTCGCCGCGTTGGTCGTCGGGGCCGGGATCGCGGGCTTCGACGTCGTGATGCGGCTGCAGACGTGGATCACCGTCATCACCGCGGTACTGACCGTGGTCTACGTCGTGCTCGCCGTCCCGTCGATCGACTTCGCCGCGATCGCCGCGCTGCCAGCGGGCAGTGCCCAGCAGGTCATCGGCGCGCTCGTGTTCGTGATGACCGGGTTCGGGCTCGGTTGGGTCAACGCCGCGGCCGACTACTCGCGCTACCTCCCGCGCACAGCGTCCACCCGAGGGGTCGTCGGCTGGACGACGTTCGGCGGCGCCCTCGCACCGGCGCTCCTGGTCGTCTTCGGCGTGCTCCTCGCCGGGTCGTCGAAGGACCTCAACGCCGCGATCAACGCCGACCCGATCGGTGCGCTGACCACGATCCTGCCGGTCTGGTTCCTCATCCCGTTCGCGATCGTCGCCATCCTCGGGATCGTCGGTGGCGCGGTGCTCGACATCTACTCGTCGGGGCTCGCGCTCCTCAGCACGGGCGTGCGCATCGCGCGGCCCGTGGCGGCCGGGGTCGACGGCGTGGTGATGGTCATCGGCGCGGTCGCCGTCGTCTTCTTCGCGCCGGACTTCATCGGACCGTTCCAGGCGTTCCTCATCACCCTCGGCGTCCCCATCGCGGCGTGGGCCGGGGTGTTCGTCGCGGATGTACTGCTCCGCCGGCGTGACTACGCCGAGACCGAGCTCGAGGACCGGCGCGGTCGGTACGGCGACGTGCGGGTGGTCGCCATCGGGCTCGTCGTGGTCGGTACGGCGTTCGGATGGGGCCTCGTGACGAACACGTTCGGGGTGCCGGCCTGGCTCAACTGGCAGGGGTACCTGCTCGAGCCGCTCGGTCTCGGCGGCCGGAAGGGGGCGTGGGCGTCCGCCAACCTCGGCGTCCTCGTGTCGCTGCTCGTCGGCTTCCTCGGCACGCTCCTGTTCTCCGCCGGTGCCGTCCGCCGTCAGGAGGGCCGCGCATGACGGCGCCCGACGACGCCTGGCTCGTCGTCGTCGACATGCAGGAGGTCTTCACGGGGGAGAGCCCGTGGGCCGCGCCGCGGTACGCGCACGCCGGGATGGCGATCGAGCACCTCCTGCCCCGGTTCACCGGACGGACCGTCTTCACCCGGTTCGTCGCGCCGGAACGGCCCGAGGGCGCCTGGGTGCCGTACTACCGTGACTGGCCGTTCGCCCTCGTGCCCGGTGCTGACCCGCTGTACGCGCTGACCGAGCCCTTCGCGACCGCAGCGGCCGACCGCGGCGACCCCGTCGTGACGGAACCGACCTTCGGCAAGTGGGGGACGAGCCTCCGGGCCGTCGTCGGCGACCAGCCGAACCTCGTGCTGGCCGGGGTCTCGACCGACTGTTGCGTGCTGTCGACCGCGCTCGCGGCGGCGGACGCCGGCGCGACCGTCACGGTCGTCGCGGACGCGTGCGCCGGTGCGAGCTACGAAGACCACGAGCGCGCGCTCGCGGCGATGCGGCTGTACGCGCCGCTCGTCACGGTGGTCGACTCCGCGGACGACCTGTGACGATCGACTCCGCGAACGACCTGTGAACGGGCACGAGGGAGCCGGGGCCACCGCGTAGAGTGGCCAGCGTGCCAGCAGTGAACCTCGGTCTGCCGAAAGTCCCCGAAACCCTGAGCCCGCGTCGCAAGTCGCGCCAGATCCGGGTCGGCAAGGTCCTCGTGGGCGGTGACGCGCCGGTCTCCGTGCAGTCGATGACGACCACGCCCACCACGAACATCAACGCGACCCTGCAGCAGATCGCCGAGCTCACGGCGTCCGGCTGCGACATCGTGCGGGTCGCCGTGCCGAGCCAGGACGACGCCGACGCGCTGCCGATCATCGCGAAGAAGTCGCAGATCCCGGTCATCGCCGACATCCACTTCCAGCCGAAGTACGTCTTCCAGGCCATCGACGCCGGGTGCGCTGCGGTCCGTGTGAACCCCGGCAACATCCGGAAGTTCGACGACCAGGTCGGTGCGATCGCCAAGGCCGCGAAGGACGCCGGCGTGTCGCTCCGCATCGGGGTGAACGCGGGGTCGCTCGAGCCCAGCCTCCTGCAGAAGTACGGCAAGGCGACGCCCGAGGCGCTCGTCGAGTCCGCCGTGTGGGAGGCGTCGCTCTTCGAGGAGCACGACTTCCACGACTTCAAGATCTCGGTCAAGCACAACGACCCGATCGTCATGGTGAAGGCCTACCGGCAGCTCGCAGCGGCGGGCGACTGGCCGCTGCACCTCGGCGTGACCGAGGCCGGTCCGGAGTTCCAGGGCACGATCAAGAGCGCCACGGCGTTCGGCATCCTGCTGGCCGAGGGCATCGGCGACACGATCCGTGTCTCGCTGTCCGCGCCGCCCGTGCAGGAGGTCAAGGTCGGCCTGCAGATCCTGCAGTCCCTCAACCTGCGCGAGCGCAAGCTCGAGATCGTCTCGTGCCCGAGCTGCGGTCGTGCGCAGGTCGACGTGTACCAGCTCGCGAACGACGTCACGAAGGGGCTCGAGGGCATGACCGTCCCCTTGCGCGTCGCCGTGATGGGCTGCGTCGTGAACGGCCCCGGTGAGGCCCGCGAGGCCGACCTCGGCGTCGCCTCCGGCAACGGCAAGGGGCAGATCTTCGTCAAGGGCGAGGTCATCAAGACCGTGCCGGAGCGCGAGATCGTCCAGACCCTCATCGACGAGGCCAACCGCATCGCCGACGAGATGGGCCCGGCGGCCGCGACCGGCTCGGTCCAGGTCATCACCACGCCGTAGCGTCAACACCTGACGGGAGGCACGGTGCCAGCTGGCACCGTGCCTCCCGTCCGTCACCGGGACGATCGGGTGAGCGCCGCGCCGCTAGGCTTGCCCCGTGGTCACACGGCTCTCCCATCTCTTCCTCCGCACGCTCCGCGACGACCCTTCCGACGCCGAGGTGACGAGCGCGAAGCTGCTCGTCCGCGCCGGCTACATCCGTCGCCAGGCCCCGGGCATCTTCGCCTGGTTGCCGCTCGGCCTCCGGGTCCGTGCCCGCATCGAAGGCATCATCCGCGACGAGATGGTCGCGGCCGGCGCGCAGGAGGTCCTGCTCCCGGCACTCGCACCGCGTGAGCCGTACGAAGCGACGAACCGCTGGACCGAGTACGGCGACGGGATCTTCCGGCTCAAGGACCGCAAGGACGCCGACTACCTCCTCGCGCCGACGCACGAGGAGCTCTTCGCGCTGCTCGTGAAGGACCTGTACTCGTCGTACAAGGACCTCCCCGTGACGCTGTTCCAGATCCAGGACAAGTACCGCGACGAGGCCCGTCCCCGCGCCGGGCTCCTGCGCGGCCGCGAGTTCACGATGAAGGACGCGTACTCGTTCGACATCGACGACGCCGGCCTCGACCGCAGCTACCAGACCATGCGTGACGCCTACGAGCGGATCTTCGCCCGGCTCGGCCTCGAGTACGCGATCGTCAAGGCGGACGCCGGCGCCATGGGGGGTTCGAAGTCCGAGGAGTTCCTGCACCCGATCGCGGTCGGCGAGGACACCTTCGTGCGGAGCGCCGGCGGTTACGCGGCGAACGTCGAGGCCTACGTCACCCCGGTGCCCGATGCGCTGCCGATCGAGGGCCAGCCGGAGCCCGTGCTGCTGCCGGCCGCCGACACCCCGACGATCGACAGCCTGGTGGCGCACGCGAACGAGGTCGCACCGCGCGACGGCGCTCCCTGGACCGCCGCCGACACGCTGAAGAACGTCGTGCTGGCGCTGACGCACCTGGACGGCACCCGCGAAGTCGTCGTCGTCGGCCTGCCGGGCGATCGCGAGGTCGACCTGAAGCGCGCCGAGGTGGCCTTCGCGCCCGCCGAGGTCGAAGCCGCGGGCGACGACGACTTCCGGAAGCACCCGGGCGTCTTCGTCAAGGGCTACATCGGGCCGCAGGTGCTCGGTGCCGACAGCCCCTCCGGCATCCGCTACTTCGTCGACCCCCGCGTCGTCGACGGCACCGCGTGGATCACGGGCGCGAACGAGCGCGGCGTGCACGTGTCCGGCCTCGTGATGGGCCGCGACTTCACCGCAGACGGTGTCGCCGAGGTCTCCGACGTCCGTGCCGGCGACCCCGCTCCCGACGGCTCCGGCCCGCTCGAGACCGCGCGCGGCATGGAGATCGGCCACGTGTTCCAGCTCGGCCGCAAGTACGCCGAGGCCCTCGGGCTCAAGGTGCAGGACGAGAACGGCAAGCTCGCGACCGTCACGATGGGCTCGTACGGCATCGGCGTCACCCGCATCCTCGCGATCCTCGCCGAGGCGCACAACGACGAGAAGGGGCTGGTCTGGCCGAAGAACGTCGCGCCGTTCGACGTGCACGTGGTCGCGACGGGCAAGGACTCGGTCGCCTACGACCTCGCGACCTCGATCGTCGACACCCTCGAGGGTGATCGCTTCGAGGTCGTCTACGACGACCGTCCGAAGGTCTCGCCCGGTGTGAAGCTCCGCGACGCGGAGCTCCTCGGCATGCCGATCGTCGTCGTCGCGGGGCGCAACGCCGCCGACGGCGTCGTCGAGCTGTGGGACCGGGCGTCGGGTGCGCGCCGCGACGTGCCGGTCGCGGAGCTGCTGGACGCGGTGCGCGCGATCTAGCGGGTCGCGTCCGGAACAGGACCACAAGACGGACGGGAGGCGCGGTGCCAGCTGGCACCGCGCCTCCCGTCCGTCTGCTGGTTCTGGGGTACGCTGGTCGCCGACTTCCGCGACGTTCCACTGCGGAGGCGACTCAGCTGAATACGGAGGCACCTCGGTGAAGATCGATCTCGCAGTCCTGCGACTCATGGAGCGCGAGCGGGAGATCCCGTTCGAAGAACTCGTCCAGATCATCGAGCAGGCGATCCTGACGGCCTACCACAAGCACACCGCCGAGAACGGCGAGCCGGCGGACGCGCAGTCCCGGGTCGAGCTCGACCGCAAGAGCGGCGAGGTCTCGGTCTACGTGCCCGAGCGCGACGAGGAAGGCACCGTCGTCGGCGAGGCCGTCGACCAGCCCAGCGACTTCGGACGCATCGCGGCCTTCGCGGCGAAGCAGGTCATCAACCAGCGGCTGCGCGACATCGGCGACGACAAGATCCTCGGCCAGTTCCGCGGGAAGGAGGGCGACATCGTCGCCGGCGTCATCCAGCAGGGGCCGAACCCGCGGATGGTGCACGTCGACCTCGGCACGGTCGAGGCGATCCTCCCGCCCGAGGAGCAGGTGCCGGGCGAGGAGTACAAGCACGGCAGCCGCATCCGCGTGTACGTCACGAGCGTCGGCCGTGGTCCGAAGGGGCCGCAGATCACCGTCTCGCGCACCCACCCCGGGCTCGTCCGGAAGCTCTTCGCGCTCGAGGTGCCGGAGATCGCGTCCGGTGTCGTGGAGATCACCTCGCTCGCCCGCGAGGCCGGCCACCGCACGAAGCTCGCGGTCAAGGCCAACGAGCCCGGTGTCAACGCGAAGGGCGCCTGCATCGGTGAGCTCGGCGCGCGCGTGCGGGCGGTGACGACCGAGCTCGGTGCCGAGAAGATCGACATCGTCGACTGGTCGCCCGACCTCGCGACGTTCGTGGCGAGCGCGCTGTCGCCGGCGAAGGTGACGAGTGCGTTCGTGCTCGACGCCTCGACGAAGGCCGTCCGGGCGCTCGTGCCGGACTACCAGCTCTCGCTCGCGATCGGCAAGGAAGGGCAGAACGCCCGTCTCGCGGCGAAGCTCACCGGTGCGCGGATCGACATCCAACCGGATTCGATCCTGGACGGCGACGAGTGAGGATCGACATCCAGCCAGCGCCGGTCGGGGACTCGATCCTCGACGGCGACGAGTAGCGGCGACGAGGAGCGCTCGTCGGCGTTGCGTCGGCGGCGTTTCGCTGCCGGCGTGGCCCGAACGGGCGTGCCGGATCGCGTCCGTCCGAGGCAAGGAGTAAGGTGGAACCCGTCAGAACGTGCATCGGCAGTCGCCGTCGCGCGCCCCGATCCTCTCTCCTCCGTGTCGTCGCCCTCGGCGACGGGCGAGTGGTGGCGGATCCGAAGGCAGTCATGCCGGGCCGGGGAGCGTGGCTCACCCCGACCGTCGACGCCTACGAGCTGGCCGTCAAGCGCCGGGCATTCCGCCGGGCACTTCGGCTGGATCGCGAACCCGACACGTCCTCGGTCCTCGAGTACCTGCAAGGCCTCACAGCCGCGCCGGCATCCGAGCGCCCGGACACGACAGAACAGGCTGAACGGCTTATGGACAACTGATGAGCGGCTCGAAATGAGACCCGTCATCCAGTGAGTCCTGCCCCTTCACGGGGCAGGACCCGTGAAGGAGAACAGTGGCAAAACCACGCGTACACGAGATCGCATCCGAGCTCGGTGTCGACAGCAAGACCGCAATGGAGAAGCTCAAGGAGCTCGGCGAGTTCGTCAAGGGCCCGAGCTCCAGTGTGGAACCCCCCGTCGCGCGCAAGCTCCGTGCTGCGCTGCAGGCGGCCGGCGCCTCGGCGTCGAACACCGCCGCGCCCGCGGCCGGAGCAGCAGCGCCGAAGCCCGGTGCCGCCGCCCCGAAGCCGGGCACGGCAGCCCGCTCGGCCGCGCCGAAGCCCGGCGCGAAGCCGGGCCCGGCGACGCCGAGCCCTGCCCCGCAGGCACCTGCTGCTGAGCAGCCTGCCTCCGACGCGCCGACCCCGGCCGCGCCGAAGTCGGTCGCGCAGCGTCAGGCCGAGGCCGAGGCCGCGCAGAAGGCCGCAGCCGCCGAGAAGGCATCCGGCACGGCGAACAAGGGTGGCGAGTCCACCGGTTCCGCTTCGCCGAAGCCGAACACGGCCGCCGGCCCGAAGCCGGGTGGTCCGAAGCCGGGCGCGCGTCCGGGCAACAACCCCTACGCGTCGAGCCAGGGCATGGGCTCCCGCCCGCCGCGTCCGGGCAACAACCCGTACTCGCAGAACCAGGGCATGGGTCAGCGTCCGGCTGCCGGCCAGGGTGGCGGCAACGGCATCCCGCGTCCGGCCCCGCCGCGTCCGGGTGTCCCTCGCCCCGGTGCTCCCCGTCCGGGTGGCCCCGGCCAGCAGGGTCGTCCGAACGGCTTCGGGCAGCGCCCGGGCCAGGGTGGCGGCCGCGGCGGCCAGGGTGGCGGCTTCAACCGTCCCGGTGGTGCCGGTGGCGGCGCCGGTGGTGGCTTCAGCCGCCCGGCGTTCAGCGGCCCGCGTCCCGCCGGTGGTGGCGGTCGTGGCCGCGGTCCCGGTGGTGGGACCGCCGGTGCGTTCGGTCGCGGTGGCGGCAAGAGCCGTGCCCGCAAGTCGAAGCGGACGAAGCGCGCCGAGTACGAGATGCGGCAGGCGCCGTCGCTCGGCGGCGTGCAGGTCCCGCGCGGCGACGGCAACACGGTCATCCGTCTGCGTCGCGGTGCGAGCATCTCGGACTTCGCGGACAAGATCGACGCGAGCCCCGGCAACCTCGTCACGGTGCTGTTCCACCTCGGTGAGATGGCGACCGCGACGGAGTCCCTGGACGAGGCCACGTTCGAGGTCCTCGGCGAGGAGCTGGGCTACAAGATCCAGATCGTCTCCCCGGAGGACGAGGACAAGGAGCTCCTCGAGGGCTTCGACATCGACCTCGAAGGCGAACTCGAGGACGAGGACGACTCGGTGCTGCAGCAGCGGCCCCCGGTGGTCACCGTCATGGGTCACGTCGACCACGGCAAGACCCGCCTCCTCGACGCGATCCGCAACTCGAAGGTCGTCGAGGGCGAGGCCGGCGGCATCACCCAGCACATCGGTGCCTACCAGATCGTCACCGAGCACGAGGGCGTCGAGCGTCCGATCACCTTCATCGACACCCCGGGTCACGAGGCGTTCACCGCCATGCGTGCCCGTGGTGCGCAGGTGACCGACATCGCGATCCTCGTGGTCGCGGCGGACGACGGCATCATGCCCCAGACGATCGAGGCGCTGAACCACGCCCAGTCGGCCGGTGTGCCGATCGTGGTCGCGGTGAACAAGATCGACAAGGAGGGCGCGAACCCGGCCAAGGTCCGCCAGCAGCTCACCGAGTACAACCTGGTGGCCGAGGAGTACGGCGGCGACGTCATGTTCGTCGACGTGTCGGCCCGCCAGAACATCGGTATCCAGGAGCTCCTGGACGCGGTGCTGCTCACCGCCGACGCGGGTCTCGACCTGCGTGCGAACCCCGACAAGGACGCCCGCGGTGTGGCGATCGAGGCCCGACTCGACAAGGGTCGTGGTTCGGTGGCGACCGTGCTCATCCAGTCCGGCACGCTCCACGTCGGTGACGCCATCGTCGCGGGCACGGCCTACGGTCGCGTCCGTGCGATGACGGACGAGAACGGTGTCGCCGTCCAGGCAGCGACCCCGTCGCGTCCGGTCCAGGTGCAGGGTCTGTCGTCGGTGCCGCGCGCCGGTGACACGTTCCTCGTCACGGAAGAGGACCGCACGGCTCGTCAGATCGCCGAGAAGCGTGAGGCCGCCGAGCGCAACGCCCAGCTGGCCAAGGCCCGCAAGCGCATCTCGCTCGAGGACTTCACCCGCGCACTCGAAGAGGGCAAGGTCGACTCGCTCAACCTCATCATCAAGGGTGACGTCTCCGGTGCCGTCGAGGCACTCGAGCAGTCGCTCCTCGACATCGAGGTGGACGACAGCGTGCAGCTGCGCATCCTGCACCGCGGTGTGGGTGCGATCACCGAGTCGGACATCGACCTCGCCACGATCGACAACGCGATCGTCGTGGGCTTCAACGTCCGTCCGGACGTCAAGGCCCGCGAGCGCGCGGCCCGTGAAGGCATCGACGTGCGCTTCTACTCGGTCATCTACAACGCACTCGAGGACATCGAGCAGTCCCTCAAGGGCATGCTCAAGCCCGAGTACGAAGAGGTCCAGTCGGGCGTCGCGGAGATCCGCGAGGTGTTCCGTTCCTCCAAGTTCGGCAACATCGCCGGTGTCATCGTCCGCTCCGGCACGATCACCCGCAACGCCAAGGCACGCGTCATCCGCGAGGGTGTCGTCATCGCCGACGGTCTGGCGATCGAGTCCCTGCGTCGCTTCAAGGACGACGTCACCGAGGTCCGCACGGACTTCGAGGCCGGTATCGGTCTGGGCAAGTACAACGACATCCAGATCGGTGACGAGATCGAGACGACCGAGCTCGTCGAGAAGCCGCGCGACTAGTCGCCTGGCTATCCTGGACCCCGCCGTTCCCCCAGGGAGCGGCGGGGTCCACCCGTTCCACCAGAAGAATCCCTGCCCCAGGAGGCACCCATGGCTGACCCGCAGCGCGCCCGCAAGATGGCGGACCGCATCAAGGAGGTCGTCGCACGCCGGCTCGACAAGGGCCTCCGCGACCCGCGACTCGGTTTCGTGACGATCACGGACGTCCGTGTCACGGGGGACCTGCAGCACGCGTCCGTCTTCTACACGGTGTACGGCACCGACGAGGAGCGCGCCGACTCGGCAGCGGCGCTCAAGGCGGCGACCGGCATGCTCCGCAGCGAGGTCGGCAAGAACATCACGGCGCGGCTCACCCCGTCCCTCGAGTTCATCGCCGACGCGCTCCCGGAGACCTCGGCGCACATGGAGGACCTGCTCGCGCAGGCGCAGGTGCGGGACGCGCAGGTCCGTGCCGCCTCGGCCGGCGCGCAGTACGCCGGCGACGCCGACCCGTACAAGCACGATGACGACGAGGAGGACGACGCCGCTCGGGCGTAGTCCTCAGCCGACCGGGAGCGTGTACCCGCCCGCATCGTCGCCGACGGCCAGCCCGTCGCGGAGGAGCGAGGCGAGTGCACGCTCCCGCTGTCCGGCGTCCGGCCAGACGAGGTCGATCTCCGACCGGAGCACCGGGACCTCGCTCGCGCGGAGCTCCGCCATGATGAGGCCCCGCACCTGCCGATCGCTGCCGGCGAACCGCGCCTGCTTCGGAGCGCGCGGCCCGTCGTGGTCCGGGTACCCGGCTGCGCGCCAGGCGCAGCGGTCCGCGATCGGGCACGCGTCGCACGCGGGGGAGCGGGCGACGCAGACGAGCGCCCCGAGCTCCATCACCGCGGCGTTGGTGGCGGCTGCGTCGTCGCGGTCATCCGGCAGCACGGACTCCATGAGCGGGAGGTCCTGCTTCGCCTTCGCGGGACCGGGCTGCCCCTGGCCGAGCAACACCCGTGCGAGCACCCGCCGGACGTTGACGTCGACCACGGGGTGCCGGTCGCCGTACGCGAAGACCGCGACGGCCCGGGCCGTGTAGTCGCCGATGCCCGGCAGCGCGAGGAGCGCGTCGACGTCGCGTGGCACGACGTTGTCGTGCTGCTCCGCGATCGCCGTGGCGGCCGCGTGCAGCGCGAGCGCCCGCCTCGGGTAGCCGAGACGGTCCCACGCACGCACCGCGTCGGACGGTGGCGACTGCGCGAGGTCGCGCGGGGTCGGCCACCGGGTGAGCCACGCCTCCAGTCGGGGGACCACCCGCGCGACCTGCGTCTGCTGCAGCATGATCTCGCTCACGAGCGTGCCCCAGGCAGGGAAGCCGGGACGCCGCCACGGGAGGTCGCGTGCCTCGGCGCGGAACCACGCGATGAGCGGGGTGGCGATGTCGGGGGCGTCCGCCCCGGCGGTCCTGTCCACAGGTGGCGAGTTCTCCACATCCGGCCTGGAGGCTCCGCTGGCGTTCACCAGGACAGCCTACGGTGGGGTCCATGGCACGCTGGGCACCGCAGGAGACCGACACCATGGCCGCGATCGCGGCCGAGGTGATCGCGCAGGTCGGCACGAACCGGACCGTCGTCGGGATCGACGGGCAGCCGGGGACGGACCTCGAACACGTGGCCGCGGCACTCGTCGCCGGTTTCGAGCACCACGGGGTGTCGGCGATGGCGGCCGCGGCTCCCTCGGCGTCGGCCGACCAGCTGCGGTCGGGGGTCGTCGCACCGTTCCGGTCGACGGGCGAGGGGCCGGGTGTGCTCGTCGTCCACGGCCACGGTGTCCTCGACCCCGGCGTCCGCGGACTCTGGCGCTGGTCGCTGTGGGTCGAGCAGGAGGAAGGACGGCTCGAACGCCGGGCGGACGTCAAGATCGCCGCGTCCGCGGTGCTCGACGTCACGGACCCCGACCACCCCCGTCGCGAATGGAACGACGCCTGCTGACCGGACCCCGACCGTGACGGGCGCTGGTAGCCTCTCCGGGTGCTCGAATCGCCGCCGGACGGGATCCTCCTCGTCGACAAGCCGCAGGGGATCTCCAGTCACCGGGTCGTGTCGATCGCTCGACGTCGACTCGGCCTGAAGAAGATCGGCCACGCCGGCACGCTCGACCCGATGGCCACCGGGCTGCTGCTCCTCGGCGCCGGGCCCTCGACCCGGTTGCTCACCCACCTCGTCGGCCTCGGCAAGACGTACACCGCGACGATCCGTCTCGGCGTCTCGACGGACTCGGACGACGCGGACGGCGACCCGACCGCGGCGACGGGTGTCTCCGGTGCTGACGTGTCCGAGGCCGCGGTCGAGCGGGCGGTCGCGGCGCAGCGGGGCGTGATCGACCAGGTGCCGTCGACCGTGAGCGCCATCAAGGTCGACGGTCGTCGGGCGTACGACCTCGCGCGGAAGGGCGAGGATGTCGTGCTGCAGTCCCGCACGGTCACGGTGTCGCGCTTCGACGTGACCGGCCGTCAGGAGCACACGGTCTCCGTGGACGGTACCGACGTGCAGGTGGTCGACCTCGACGTCGTGGTCGCCTGCTCCTCGGGGACGTACGTCCGTGCACTCGCTCGCGACGTCGGCGCCGCGCTCGGCACCGGAGCGCACCTCACCGCACTCCGGCGCATCGACGTCGGACCGTTCGACGTCGACGACGCGGTCGACATCGAGGACGACGCGGTCGACGTGCGGGCAGCGCTCCTGCGTCCCGTCGACGTAGCGCGGACCCTCTTCCCGACCGTCGCGCTCGACCCGGTCGCCGCGAAGGACCTCGCGGACGGCAAGCGGGTGCGCGCCGAGCATCCGGACCACGAGGGACCGGTGGCCGCCATCGCCTCGGGATCGGACCGCCTCGTCGGACTCGTGTCCGTCCGTCGCGGCCAGCTCCGGGTGATCACCAACTTCCCGACCGTGACGGGGGCCTGACGCGTGATCGAGTGGTTCATGTGGGTGCAGCTCGTCGTGGCGGTCGTCGCCGGGCTGTTCGCGGTCGTCGTCGGGTTCGTCGGGTGGAAGCCGAACGACTACACGGTCGGCTCGCTCGTCCTCGTCGAGTTGCTGCTCCTCGCACAGGGCGTCATCTCGCTCGTGCTGCCCGCGGTCGGCAGTCCGCCGCGGGGCAACGCGCTCGAGTTCGGTGTGTACGCCGTGTCGGTGCTCCTCGTCCCGCCGGCAGCCATCGTGTGGGCGCTCATCGACCGGACGCGCTGGAGCACGGTCGTCCTCGGCGCCGGTGCGTTCACGGTGGCCGTCATGGTGTACCGGATGTACCAGATCTGGTTCGCGTTGACCTGACGCGGGTCGCGGTGACCTGTGGCGTCATCGGTGACGGCCTGCGTCGGTAGAATCGGTGCAATGGCGACCAGATCCTCCCTCGCGACCGGCGTCGGCCGTGTCCTCATCGCCGTCTACGGCATCCTCGCGCTGGCCGCGACGGGTCGCAGTGTCGTGCAGATCATCGAGAAGTTCTCCTTCGCGCCCTTCGCCTACACGCTGAGCGCCGTCGCCGCGGTCGTGTACATCGTCGCGATGATCGCCCTGATCGCGCCCGGCCGCGCCTGGTACCGCGTCGCGTGCGTCACGATCGGCTTCGAGATGGCCGGTGTCCTCCTCGTCGGGACCCTCTCGCTGCTCGACCGCCAGCTCTTCCCGGACGACACCGTCTGGTCCTACTACGGCCTCGGGTACCTCTTCGCGCCGCTCGTGCTGCCGATCGCGGGGTTGTGGTGGCTCCGCAAGCACCACCGCACCGTGGCCGCGGTGTCGGGTGCAACAGCCGCCGACCGGACCGACCCGTCCACGACCGCCCGCGTGGGCGAGTAGGGACCCCCGTGCAGTACTACGACGACCTCGCCGACGTGGCGGACGGCTTCGGGCCGAGCGCCGTGACCATCGGCAAGTTCGACGGCGTGCACGTCGGGCACCGTGCCGTCATCGCGCACCTCGAACGCGCGGCGGAGCAGCAGGGGCTCGTGTCGACCGTGGTCACGTTCGACCGGCACCCGCTCAGCGTCATCGACCCGGTGAAGACCCCGCCCGCGCTGACGAGCACGGCGCAGCGTCGGGAGCTGCTCGAACAGGTCGGTGTGGACGCCACGGTGCTCCTCCGCTTCGACCAGGACCTCCAGTCGAAGGAGCCCGAGGACTTCGTGTCCGAGATCCTCGTCGGCACCCTGCACGCGCGGCTCGTGTTCGTCGGGAGCGACTTCCGCTTCGGTCGTCGCGGCGCCGGTGACGTCGCGTTGCTCCGGCGGCTGGGGGAGCGGTACGGGTTCACGGTCGAGCTGATCGACGACGTCGACCTCGTGGACGACGTGCGGCCGGCCGGTGAGCGGCGGGTGTCGTCGACGTGGATCCGCGAACTCCTCGGTGTCGGGCGCGTCGCGGAGGCCGCTCGGCTCCTCGGCCGCGAGCACGCCGTCCGCAGTGTCGTCGTGCACGGCAACCAGCGGGGCCGCGCGATGGGGTACCCGACCGCCAACCTCGATCCGCACTGCGAGGGCTTCGTCCCCGCCGACGGCGTCTACGCGGCCCGTGTGCTGCACCAGGGCACGGTGTACCCGGCGGCGGTGTCGGTCGGCAACAACCCGACGTTCGAGGGGGTGCCGGAGAAGCAGATCGAGGCCCACCTGCTCGACGTCGACATCGACCTCTACGGCGACACCATCGCGGTCCTGTTCGTCTCGTACGTCCGCGGCATGGTGAAGTTCTCGTCGATGGACGAGCTCGCCGAGCAGATGCGGCAGGACGACCGCGACATCCGGCTGCTGCTCGGGCTGCCCGCACCCGTCTGACACCGCGCGCGGCGCGAGTCTCGAGCGCGTGCCCCCGAGTCTCGTGCGCGTGCCCCCGAGTCTCGTGCAGGCGGACACGTCTCGTGTTCCGGAGCGCGGGACTCGTCCGTGTCCGCGAAACTCGGCGCCGGTCCGGAAGCGCCAGGACCCGCCGCCGGAGTCCACGCACGCAGAACGCCCCGCGACCGATCGGTCGCGGGGCGTCCCGCATGCGGTGCGACGATCAGCCGCCGAGCGCGTCGAGCCAGATCTTCCGAGCGTCGAGGGCCTCTTGCGCGTCCTTGATCTTCCGCGCGTCACCGGATGCCTCGGCCGCCGCGAGCTCGGACTCGAGCTTGCCGATCGCGTCCTCGAGCTGGCTCGCGAGACCGGTCTGCCGGGCCTTGCGCTCCGGGTCCGAGGCCTTCCAGTGCTCGTCCTCGAGGGTCCGGACGTGGTCCTCGATCTGGCGGAGACGGTCCTCGATGCGACGGACGTCCCCGCGAGGGACCTTGCCGATCTCGTCCCAGCGACGCTGGATGCCCGTGAGCGTCCGACGCGCAGCGACCCTGTCGGTCTCCTGCAGCAGCGGCTCGGCCTCGGTCAGGAGTGCCTGCTTGGCTTCGAGGTTGGCGGAGAACTCCTCGTTCTCGATGGCGGCCTCGGCGTGGCGCTGCTCGAAGAGGACGTCGCCCGCCGCCTTGAACCGGGCCCACAGCGCGTCGTCGTGCCGCTTGCCGGCCCGGCCCGCACGCTTCCAGTCGTCCAGCAGCTGGCGGTACGTCGGGATCGCGTCCGAACCACGAGGTGCGAGCGCCTCGGCTTGCGCGACGAGGTCCTGCTTGCGGCTCCGGGCGTCGCGGTGCTGGGCGTCGAGCTCGGAGTAGAACGCCCGACGGTGCTGGTCGACGGTCGAGCGGGCCGCGCGGAACCGCTTCCAGAGCTCGTTGGCCTCGTTCTTGGGGATGCGCGGGCCGTCGTGCTGGTGCTGCTGCCACCGCGCGAACACGTCGTCGAGCTGCGCGGTGATCTGCTTCCACTGGGCGCGCGCCGGGTCCACCGCCGCGAGACCCTCGGCCTCCTCCACCAGCGCGGCCCGGTACGCGAGCGCCTCGGTCAGCGCCTGCTGCGCCTGCTCGGCCTGCTCCTTCGTGAGCGACCCGACCTGGTCGGTGAGCGCCTGCACGCGGTCCTCGAGCGACTTGATGTCACCGACGACACGTGCGTCGGCGAGCTGCTCGCGGAGGTGCGCGACGGTGCGGGAGACGTCGTTCGCGCTGGCGCCGCGCTGGACGCGCTGCTCGGCGATCTTCACCTGGCCCTCGAGGTCGGCGTACTTCCGCGCGAAGTAGGCGAGGGCCTCGTCCGCGGTGGCGTCCGGGTACTCGCCGACGGCTCGCTCGCCGTCTTCGTACCGGACGTACACCGTCCCGTTCTCGTCGACCCGCCCCCAGGTCGTTGCTTCGTCAGATCCCACAGGTCTCGCCTCGATCGTGGTCGTGCATCGCCGACGTCCCCGTCGGCACGGTCAGGTCGTCAGCCTATTGCACGGAGCGGCCCCGGGGACGGCCGGGGTCGACGGGTTGTGGACTACTGGTCGCGCTCGATGGTCGCGCCGGTGATCGTCGTCTTCACCTTCGGCTCGCCCGTGCCGTCGCTGCCGGGGTCCGAGATGCCCTTCGAGGTGATCTGCGAGACGAGGTCGGACAGCCCGCTCGTGACCTTGCCGACGACGGTGTAGCCGCCGGTCGAGCCGTCGAGCGTGGTGTCACCGGTGACGATGAAGAACTGCGTCGACTGCGAGTACGGCGACGAGCTCCTGGCGATGGCGATGGTCCCCTTCGCGTACTCACCGTCGCTCGGCACGTTCTCCAGCGGGCCGTACTCGAAGCCCGCGTCACCCGTCCCGTCGCCGTTCGCCGAACCGCACTGGAGGAACTGCAGTCCCGTGCTGTCGGCGAGCCGGTGGCACGTGGTGCCGTTGTAGAACTGCTCCTGGATGAGCTTGATCTCGACGCTCGCCGCCTGCGGGGCCTTCTGCCCGTCGAGCTCGATGCCGAGCCGCACGTCCTTGTTCAGCGTGAGCGTGCCGGTCCAGGTCGAGTGCTTCGCGATCGACTTGCTCGGCACGTCACCGGTGTTGCCCGCGGTGGCGCTCGGCGTCGGGGTCGCGGTGGCCGAGGCGCTCGCAGTCGGCTTCCCGGAGCCCTGCGCACCGGCGAAGGCGAGCTGGGAGCCCGTCGCGAGGGCGGCCACGACGACGAGCACGATCCCACCCACGACGTTGTCCCGGACCCGGCGACGCCGTTGCCGCTCGTGCAGACCCTGACGGGCCTGGTAGAGACGGAGGCGTTCGCGCGCCTCGCGGTTGTCACGCGCCTGGTTCTTCGGTGCCACGGTGCTGGTACGGCCTCTCGTCTCGAGTGTGCGACGAGCGTAGCGGAACGCCGCATGCTCCGGCCGGGAGGCGCGGGTCGGTCCCGCACCGTGCCTCCCGGCCGGTGGGCGGTGCTGTCGGTGGTGACGCCTAGGCTTGGTCCCATGGCGACGGACCGCTCGGGCATGAACGCGCCCACCACGGGTGGGCGCGCGGGGCTCGCCCAGGGTTCCGTGCCGCTCGCGGTACGGATGCGACCGACCTCCCTCGACGAGGTCGCCGGTCAGCAGCACCTCCTCGGCCGGGGGTCGCCCCTCGTGCAGCTCGCCACCGGGACGCGCGAGAACCCCGGCGGTGTCTCCGTCATCCTCTGGGGGCCTCCGGGCACGGGCAAGACGACACTCGCGCAGGCGATCGCCCGACAGTCCGGTCGCGAGTTCGTCGAGCTCTCGGCGGTCACCGCGGGTGTCAAGGACGTGCGCGAGGTCATGGAGAAGGCGCTCGCGCACCGTGACCTCTACGGGTCCACCACGGTCCTCTTCCTCGACGAGATCCACCGCTTCAGCAAGGCCCAGCAGGACGCCCTGCTGCCGGGGGTCGAGAACGGCTGGGTCATCCTCATCGCCGCGACGACCGAGAACCCCTCGTTCTCGGTCATCTCACCGCTGCTGTCCCGCTCCCTCCTGCTCACGCTCAAACCACTCACCGACGCCGACCTGGGGATGCTCGTCGACCGCGCGGTCGAGGACCCGCGCGGACTCGGTGGCGGGGTGGTCCTCGGTGACGAAGCCCGGGCGGCCATCGTCCGGCTCGCCTCCGGCGACGCACGCCGGGCGCTGACCGCGCTCGAGGCGGCTGCCGGATCGGCCTCCGCCGCGCAGGACGAGGACGACGACACGGTCCCGGTGGTCGACGCCGGCACGGTCGCTGCCGCCGTGGACCGGGCCCTGCTGCGGTACGACCGGCAGGGCGACGAGCACTACGACGTCATCAGCGCGTTCATCAAGTCGGTGCGGGGGAGCGACGTCGACGCCGCCCTGCACTACCTGGCCCGGATGATCGAGGCCGGCGAGGACCCCCGCTTCATCGCCAGGCGCATCATCATCTCGGCGTCCGAGGACATCGGCATGGCAGATCCGCAGGCCCTGCCGATCGCCGTCGCCGCCGCGCAGGCCGTGCAGCTGATCGGTATGCCCGAGGGGCGCATCCCGCTGGCCGAGGCCGTCGTCTACCTCGCCACGGCGCCGAAGTCGAACGCGTCGTACAACGGTGTGAACCAGGCGATCGCGGACGTCAAGGCCGGTCGCATGGGGGTGGTGCCGACCCATCTGCGCGACGCCCACTACCCGGGTGCGAAGCGGCTCGGGCACGGCAAGGGCTACGTCTACTCGCACGACGCCGAGCACGGTGTCGCACGGCAGCAGTACCTGCCCGACGCGCTCGAGGGCACCGAGTACTACACCCCCACCACCAACGGCTTCGAGCGCGAGGTCGGTCCGCGACTCGAGCGACTCCGGAAGATCACGCGGGGCGAGTAGGCGCGGCGGTCGTCACGGGGACGTGTTGCTGCTATCGTGGATCCGCCTACGTCCTGGTCCTCGCGTGCGGCTGCGTCGAGGACAGAGTGCCACAGCTGTGGCACGGGGACAGAGGTTCGGACTGTAGCCGTCCGATCCCACAGGCTCATCCCTCTGGATCCCTTCGCGGGGTTCGTCGGTGCGTGCGCGTGCCGAGACCCGTGATCCGTTCAGTTCAGACAGAGAAAAGGACCCTGTGTCTACCAAGTCACGTACCCGTAGCAAGACCCGCCTCTCGCGTGCGCTCGGCATCCCGCTGACGCCGAAGGCGGCCCGGTACCTCGAGAAGCGCCCCTACGGCCCCGGTGAGCACGGCCGCACCCGCCGTCGTGCGGACAGCGACTACGCCGTCCGTCTCCGTGAGAAGCAGCGTCTGCGCGCCCAGTACGGCATCCGCGAGAAGCAGCTCCGCATCGTGTTCGAAGAGGCCCGCAAGACGAAGGGCCTGACCGGTGAGAACCTGGTCGAGCTCCTCGAGCAGCGCCTCGACGCCCTCGTGCTCCGTGCCGGCTTCGCCCGCACGACCGCGCAGGCCCGTCAGCTGATCGTGCACCGCCACATCCTCGTCGACGGCAAGCTCGTCGACCGTCCGTCCTTCCGCGTGAAGGAGGGGCAGCTCATCCACGTGAAGCAGCGCTCCGAGTCCCTCGAGCCGTTCCAGGTCGCCGCCGCCGGTGGGCACCAGGAAGTCCTGCCGAAGGTCCCGGGCTACCTCGAGGTCGAGATCGACAAGCTCCAGGCCCGCCTCGTGCGTCGCCCGAAGCGCGCCGAGGTCCCCGTGACCTGTGAAGTGCAGCTCGTCGTCGAGTACTACGCAGCGCGCTGATCGCCTGATCACCCACGAACGGCGGGTCGTCCTCTCAGAGGGCGGCCCGCCGTTCCGTGTTCCCGCCCAGCACCGCCACTACACTTGTCGGGCGCGCACACCACGCACGCGAGAGGGAGAGGCACCGTGAAGCAGCTGTTCTTCGTCGCCGTCGGCGTCGTCATCGGGTTCGTCGTCGCGCACCAGGTCGCGAACACCCCCGGCGGCGCGCGCTTCTTCGCCGACGTGAACGCGCGGACGAAGGCCTTCGCGGACGCCGTGGCCGACGGGTACAAGTCCCGCGACGCCGAGCTCCGCACCGACGTCTGAGCGCGGTCACCGACCGCCGTACGTCCTCCTCCCACGCACTCGACCTGAAACCAGGAAGCACCATGCAGACCGCAGAGATCCGCCGCCGTTGGCTCCAGTTCTTCGGCGACCGCGGGCACACCGTCGTCCCGTCCGCGTCGCTCGTCTCGGACGACCCGTCGCTCCTGTTCACGGTGGCGGGCATGGTCCCGTTCATCCCGTACCTCACCGGACTGGTCCCGGCGCCTTACCCGCGCGCGACGAGCGTGCAGAAGTGCATCCGCACGAACGACATCGAAGAGGTCGGCAAGACCCCGCGGCACGGCACGTTCTTCCAGATGAACGGCAACTTCTCGTTCGGCGACTACTTCAAGGAGCAGGCGATCCAGTACGCCTGGGAACTCCTGACGACGTCGGAGTCCGACGGCGGCCTCGGGTTCTCGCCCGACGACCTCTGGGTCACGGTGTACGAGGACGACGACGAGGCGATCGCGTTCTGGAAGCAGCACTCGTCCCTCCCCGACGAGCGGATCCAGCGGCTCGGCAAGGACACCAACTACTGGTCGACCGGTCAGCCCGGTCCGGCCGGCCCGTGCTCGGAGATCTTCTTCGACCGCGGCCCGGCGTACGGCATCGACGGCGGCCCGGCGACGGACGACGACCGCTACGTCGAGATCTGGAACCTCGTCTTCATGCAGTACCAGATCGCCGACGTGCGGTCGAAGTACGACTTCGAGATCACCGGTGAGCTGCCGAACAAGAACATCGACACCGGCATGGGCCTGGAGCGTGTCGCGTTCATCAAGCAGGGCGTCGACAACATGTACGAGATCGACCAGGTGCGCCCGGTCCTCGACAAGGCGGCGGAGGTCTCCGGCCGCCGGTACGGCGCCGTGCACGAGGACGACGTCCGGATGCGCGTCATCGCCGACCACGTCCGCTCGGCGCTCATGCTGATCGCCGACGGTGTCTCGCCGTCGAACGAGGGGCGCGGGTACATCCTCCGCCGCCTGCTCCGCCGCACGGTGCGTGCCATGCGGCTCCTCGGCGTCGAGGGTGCGACGTTCCCGCAACTCTTCCCGGCGTCGCGCGACGCGATGCGCGACGCCTACCCCGAGGTGGCGTCCGACTACGACCGCATCGCACGCATCGCCTACGCGGAGGAGGAGACCTTCCTCCGCACGCTGGCGCAGGGCACGACGATCCTCGACGTCGCGGTCGAGCGCGCGAAGGCGGACGGCAAGCCCGCGATCGGCGGCGACACCGCGTTCCTGCTGCACGACACGTTCGGCTTTCCGATCGACCTGACGCTCGAGATGGCCGAGGAGGCCGGGGTCCAGGTCGACCGCGGCGCGTTCGACACCCTGATGTCCGAGCAGCGTGCCCGTGCGAAGGCGGACGCGAAGAGCAAGAAGACGGCGCTGGCGGACCTCAGCGTCTACAGCGCCTTCCGGGCCCAGGGCGAGACGACGTTCCTCGGGTACGACGCCCTCGAGGCCGAGACCTCCGTCCTCGGCATCATCGTCGACGGCGCCAGCGTCGACCGTGCGGTCGCCGGTGACATCGCCGAGGTCATCCTCGGCGAGACCTCGCTCTACGCGGAGTCCGGCGGACAGGACGCCGACCAGGGCTCGATCATCGGCAACGGCTTCGACCTCGAGGTCCTCGACGTCCAGCGCCCGGTGACCGGGCTCTGGAGCCACACCGTGCAGGTGCGCTCGGGTGAGGTCGGTGTCGGCGACGCCGCCACGACCGTGGTCGACGCCGAGTACCGCCGCGGTGCGACCCAGGCCCACTCCGCGACGCACCTCGTGAACGCGGCGCTGCGGGACATCCTCGGCCCGGAGGCGTTGCAGGCCGGCTCGTACAACAAGTCCGGCTACATGCGTCTCGACTTCTCCTGGTCGCAGCCCGTGTCGCTCGAGACGCGTTCCGAGATCGAGGACGTCGTGAACAACGCGATCCGCTCGGACCTCGAGGTCTCGACGCGGGTGCTCCCGCTGGCCGAGGCGAAGGAACTCGGCGCGCAGGCGCTGTTCGGCGAGAAGTACGGAGCCGAGGTCCGCATGGTCGACATCGGTGGCCCGTGGTCCCGCGAGCTCTGCGGCGGCACCCACGTGGCGTCGAGCGCGCAGGTCGGGCTCGTCAACCTCGTGGGGGAGTCGAGTGTCGGTTCGACGAACCGCCGCGTCGAGGCCCTCGTCGGACTCGAGGGCTTCCGTGACCTCGCGGTCGAGCGGACGATCGTGTCCCAGCTGTCGAGCGCGCTCAAGGCCCCGCGAGAGGACCTCCCGACGCGCATCCAGTCCCTCATGGACGACCTGAAGTCTGCGCAGAAGCGGATCGCCGAGTTCGAGTCGGCGAACCTGCAGCAGCGCGTGCCGACGATCGCGCGGACGGCGTCGACCGTCGGCGCCACGACCGTCGTCGCGGAGACCGTCGACGGTCTCCAGTCCGGCGACGACCTCCGTTCCCTCGCGACCGGGGTCCGCGCGCAGCTCGGCGACGGTGCGGCGGTCGTCGTGCTCGGCGCCGTGGTGAACGAGAAGCCGGTCGTCATCGTCGCGACGAACGACGCGGCGCGCGCCGCGGGCGTGCAGGCCGGTCCGCTCGCCAAGGAAGCGGCCGGAGTCCTCGGTGGCGGTGGCGGCGGCAAGCCGGACCTCGCCCAGGGCGGCGGCACCGACGCGGCGGCGCTGCCCGCGGCGCTCCGGGCCGTGACCGCCCGCCTGGCGGGCTGAGCGTGGCGATCCGGTCCGGGCGGCGGCTCGGCATCGATGTCGGCCGTGCTCGGATCGGGGTCGCCGTGTGCGACCGCGACGGGTTGCTCGCGACGCCGGTCGAGACCGTCCGACGCGATGACGACGCCGACCTCGGGCGGATCCTCGCGATCGCGGACGAGTACGAGGTGCTCGAGGTGGTCGTCGGCCTGCCGCTGTCGATGTCCGGCGGAGACACCCCGTCGACCGAGGACGCACGGGTGTTCGCCGCGCGGATCGCCGAGCACCGTCCGGTCCGGCTCGTGGACGAGCGGCTGTCGACCGTCACGGCGCAGCGCGGCCTCCACCAGGCCGGCCGGAACACGAAGAAGTCCCGCGCCGTGATCGACCAAGCGGCCGCTGTTATCATTCTGCAACACGCGCTCGACCACGAGCGTGCGTCCGGCGCCCCGCCAGGGGCCGAGCTCCCCTGACGGACGAGCCCAGCGAAGAGCGGGCTCCGACGGACCGCTGCCGTGTGCGGTGCCCCAGCGGGAGTCCCCGAACGAGAGACCAGAGGATCCGTTGGCAGACGACCTGGACTGGAACGCGATCATCGCGCCCGCTGGCGACGGCGGACGGCGACGGCTCGGCGACGACGCCGAGTCGGACGACGACCGCCCGCTGTCACGCCGTGAGGCGCGCGCACGCGAAGCCGCACGGGAGGCAGCCGCGGAGCCGCAGCACGACGACGTCACCCCCGACCGCCGGTCCGGCGACGGGCAGCGTGGTGACGGGGAGCGTGACGACGAGCAGCGTGCGGAGGCCCCGCCCGTCGACGACCTGGCTCCCACGGTCTCGCGACGTGACCGCGACCGACCGGTGTCGCCGGCCGATGCACCCGTCGCGACCAGAGCCGAGGAGCTGCACCCGGAGGTGACCGCCCTGCTCACCGGTGAGCACGTCGTGCCGCAGGACGAGGTGGCACGAGCCGCGGCAGCAAGAGCCGGCGAGGGGCGTGGCGGGGGAGGCCGTGCCTCCAGGCCGGGTCGCGAACCGCGACCACCGCGCCGCCGCGGACCGCTCATCGCGGGGATCGTGATCGTGGCGATCGTCCTCGCGGGCGGGGTGGCCGGGTACGGGTTCATCGCACCGAAGATCCAGCAGGTCGTGGCCGCGGTCACCGGGGCGCAGGAGTCGGACGACTACAGCGGCGGCGGGACCGGCAAGGTCACCATCACCATCAGACAGGGCGACATCGGCGAGGACGTCGCGAAGACCCTCCAGCGAAGCGACGTCGTGAAGAGCTCGAAGGTCTTCTACAAGCTCCTGCTGCAGTCGCCCGAGGTGCAGTTCCAGCCCGGCTCGTACACCCTGAAGAAGGAGATGAGCTCGAAGGCGGCCCTCGCGGCGCTGCAGGACCCGTCGAACGCCGTCAAGGCGTCGATCGTCATCCCCGAGGGCACGGCGCTGAAGGACATCGAAGCCGGCATGGTCTCGAAGGCCGGACTCACCGAGGCCGAGGTCTCGGCCGCAGCGAAGGACGTCTCCGCCTACGGGCTCCCGGCGAACGCGAAGACCCTCGAGGGGTGGCTGTTCCCGGCGACCTACCCGATCAACCCGGGCTGGACCGCGAAGCAGTACTTCCAGTCCATGGTCGACACCATGAAGGAGCACCTTGCCTCCGCGGGTGTCGCCACGGCCGATCAGGAGCGCGTGATCGTCTTCGCGTCGCTCGTGCAGAAGGAGGCCGGCCTCGCGGCGGACTACCCGAAGGTCGCGCGGGTCTTCCAGAACCGGCTCGACATCGACATGCCGCTGCAGTCCGACGCCACCGTCGCGTACGGGACCGGGAACACGCACCGCGTGACCACGACCGACGAAGAGCGCGGCGACGCCTCGAACGAGTACAACACCTACGTGCACAAGGGTCTGCCGCCGGCGCCGATCTCGAACCCGGGTGACATCGCGATCAAGGCCGTGACGGACATGGCGCAGGGCAAGTGGCTGTACTTCGTGACGGTGAACCTCGAGACCGGCGAGACGGTGTTCTCGGACACGTACGCCGAGCACCAGGTCGCGGTGGCGAAATTCCAGGCGTGGTTGCGGGCACACCCCGACTACCAGTAGGCCCGGCCGCCACGAGGCCCGGCGTCGCACACGACCCCGCTGTGGGAGGATTGTCACCATGCTTCGTTGGTTGACTGCTGGTGAGTCCCACGGACCCGAACTGATCGCGATGCTCGAGGGTCTGCCCGCGGGTGTCCCGGTGTCGTTCGAGTCCATCCGTACCGACCTCGCGCGCCGCAAGCTCGGGTACGGCCGGGGCTCCCGCATGAAGTTCGAGCAGGACGAGCTGCACGTGTCCGGCGGTGTCCGGCACGGCTACTCCCTCGGCAGCCCGATCGCGATCCGCATCGGCAACACCGAGTGGCCGAAGTGGGTCGAGGTCATGAGCCCCGAGCCGATCGAGCAGACGGAGATGTCGCGCGGGCGTTCGGCGCCGCTGACCCGACCGCGGCCCGGTCACGCCGACCTCGTCGGGATGCAGAAGTACGGCTTCGACGAGGCCCGCCCGATCCTCGAACGCGCCTCCGCCCGCGAGACCGCCGCTCGGGTGGCGCTCGGCGCCGTCGCGAAGTCCTTCCTCGCCGAGCTCGGCATGCGGTCGGTGGCGCACACGCTCCAGGTCGGGACCGTCCGTGTCCCGGACGGAACGGCCCTGCCGCTCCCCGACGACGTCGACCGTCTCGACGACGACCAGCTGCGCTGCTTCGACGCCGAGACCTCGGCGCGGATGGTCACCGAGGTCGAGGCCGCGAAGAAGGACGGCGACACCCTCGGCGGCGTCGTCGAGGTCCTCTTCTACGGCGTCCCGCCGGGGCTCGGGTCGCACGTGCAGTGGGACCGACGACTCGATGCGCGCCTCGCCGCAGCGATCATGGGCATCCAGGCGATCAAGGGGGTCGAGGTCGGTGACGGCTTCGCGACCGCCGGCCGCCGCGGCTCCGAGGCACACGACGAGCTCTACCGCGAAGACGGCGAGATCGTCCGGACCACCGACCGTGCCGGCGGCACCGAGGGCGGTATGTCCACCGGCACCGTGCTGCGGGTCCGCGCCGGGATGAAGCCGATCGCGACCGTGCCGCACGCTCTGCACACCATCGACGTCACGACGGGTGAGGACGCGTCCGCGCACCACCAGCGTTCCGACGTCTGCGCCGTCCCTGCCTCGGGGGTGGTCGCCGAGGCGATGGTCGCGCTCGTCCTCGCCGACGCGGTGCTCGAGAAGTTCGGCGGCGACAGCGTGGCGGAGACGAAGCGGAACCTCGACGCGTACCTCGCGTCGATCCCCGAGACGCTCCGCTCCCGTCGGACCGAGTCGGCGGACACCACGCCCGTCCCGTGAGCGGCGGACCGCGATCCGGAGCGGCACGCACGGGTCGGCTCTCGGCGCCGGTGGTCGTCATCGGCCCGATGGGCGCGGGCAAGTCGACCGTGGGCAAGCGCGTCGCGAAGGCCCTCGACGTGCCGTTCACCGACACCGACCGGGTGATCGTCCGCGACCACGGCCCGATCCCGACGATCTTCGAGACGCGCGGCGAGCCGGCGTTCCGCGAGTTCGAGGCCGCCGCCGTGCGCGACGCCGTCACCAGCGGTGGCGTGGTCGCCGTCGGGGGCGGGGCCGTCACGCACGCGGCCACCCGCGAAGCGCTTGCAGGGGCACGGATCGTGCTCCTCACGGTCTCGCCCGAGGCGGTGGCGGACCGGATCGCCGGAAGTGACCGTCCGCTGCTCGCACACGGCGGGATCGACGCGTGGCAGACGATCATGGACGAGCGTGCCGCGACCTACGCCGAGCTCGCCCACGTGGTCCTCGACACCTCGCGTCGGCCGATGTCCCACGTCGTGGCGGACGTCGTCGCGTGGGTCCGTGACCACGAACAGCAAGCAGGTGCACCCGACCCGAACGCACCAGGTGCAACCGCACCGGGCGCGGGCGGACCGCGCACGAACGAACCAGGAGCGACCCCGTGACCGAAGCCGTCCTGCCCGAGGGCACCACCGAGATCCGCGTCGGCGGCGATGACGGCTACGTCGTCGCGGTCGGCAACGGGCTGCTCGGCTCCGTGCCCGTGCTGCTCGGCCCCCGGGTCGCGAAGGTCCTCATCGTGCACGCGCCGACCCTCGGCGCGCGGGCGAACGACCTCCGCGAGATGCTCGTCGACGCGGGACTCGAGGCACTCATCGCCGAGGTCCCCGATGCCGAGGGCGCCAAGCGCGTCGAGGTCGCGGCGTTCTGCTGGCAGATCATGGGGCAGTCCGACTTCACCCGGACGGACGCCGTGATCGGGCTCGGCGGCGGGGCGGTCACCGATCTCGCCGGCTTCGTCGCCGCCACCTGGCTCCGCGGCGTGCCGTACGTCGCCATCCCGACGAGCGTGCTCGGCATGGTCGACGCGAGCGTCGGCGGCAAGACGGGGATCAACACGAACGAGGGGAAGAACCTCGTCGGCGCGTTCTCCGCCCCCCGTGCGGTCGTCGCGGACCTCGACCTCGTGCGCTCGCTCCCGCGCAACGAGATCCTCACCGGCTTCGCCGAGATCGTGAAGGCCGGGTTCATCGCCGTGCCGGAGATCCTCGACGTCATCGAGGCGGACGTCGCCCGCGTGACCGACCCGACCACGCCTGAGTTCCGGCGGGTGGTCGAGCTCGCGATCGAGCTCAAGGCGCAGGTGGTGTCGGACGACTTCACCGAGCAGGGCCGGCGCGAGATCCTCAACTACGGGCACACGCTCGGGCACGCGATCGAGCACGCCGAGCGCTACCAGTGGCGGCACGGCGCGGCGGTCGCGGTCGGCATGGTGTTCGCCGCCGAACTCGCGCGGCTCACCGGGCACCTCGACGACGCAACGGTGGATCGGCACCGGTCGGTCCTGGAGTCACTCGAGTTGCCCACGACCTACGGCATCGGACGGTGGGAAGGTCTCCTCGCGACCATGCGCCGCGACAAGAAGGCACGTGCGGGCATGCTGCGGTTCATCATCCTCGACGGGGTCGGCAAGCCGACGACGCTCGAGGGGCCCGAGGACCACCTGCTGTTCACGGCGTACCAAGAGGTCGGCGTCTAGCCGGACACCGAGTGGCGGGCGGACTCAGCGCAGGACACGCCGTGTCCGTCGCCACCACCACTTCACCCGCATCGACACCGTGAGGACGTTGGTGCGACGCCACTCCAGGTACTCCGGCACCGTTGCGCCGTTCTCGTACGCCCAGTACTCGTCGTCATCACGGTCCGGGTCCATCGCGTCGGGCAGCGCCTTGAACAACGGCATCAGCGGTCCTCCTCGGGGTCGTCGTCCTGGACCAGCGGCGGGCTCATCACCCGGCGAAGCGCCCGGGTTGCGAGTTCGCGGTCAGGCCTGGACCACCACGCTACGTGTTCGAGTCGCCGGAGCACAGTGATTGATATGTCGTACTCTGCCTTGGTCCGGCGATCGCCGATCGCCCAGACGAACCGCCGCCACGCATGGTCACGGTCGGCGGCTCGGCGCGACTGGAACGCGCCGAACCAGCTGACGACGGCGGCGCCGATCGCCGCCCCTGCGGCGATCAAGGCGCCGATGAGTGCTGTCTCCATGCACTGATCCTCGACGGCCCAGGGCGGCCACCGATCGGCCGGGAGCCGACCTGTGGACGGCGAGACGTGCCTCCAGACTGTGCAGGAGCCGACCGCCGAGCCGCGCACGTCGCGTCGGCCCTCCCGCGTACCCGCGTCGCCCAGCCGGACCCAGGCCACGGGAGCAGACTGGTCCGGTGCCCACCCCGCCCCGCCTGAGCGACCTCGGCCAGCAGGACGCGGACGTCGGCAGCCTGCGCACCCGCGGCCGCCGCTTCGCCGAACTCCTGCGCATCGCCCGACGTCACCACCTCCTCCCGTTCCGCCGCCTCGACTTCTCCCGTGACCCCGAGACGAGCGAGCTGCGGCGTGACCAGGCCGACCACCTGCGCCGCGCGCTCGAGGAGGCCGGCGGCGGCTTCGTCAAGATGGGGCAGCTGCTCTCCACCCGGGACGACCTGCTCCCGGACGAGTGGACCGAGGAGCTCGCGCACCTGCAACGGAACGTGGCGCCCGCGCCCGCGGACGAGGTCGCCGAACTCCTCGCGACCGAACTGCACGCGCCGGTGGACGAGGTCTTCGCGTCGTTCGACCCCGAACCCGTCGCCGCCGCATCGATCGCACAGGTGCACCGTGCGCGCCTCCACGACGGCACCGAGGTCGCGGTCAAGGTCCAGCGGCCCGGTATCGACACCGCCGTGCGCCGCGACGTCGACATCGCGCTGCGGGTCGTGCGCTTCCTGGCGCGCACGAGCACCGAGGCGCGGCAGGTCGGCGTCGTGGACGTGGCGTCGCAGTACGCGGCGGACCTGGTCCGGCAGGTGGACTTCTCGTCAGAGGCCCGGAACCTCGCCGCCCTCCGTGCCGCGCAGGCCCGGAGCGCCCGGCCGGACGAGGTGTACCTGCCCGTGCCGTACCCCGAGCTGTCCGGCCGCCGGGTCCTCGTGATGGAGTTCCTCGAAGGCGACACGTTGAGCGCGCTGCGCGCGCAGCGGTCGGACCGCGACCTCGACGCGCCGATGCGCGCGATCCTGCGGGCGTTCCTCCGGCAGGTGGTCTTCGACGGGCTCTACCACGCGGACCTCCACCCGGGGAACGTCGTGCTCCTGCCCGACGGTCGGCCAGCGTTGATCGACTTCGGTTCGGTCGGGAGGCTCGACCCCGGTCTCCGGGACACGGTCCAGGAGCTGCTGGCCGGCTACCTCCAGGACGACACGGCCCGGATCGCCGACAACGTCCTGCGGATGGCCCCCGTGCGCGATCCCCGCGACGAGGCCGACTTCCGTCGGGACATCGCCCGCTTCGTCGCGGACGAGCTCGGCCCGGGCGCCCGCATCGGCGTGCAGACCGTCGACGACGCCGTCGAGGTGTTCGGTCGCTACCGGTTGAAGCCGCCGCCCGACTTCGTCGCGGCGGCACGGGCGCTCGCGATCTTCGAGGGAACGCTCCGGACGCTCACACCGTCGTTCGACCTCCTCGAGGAGTCACGGGACCTCGCGAAGCAGCAGATCCGCGACCAGCTGCGGCCGTCGGCGCTGCGGGACGTCGCGGTCCGCGAGCTGTTCGGTGTCGTGTCCGCGGCGCGGAAGCTCCCGCGTCGGGTCGACCGGATCACGGAGGCGATCGAGACCGGTCGGCTGTCGGTGAACATCCGACTCTTCGGGGACCGGCAGGACCGGCGGCTCGTGACCGGGCTCATCCGGCGGATCCTGCTGGTGCTGCTCGGCTCGGGGGCCGGGATCCTGTCGATCGTGTACCTGACCCTGCCGGCCCGTCCGACGGCGGCGCTGTCGACCGGGGCGGCCGGGGCGCTGCTCGGCGGGGCGACGGTGGTGCTGCTCGGGTGGGCGGCGATCGACGCGTGGCGGGCGCGGCGGCAGGACTGATCGGACGGTCCGGAGTCTCCGCGGCCCGGCCCGACGCAGCCGCGTCCGGCAGCGGGACCCCGTCCGCTACACTCGTCGGGGCGTCGCGCCGATCCGGCCAGCGACCGCCGCGCCGGGCCGCAGTGCCCGCGAGACCTTCACAACACCATCGAACGGAAGACCCATGGCGAGCACCACTGACATCAAGAACGGCGCCGTTCTCATCATCGACGGCCAGCTCTGGTCGGTCGTCGAGTTCCAGCACGTCAAGCCGGGCAAGGGCGGTGCGTTCGTCCGCACGAAGCTCAAGAACGTCGTCTCCGGCAAGGTCGTCGACCGCACCTTCAACGCGGGCGCCAAGATCGACACCGCGACCGTCGACCGTCGCGACTACCAGTACCTGTACCAGGACGGCGAGTCGTACGTGTTCATGGACACCGACACCTACGACCAGATCCCCGTCTCGGAGACCGTCGTCGGCGACGCGAAGAACTACCTCCTCGAGTCCGCCATGGTCACCATCGCGATGAACGAGGGCAACCCGCTGTACATCGAGCTCCCGACGTCGATCGTCACCGAGGTCGAGACCGAGCCGGGTCTCCAGGGCGACCGCTCCTCCGGTGGCACGAAGGACGCGACGATCATCGCGACCGGTCACCGCATCCAGGTCCCGCTGTACCTGGAGAACGGCACCACCGTGAAGATCGACACGCGCGACGGCAGCTTCCTCGGCCGCGTGAACAACTAGGCGACGCCGTATGAGTGCTCGTTCGAAGGCCCGCAAGCGCGCCCTCGACATGCTGTACGTGGCGGAGGTCCGCGAGCTGCCGATCGCGGACGTCCTCGCGACCGAGACCGTCCGGCACCTCGACCAGCCCGAGCGTGCGTCGAGCTGGGACTACGCCCGGCAGATCGTCACGGGAGTGGACGAGGCGCGGCACGAGATCGACTCCGTGATCGTCGACCACGCCCAGGGGTGGTCGATCGCCCGCATGCCGGTGCTCGACCGCTGCATCCTCCGCATGGGCGTGTGGGAGCTCCGCTTCAACAGCGAGGTGCCCGACGCCGTCGCGATCGCCGAGGCCGTCGAACTGGCGCAGTCCCTCTCCACCGAGGAGTCCGCGGGCTTCGTCAACGGTGTGCTCGGCGCCGTCGCCGGCGGTCGGGCCCCCGGGTCGAAGCAGCAGGATGCACCGTCCGGTCGGACGGTCGCAGGGGGCCAGGAGTCCCGGTAGGGTTGTCCACGTCAGCGTCCTTTAAGTCCGTCCGGTGAGGCGGGGAAGGAGGTCGGCGTGGGTACCCGAACGGTCCTGCAGAACACCGACATCACGCGTGCTCTGACACGCATCGCGCACGAGATCCTCGAGGCAAACCACGGCGCCTCGGACCTCGTGCTCCTGGGCATCCCGACACGGGGTGCCGTCCTGGCGGAGCGCCTCTCGGCGATCCTGTCCGACATCGAGCCCGACTGGGCTGCCGACCGCGACCAGCGGCTCGGCACCCTCGACGTGACGATGCACCGTGACGACCTCGGTCACGGCATCGGGCGGGCGCCGCACCGGACCACGATCCCCACGAGCGGCATCGACGGCAAGGTCGTCGTGCTCGTCGACGACGTGCTGTACTCCGGCCGCACCGTCCGGGCTGCGCTCGACGCGCTGCAGGGCATCGGTCGGCCGCGCGCCGTCCGGCTCGCCGTGCTCGTCGACCGGGGCCACCGCCAGCTCCCGATCCGCGCGGACCACGTGGGCAAGAACCTGCCGACGGCCTCGGACGAGCGGGTCACGCTGCGGCTGACCGAGACGGACGGCACCGACGAGGTCGTCATCGAGCAGCCTGAGGCACAGCAGCCGGGGGGCGACTCCTGATGCGCCACCTCCTCTCCACCGCCGACCTCTCCCGCGCCGAGGCCGTCCACATCCTCGACGTCGCCGAGGAGATGGCCGAGGTCAACACCCGCGAGGTCCGGAAGCTCCCGGCCCTCCGCGGCAAGACGGTCGTGAACCTCTTCTTCGAGGACTCCACCCGCACCCGCATCTCGTTCGAGGCAGCCGCCAAACGGCTCTCCGCCGACGTCATCAACTTCGCGGCGAAGGGGTCGAGCGTCTCGAAGGGCGAGTCCCTGAAGGACACCGTCCAGACCCTCGGCGCGATGGGCATCGACGGCATCGTGATGCGTCACGGCGCGTCCGGCGCCCCGCGGGTGCTCGCGGACGCGGACTGGATCGACGTGCCGGTCGTCAACGCCGGGGACGGCACGCACGAGCACCCGACGCAGGCCCTGCTCGACGCCTTCACGATGCGCCGCCGCCTGCACCGTGCGGCCAGCCGGGGCCAGGGCCTCGACGGCGTCCGCGTCGCGATCGTCGGCGACGTCCTGCACAGCCGTGTGGCACGCAGCAACGCCTGGCTCCTCCGCACGCTCGGCGCCGAGGTCACGTTCGTCGCCCCGCCGACGCTGCTGCCCGCCGTCGACCGCCCGTTCGGTGCCGCGGTCCACCACGACCTCGACGTCGCCCTCGCCGAGGACCCCGACGTCGTGATGCTGCTCCGCATCCAGCAGGAGCGCATGCACGACGCGTTCTTCCCGAACGAGCGCGAGTACACGCGGCACTTCGGCCTCACGGCAGCGCGCGCCGCGGCGCTCCCCGAGCGCACGCTGATCATGCACCCCGGCCCGATGAACCGCGGCCTCGAGATCGCCGGCGTCGCCGCCGACGACCCGCGCTCGACGGTCGTCGAGCAGGTCGCCAACGGCGTGAGCGTCCGCATGGCCGTCCTCTACCTCGCCCTGACGGGCGACCACGACGCGAAGGAGTCCGTCGCATGACCGCCCACCTCATCCGCGGCGCGCAACTGGTCGACGGCACGCGTGCCGACATCCGCCTGGAGGCACGACGCATCACCGCGGTCGGGTCCGGTCTCGACGCGGCCGGGGCGACGGTCGTCGACGCGGACGGCCTGATCGCCCTGCCCGGCCTCGTGGACCTGCACACCCACCTCCGAGAGCCCGGCGGCGAGGAGTCCGAGACGGTCCGCACCGGGTCGCGCGCGGCGGCCGCCGGTGGCTTCACCGCCGTGAACGCGATGGCGAACTCGAACCCGGTGGCGGACACCGCCGGCGTGGTCGAGCAGGTGCAGGCGCTCGGGGACGACGCGGGCTACGTCACGGTCCGCCCGATCGGCGCGGTGTCGCAGGGCCTGCAGGGCACGCACCTGTCGGAGATCGGTGCGATGGCGACGAGCCGTGCGCGTGTCCGGGTGTTCTCGGACGACGGCTCCTGCGTCGCGGACCCGCTGCTCATGCGCCGGGCACTCGAGTACGTCAAGGGCTTCGGCGGCGTCATCGCGCAGCACGCCCAGGAACCCCGGCTCACGATCGGCGCCCAGATGAACGAGGGCCGACTCTCGTCGGAGCTCGGGCTCGCCGGTTGGCCGGCCGTCGCGGAAGAGGCCATCATCGCCCGCGACGTCCTGCTCGCCGACCACGTCGGCGCACGGCTGCACGTCTGCCACGTCTCGACCGCCGGCAGCGTCGAGGTCATCCGCTGGGCGAAGTCCCGCGGGATCCACGTCACCGCCGAGGTCACGCCGCACCACCTCGTGCTCACCGAGGACCTCATCGCCGGGGTCGACGGCGCGCCGGGGTACGACGCCCGGTACAAGGTCAACCCGCCACTCCGCGCCCGCGAGGACGTCGAGGCACTCCGGGCCGCCCTCGCCGACGGCACGATCGACATCGTCGCCACCGACCACGCGCCGCACACCGCCGAGGCGAAGTGCTGCGAGTGGCCCGCCGCCGCGAACGGCATGGTCGGTCTCGAGTCCGCGCTGAGCGTCGTCCAATCCGCCGTGGTCGACTCCGGCCAGCTCGCGTGGTCGGACGTCGCCCGCGTCCTCTCGGAAGCACCGGCGCGCATCGGCCAGGTCGACGGACACGGCCACGGCGTGGTCGAGGGCGCTCCGGCCGAGGTCACGCTGTACGACCCGAACGCGTCGCGGGACTTCGCCGTGACCGACCTCGCCGGCCAGTCGCAGAACTCGCCGTACCTCGGCATGCGCCTGCCGGGCCGGGTCGTCGCCACGTTCCACCACGGCTACCCGACCGTGCTCGACGGCGCCGTCGTCGACGACGAGACCGTCGCGGCGCGCGCCGCCGAGACGGTCGCGGCGCACGCGGCCGCGGCCCGCGAGGCTGCACGGTGAGCGGCGACGCCGCCCGGTGGCTCACCGGGGGAGTCATCCTCCTCCTGGTGGCCCTGCTGTTCCTCGCGATGGCGCGCACGTGGCGGACCCGGAGCCGCGCGCAGGCGGGTGCCGTGCCTCCCGTCCCGGTCCCGGCCGACCCGGGTCCGCAGGTCGGGTCGTGGGACGGCTTCACGGTCGCGACGACCCGCGCCGACCAACCGCTGGAGCGCATCACCGCCGGCGGGCTCGGCTTCCGGGGCCGCGGGGGCGTGAGCGTCCACGAGCGCGGCGTGGTCATGCACCACGCCGGGGCACCCGACCGCTGGGTCGCGGCCGACGCCGTCCGCGGCGCCGACCGCGCCACGTGGGCCATCGACCGTGTGGTCGAGCCCGGGGGACTGGTCCGTCTGCGATGGACGGCGACCGGCGCCGCAGGTGCGACGGACCTCGACACCTACTTCCGGTTCCCGGAGGGCGACGCGGCAGCAGCACTCGCCGCCCTGCAGGGACCGACGACGAAGCACGAGCACCCGCACACCGCGGGCGAAGGGACGAACTGATGACACGCGAACGGGCCCTACTGGTCCTCGAGGACGGCACCCGCTACGAGGGACGGGCGTACGGTGCCCGAGGCCGATCCCTGGGTGAGGTGGTCTTCGCGACCGGCATGACCGGCTACCAGGAGACGCTGACCGACCCGTCCTACGCCGGGCAGATCGTGGTGCAGACCGCGCCGCACATCGGCAACACGGGTGTGAACGACGAGGACCCCGAGTCCCGCCGCATCTGGGTGGCCGGCTACGTGGTGCGCGACCCCAGCCGCATCGTGTCGAACCACCGCGCGAACGCGACGCTCGACGACCACCTCGTCCGCGACGGCATCGTGGGCATCGCCGGGGTCGACACCCGGGCGCTCACCCGCCGGATCCGCGACGCGGGCGCGATGAAGGGCGGCGTGTTCAGCGGCCCCGAGGCGGACCTGTCGGCGGACGAGCAGCTCGCGGCCGTCCGCGAGCAGGCCGGCATGGCCGGGGCGAGCTTCTCCTCGGTCGTGTCCACCCCCGAGACCTACGTGGTCCCCGCGGTCGGTGAGCAGATCGGCCGACTGGCCGTGCTCGACCTCGGCGTCAAGGCATCCACCACGCGCTACCTCGCCGAGCGCGGGTTCGAGGTGCACGTCGTGCCGCAGGACCTCACCGCGTCGGCGCTGCAGGAGCTCGATCCCGACGCCCTCTTCTACTCGAACGGCCCCGGCGACCCCGCCGCGAGCGACGCGCAGGTGTCGCTGCTGCAGGAGTCGCTGAAGACCGGTCGTCCGTTCTTCGGCATCTGCTTCGGCAACCAGCTCCTCGGCCGCGCGCTCGGCTTCGGCACGTACAAGCTGCCGTTCGGCCACCGCGGCATCAACCAGCCCGTGCTCGACACCACGACGGGCAAGGTCGAGATCACGAGCCAGAACCACGGCTTCGCGGTCGACGCGCCCCTCGGCGAGGTCATCGAGTCGCCCGCCGGGTTCGGCCGCGTCGAGGTCTCCCACTACTCCCTGAACGACAACGTGGTCGAGGGCCTCCGCGCGCTCGACGTCCCCGCGTTCAGCGTGCAGTACCACCCCGAGGCGGCGGCCGGCCCGCACGACTCGATGTACCTGTTCGACCGGTTCGCGGACCTCGTCCGTGCCCGACGTGACGGCCGGCCGCTCGACGCGGCCACCGCCGACGCCACGACCCCCGCAGCCGACGTCACCAAGGAAGCCAACTGATGCCGAAGCGCGCAGACATCAACTCCGTCCTCGTCATCGGCTCCGGCCCGATCGTCATCGGGCAGGCCGCCGAGTTCGACTACTCCGGCACCCAGGCGTGCCGTGTCCTCCGCGCCGAGGGCGTCCGGGTGATCCTCGTCAACCCGAACCCGGCGACGATCATGACCGACCCCGACTTCGCCGACGCGACCTACATCGAGCCGATCACGAGCGCCTCGCTCGAGGAGATCATCAAGATCGAGCAGCCCGACGCGGTCCTGCCGACCCTCGGCGGCCAGACCGCACTGAACGCGGCGATCAAGCTCGACGCCGAGGGGATCCTCGAGAAGTACGGCGTGGAGCTCATCGGCGCGAAGGTCGACGCCATCCAGCGCGGCGAGGACCGCCAGCTCTTCAAGGAGCTCGTGCTCGAGTCCGGCGCCGACGTCGCCCGGAGCCACATCGCGCACACCCTCGAGGAAGCCAAGGAGTACGCGGCCGACCTCGGGTACCCGCTCGTGGTCCGTCCGTCCTTCACGATGGGTGGCCTCGGCTCGGGCTTCGCCTACAACGAGGAGGAGCTCGTCCGCTTCGTGGGCGACGGCCTCCAGTCCAGCCCGACCACCGAGGTGCTCCTCGAGGAGTCGATCCTCGGCTGGAAGGAGTACGAGCTCGAGCTCATGCGCGACAACTTCGACAACACGGTCGTCATCTGCTCGATCGAGAACGTCGACCCGGTCGGCGTGCACACGGGCGACTCGATCACGGTCGCCCCGGCCCTGACGCTGACCGACCGCGAGTACCAGAACATGCGGAACATCGGCATCGACATCATCCGCCGCGTGGGCGTCGACACCGGCGGCTGCAACATCCAGTTCGCGGTCGACCCGTCGAACGGCCGGATCATCGTCATCGAGATGAACCCGCGCGTGTCGCGCTCGTCGGCCCTCGCCTCGAAGGCGACGGGCTTCCCGATCGCGAAGATCGCCGCGAAGCTCGCCATCGGGTACCGCCTCGACGAGATCCAGAACGACATCACGCAGGTGACGCCGGCGAGCTTCGAGCCGACGCTCGACTACGTGGTCGTGAAGACCCCGCGGTTCGCGTTCGAGAAGTTCCCGGCCGCCGACGCCACCCTCACCACGACGATGAAGAGCGTCGGCGAAGCGATGGCGATCGGCAGGAACTACGCCACCGCGCTCCAGAAGTCGCTGCGGAGCCTGGAGAAGCGCGGGTCCAGCTTCCACTGGGACACCCCGGCCGCCGAGCTCGACAAGGACGCGCTGCTGGAGCAGTCGACGACCCCGACGGACGGCCGGATCGTCACGGTGCAGCAGGCCCTCGTCGCCGGTGCCACCGCGGACGAGGTCTTCGAGGCGACCAAGATCGACCCCTGGTTCATCGACCAGATCGTCCTCATCAACGAGGTCGCGGGCGAGGTGGCCGCCGCCGAGACGCTCGACGCCGACACCCTGCGGTGGGCGAAGGAGCACGGCTTCAGCGACGCCCAGATCGCGTCGCTGCGCGGGATCACCGAGCAGGAGGCACGTGACGCCCGGCACGGGCTGGGCATCCGCCCGGTCTTCAAGACGGTCGACACCTGCGCCGGCGAGTTCCCCGCGCTCACGCCGTACCACTACTCGTCGTACGACACCGAGACGGAGGTCGCCGCGAGCGACCGCAAGAAGGTCGTCATCCTGGGCTCCGGCCCGAACCGCATCGGCCAGGGTGTGGAGTTCGACTACTCCTGCGTGCACGCGTCCTTCGCGCTGAGCGACGCCGGGTTCGAGACGATCATGATCAACTGCAACCCCGAGACCGTCTCCACGGACTACGACACGTCGGACCGTCTGTACTTCGAGCCGCTGACCACCGAGGACGTCCTCGAGGTCATCGAGGCCGAGGCGGCATCCGGTGAGCTCGTCGGCGTGGTCGTGCAGCTCGGCGGGCAGACGGCCCTCGGGCTCGCGAAGCCGCTCGAGGCCGCGGGCATCCCGATCCTCGGCACCTCGCCGTCGGCCATCGACTCAGCCGAGGAGCGCGGGCAGTTCGCTGCGATCCTCGAGGACGCCGGCCTCCTCGCACCCCGCAACGGCACCGCGCACGACCTCGCGAGCGCGACCGCGGTGGCCGAGGAGATCGGCTACCCGGTCCTCGTCCGGCCGTCGTTCGTGCTCGGCGGCCGCGGCATGGAGATCGTCTACGACCCGACCGCCCTCGCCGACTACTTCGACCGGATGGCCGACCAGGCGATCATCGGCCCGGAGCTGCCCCTCCTGGTCGACCGCTTCCTCGACGACGCGGTGGAGATCGACGTCGACGCCCTCTTCGACGGGGAGCGCCTGTACATCGGCGGGATCATGGAGCACATCGAGGAGGCCGGCATCCACTCCGGCGACTCGGCGTGCACCCTGCCCCCGGTCGGACTCGGCAAGGCGGAGATCCGCGGCGTGGTCGAGGCCACCGAGCGGATCGCGCGCGGCATCGGGGTCCAGGGCCTGCTCAACGTCCAGTTCGCCATCGGCGCCGGCGTGCTCTACGTCCTCGAGGCGAACCCCCGAGCCAGCCGCACCGTGCCCTTCGTCTCGAAGGCGCTCGGCATCCCGCTCGCCAAGGCCGCGAGCCGGATCATGACCGGGACCTCGATCGACGCCCTCGTCGCCGAGGGGCTCCTGCCCGAACGCGACGGCTCGTCGGTGCCCCCGCAGGCCCCGGTCGCCGTGAAGGAGGCCGTGCTGCCCTTCCGGCGCTTCCGGACCCACGACGGCCAGGTCGTCGACTCGGTGCTCAGCCCCGAGATGCGCTCCACGGGCGAGGTCATGGGCATCGACCGCGACTTCCCGCGGGCGTTCCTGAAGTCGCAGGACGCCGCGTACGGCGGCCTGCCGACGAGCGGCACCGTCTTCGTGAGCGTCGCCGACACCGACAAGCGTCAGGTCGTCCTGCCGATCCACCGCCTGCAGCAGCTCGGCTTCACGATCACGGCGACCGAGGGGACCGCCGAGGTCCTGCGCCGCAACGGCATCGAGGTCACCCTCGTCGGCAAGTTCAGCGAGGGCGGCGAGAGCGTCGTCGACCTGCTCGCCCGCGGCGAGGTCGACATCGTCATCAACACGCCGTCCGGTGCGGCCGGGCGCGCGGACGGCTACGAGATCCGCGCGGCCACCGTCGCGGCGGACAAGCCGCTGTTCACGACGATCGCCCAGCTCGGCGCGGCGGTCGCCGCGATCGAGACGATCGGCACCGAGCACACGGTCCGCAGCCTGCAGGACTACGCGCTCGAGCGCGCCACCTGGTGAGCCCGGTGGCACAGCCGGGAGGCCCGACCCCCTTCGGCGTCCGGCTCGCGGACGCCATGGCGTCGCGTTCCGCACTGTGCGTCGGCATCGACCCCCACGCCGCCACCCTGGCGGCGTGGGGGCTCGGCCGCGACGAGCAGGGATTGACCGCCTTCGGCGCGACCCTGGTCGACGCGGCTGCCGGCCGCGCGTCGATCGTGAAGCCGCAGATCGCGTTCTTCGAGGCCGCGGGGGTGGCGGGCTACCGCGCGCTCGACGCGACCCTGCGTCGGGCGCGCGATGCGGGCCTCCTGGTCGTCGCCGACGTGAAGCGTGGCGACATCGGCAGCACCGGTGACGACTACGCGGAGGCCTGGGTCGACCGCGACGGGCCGTTCCGGGCCGACGCGATGACCGTGTCGCCGTACCTCGGCTACGGATCGCTCCGCGGCACGATCGACACCGCGCGGGCGAACGGCGCCGGGGTCTTCGTGCTCGCGGCGACGAGCAACCCCGAGGCGCGCGTGCTGCAGACCGCCGTGCTCGCGGAGGGGCCGCGTGCCGGGCGGACCGTGGCGGCCGGTATCGTCGAGGACGTGGCAGACGACAACCGGACCGCGGGCGACGCGCCCCTCGGGGACGTCGGGCTCGTGCTCGGCGCGACCCTCGACCTCGACGACTTCGGGATCTCGGGCGACGACATCGGCACCGCGCCGGTGCTCGCACCGGGCTTCGGCGCGCAGGGTGCCCGCATCGAGGACCTCCGCGCACTGTACGGCTCGCGCGCCGGGCAGGTGCTCGTGAACGAGTCGCGCGGCCTGCTCGTCGACGGCCCGGACGGCGTCGCCGCGCTCGTCGCCGACCGTGCCGACCGGATCGCCGCAGCACTGGGAGCCGCGGCGTGACGGACGAGACCGGACGCGAGCAGCTGCCGGCCCACCGCAACCCGCCAGAGGTCGACCGGGTCGCCGCCGCGCAGGCCGCGGTGGCGGCGCGACGCGCCCGAGCAGCGGTGAAGGCCGCGATCGTCGCGGGTGAGCGCACGCCGCTCGAGGTCGCCCGGGCCGCGTGGTCCGACGAGGACGCCCCGGCGGAGAAGTCCCTCCGCGTCCGCGACCTCCTGACGTCGCTGCCCGGCATCGGCCCGGCGCGCGCGGACTCCGTGATGCGGACGCTGCGGATCGCGTCGTCGAAGCGGCTCGGCGGACTCGGGGTCCGGCAGCGTTCGGCGCTGGCGGACTGGCTCGCCGCCCGCGGGCAGCGGCGCACGGCGTCGAAGCTCGTCGTGCTCGCCGGTCCGACGGCCGTCGGCAAGGGCACCGTGAGCGCGTACATCCGCGAGCACTTCCCGGACGTGAACCTCAGCGTGTCCGCGACGACCCGGAAGCCCCGCCCGGGCGAGGTCGACGGCGTGCACTACTACTTCGTGGACGACGCCGAGTTCGACCGGATGATCCGCGACCGCGAACTGCTCGAGTGGGCGACCGTGCACAACTCGTACCGCTACGGCACGCCGCGTCCGCCGATCGACCGAGCGCTCGACGCCGGGGACCGCGTGATGCTCGAGATCGACCTGCAGGGCGCCCGTCAGGTGAAGGACGCCATGCCCGAGGCGGTGCTCGTGTTCCTGCTGCCGCCCACGTGGGAGGAACTGGTGCGTCGGCTCATCGGCCGCGGTACCGAGTCCGCGGAGGAACAGGCGCGACGACTCGAGACCGCGAAGGTCGAACTCGCCGCTCAGGACGAGTTCGACGTGAAGATCGTGAACTCCGATGTCAGCACCGCGGCACACGAAGTCGTAGACTTGTTCACTGCGCCCTGACGGGCGAGAAGCATTCTTCCCTCGACAGGAGACACCATGGCCAACCCCCAGGGCATCATCGACCCGCCCATCGACGACCTGCTCGCCAAGGTCGAGTCGAAGTACGCGCTCGTGATCTTCGCGTCGAAGCGCGCCCGCCAGATCAACGACTACTACGCCGACCTGCACGAGGGCTCGCTCTTCGACAACGTCGGTCCGCTCGTCGACTCGACCATCGACGACAAGCCGCTCTCCGTCGCGCTCCACGAGATCAACGAGGACAAGCTGACGGTCACCAAGCAGCAGCAGCCCACCGACTGATCCCGGTGACGACGAGCAACCTGCGCCTCTTCACGTCCGAGTCGGTGACCGAGGGGCACCCCGACAAGATCTGCGACCAGATCTCGGACACCATCCTCGACGCGCTGCTCGCGGTCGACCCGCACGCGCGCGTCGCCGTCGAGACCATGGTGACCACCGGTCTCGTGCACGTCGCCGGTGAGGTCACCACCTCCGGCTACGTCGAGATCCCGAAGCTGGTCCGCGACGTCATCACGGGCATCGGGTACAACTCGTCCGAGGTCTCCTTCGACGGCCGCACGTGCGGTGTCGAGGTGTCGATCGGGGCGCAGTCGCCGGACATCGCACAGGGCGTCGACGAGTCGCTCGACAGCCGCTCCGGTGCCGGTGTCGACCCGCTCGACCGCCAGGGTGCGGGTGACCAGGGCATCATGTTCGGCTTCGCGACGAACGAGACCCCCGAGTACATGCCCGTCGCGATCTGGCTCGCGCACCGGCTGGCCGAGCGCCTCGCCGCGGTCCGGAAGGCGGGCGAGCTGCCGTACCTCCGCCCCGACGGCAAGACGCAGGTCACGGTCGGCTACGACGGCGTCGTGCCGAAGACCGTCGAGACCGTCGTGCTCTCGACGCAGCACGCGCCCAGCGTGACGCTCGAGCAGCTGACCGCTGACGTCACCGAGCACGTGATCCGTCCGGTCCTCGCGCAGGTCGAGCTCGACTCGTCGCACGTCGACGTCATCGTGAACCCGACCGGCCGCTTCGAGATCGGCGGCCCCCAGGGCGATGCCGGGCTCACCGGGCGCAAGGTGATCGTCGACACCTACGGCGGTGCCTCCCGGCACGGCGGCGGCGCGTTCTCCGGCAAGGACCCGTCGAAGGTCGACCGCTCGGCCGCGTACGCGCTGCGCTGGGTCGCGAAGAATGCCGTCGCCGCGGGCCTCGCCGACCGGCTCGAGGTCCAGGTGGCCTACGCGATCGGCCGTGCCAAGCCCGTCGGACTGTACGTCGAGTCCTTCGGGACCGGCCACGTCGACGACGCCACGATCGAGGCCGCGATCCTGCGGGTGTTCGACCTCCGTCCCGCGGCGATCATCCGCGACCTCGACCTCCTCAAGCCGCGCTACGCCACCACGGCGACGTACGGCCACTTCGGTCGCGAGCTCCCCGGCTTCACCTGGGAGCAGCTCGACCGCGTCGAGGAACTGCGCGCCGCGGCAGGACTCGTCCCCGCCACCGTCTAGCGGTACCGCGTGACCACCGTCGCGCGCGTCGTCCTCGACTCGCCGCTCCCGCAGTTGGACCGTCTGTTCGACTACCGGGTGCCGAGCGAGCTCGAGGACGACTGCGTGCCCGGGGTGCGCGTGAAGGTACCGCTCCGGACCGGCGCCCGGATGTCCGACGCGTACGTCGTCGAGGTCGTCTCCGAGGGAGACTGGCCCGGGGAACTGAGCCAGGTCGAGGAGGTCCTCTCCCCGGTGCCGGTCCTCGCGCCGGAGATCTGGACGCTCGCGCGCGCCGTCGCCGACCGTGCCGCGGGCGTGGCCTCCGACGTGCTCCGGCTCGCCGTACCGACCCGTCAGGTGCGGGCCGAGAAGGCCTGGCTGGCCCGCGACACCTCGTGGTCGCCGCCGACGGTCGAGCCCACCCCCGTCACCGGCTACGCCGAGGGCGTCCTGGAGGCACTGCTCGCCGCCCACGGTCGGGCTGCGGTCGACGCCGTCCCCCACCCCGTCGACCTCGGCTCCGCCGACGAACCCGTCTGGGTCCCCGGCTGGGCCGCGACGCTCGCGCAGGCGGCGTCCCAGGTCATCGCTCGCGAGGAGTCTGCGGTGCTCGCCGTGCCGGACTTCCGGGACGTGACCGACCTCGAACGTGCCCTGCTCGCCCTGCTGCCGTCCGAACGGGTCGTCCGGTTCGACGCCAAGCAGACGAACGGCCAGCGGGCGAAGGCACTGCTGCAGGCCCGCACCCACGCGGTGGTCGCGATCGGCAACCGCACGGCGGTGTTCGCGCCGGCGACCGAGCTCGGGCTCATCGCGATGTGGGACGACGGGGACGCCTCGTTCATCGAGCCCCGGGCGCCGTACGTGCACAGCCGGGACGTCGCGCTCGTCCGGGCCGCGCAGTCCGGCGCCGCGCTGCTGTTCCTGGCACACGCCCGTTCGACGGACGTGCAGCGGCTCGTCGAGCTCCACTGGCTGCAGGAGGTCGCACCGTACCGGGTGCCGACGCCGAAGGTGGTCCCGACGGCGCAGCAGGCGAGCGCCGAGGGCTTCGCCGCGCAGGCCCGGATCCCGAGCACCGCGTGGCGGGCCGCCCGCGAGGCCAGCCAGCACGGCCCGGTGCTGGTCCAGGTCGCGAACCCGGGCTTCGGCACCGGGCTCGTCTGCGCCGACTGCGGTGAGCGTGCCCACTGCCGGGTGTGCGGGGGACCGCTCGGCAGCCCGCACCGGAACGCGACGCCGCAGTGCCGGTTCTGCGGTGCCCTCGCCGTCGGGTTCCGCTGCCCGACGTGCGGCGGCGGGAAGCTCAAGCCCGTCGGGCAGGGGGCCCAGCGCACCGCCGACGAGCTCGGTCGTGCGTTCCCCGGCACGAGGATCGTGGTCGCCGACGGCTCCCGGCCGCTCGACGAGGTCCCGGCCCGCCCCGCGGTGGTCGTCGCGACCCGAGGCGCGGAACCGAGCGTGCCCGGCGGGTACGCCTGCGTGCTGCTCCTCGACGGCGAGCGGCTGCTCGCGCGCGAGGGGCTCCGGGTGCAGGAGGACGTCCTGCGGTTCTGGACGAACGCCGCGGCGAAGGGTGCACCCGGCGCCGAGGTCTACCTGGTCGGCATCGGCGGACGACTCGCGACGGCGATGGCGACGTGGCGGCTCGACGGGCCGGCGCACGACGAGCTGGCGGACCGGCGCGAGCTGCACTTCCCGCCGGCGGTACGGGTCGCGACGCTGACCGGGACGGACGAGGCCGTGACCGCGGCGGTCGAGGCCCTCGGCGACGCGACGGTCGGTCCGGTCCTCGGCCCGGTGCCCGTCGAGGGCGACCCGGTGCCCGGAACCGTCCGGGCGATCGTGCGGTTCCCGTACGCGCACGGTGCGGAGGTCGCGGCGACGCTCAAGGCCGAGGTGATCCGGCGCTCGTCGACACGGCGGGTGCTCCCGGGCGGCAACCGTCGCCGCGCGGCGCCGACCCTGCGCGTGCGGCTCGACGACGCCGAGCCGTTCACCGAGGTCTGACCCGCGCGGCCCCGGACGCCAGGCAGCGCGTGCCACCGCTGCCGAACGACCCGTCCGTCGTCGTGCGACAACGGCGCCGTCGCTCCTTGCACGCGCAACGATCGGTGCCGTCGTCCGCCGCTGTCGAACGACCCGTCCGTCGTCGTACGACAGCGGCGCCGTCGCTCCTTGCACGCGCAACGATCGGCGCCGTCGCTCCGTGCACGTCGCCGTCCGCTCGCCGCGCCCCGCGGGTTCCGGCCCACCGAGGGGCGCGCCGTACGTGGCGGGGCCGAGCCGTGCCTCCCGGTCGGTGCACGACGAGCGCCCCGTGCCGCGCAGCCCGCCCGGGCCGACCTGTGGGAGGCTGGACGACGGTGGCCACGAACCACCGCCGAACACATCACACGCACGACGAAGTGACGAGGTGACGCCGATGCGGGCGCTCTACAAGCCGGACGCGGGTCCGGGTCTGACCATGACCGACCGGCCGGTGCCGGAACCGACGGAGGACGAGGTCCTCATCCGGGTCCTCCGCACCGGGATCTGCGGCACGGACCTGCACATCCAGCGGTGGGACGACTGGGCGGCGTCGGCGGTGACCGCCCCGCTCGTCCCCGGGCACGAGTTCTTCGGCGAGGTCGTCGAGGTCGGTGCGGCCGTGCGGGACGTCGGCATCGGGGACCTCGTCTCCGGTGAGGGCCACATCGTCTGCGGGACCTGTCGGAACTGCCGGGCCGGGCGCCGGCAGATGTGCATCCGGACGAAGGGACTCGGGGTGCAGCGCGACGGCGCGTTCGCGGAGTACCTCACGCTGCCGGGCACGAACGTGTGGGTGCACCACGGCCCCGTCGAGCCCGAGGTCGGTGCGCTCTTCGACCCGCTCGGCAACGCGGTCCACACCGCGCTCGCGTTCCCGCTCGTGGGCGAGGACGTCGTGGTGGCCGGGTGCGGCCCGATCGGGCTCATGGCGATCGCGGTCGCGCGGCACGCCGGTGCTCGGTTCGTCGTCGGCACGGACGTCAGTCCGAACCGGCTCCGGATGGCGGAGCGGATGGGCGCCGACCTCGGTGTGGACGTCCGCGGCGACGGGGTCGCCGCGCTCCGGGCAGCGCAGGGGCGGCTCGGCATGCGCGAGGGCTTCGACGTCGGCTTCGAGATGTCCGGGGCGCCGACTGCACTGCCCGCACTCGTCGAGAACATGAACCACGGCGGGCGGATCGCGATGCTCGGACTGCCGAGCGGTCCGATCGCGGTCGACTGGGGCAAGGTCGTCACGCACATGCTCACCGTGAAGGGCATCTACGGCCGCGAGATGTTCGAGACGTGGCAGGCGATGAGCTCGATGCTGCAGACGAGTGCGGTGCTGCGGGACCGCATCGGCTCGATCGTGTCGGCGCGCTACCCGGCGCGCGACTGGGAGGCAGCGTTCGCCGCGGCGGCGAGCGCGGACGGCGGCAAGGTCGTCATCGACTGGACGGAGCACTGATGTACGGCGCGATCAAGGACCACCTGGCGACGGAGCTCGCGGGCATCGAGGACGCGGGGCTGACGAAGCGGGAGCGCGGCATCGCCGGTCCGCAGCGAGCGGCGATCGAGGCGGACGGCACCGACCTGCTGAACTTCTGCGCGAACAACTACCTCGGGCTCGCGGACTCGACGGACCTCGTGGACGCGGCGAAGGACGCCCTCGACCGCTGGGGGTACGGGATGGCGAGCGTGCGGTTCATCTGCGGCACGCAGGACCTCCACCTCGACCTCGAACGGCGGGTGGCGGGGTTCCTCGGCACCGAGGCGGCGATCCTGTACTCGTCGTGCTTCGACGCGAACGGCGGCCTCTTCGAGGTGCTGCTCGGACCCGAGGACGCGATCATCTCGGACGAGCTGAACCACGCGTCGATCATCGACGGCATCCGCCTCTGCAAGGCGCAGCGGTTCCGGTACCGGAACCGGGACACGGCCGACCTGGAGGCGCAGCTCGCCGCCGCCTCGTCGGCACGCTTCCGTGCGGTGGTCACCGACGGCGTCTTCTCGATGGACGGGTCGATCGCGCCGCTCGCCGAGATCTGCGACCTCGCCGAGCGGTACGACGCGCTCGTCATCGTGGACGACTCGCACGCGGTGGGGTTCGTCGGGGAGCACGGACGGGGGACCCCGGAGCTCTGCGGGGTCGCCGACCGGGTCGACGTGTACACAGGGACGTTCGGCAAGGCGCTCGGCGGTGCCTCCGGCGGCTACGTGGCGTCCCGACGGGAGATCGTCGACCTGCTCCGCCAGCGGTCCCGGCCGTACCTGTTCTCGAACTCCCTCGCCCCGGTGATCGCCGCGGGGACCGTCGCGGCGCTCGACCTCGTCGAGCGGTCGGACGACGCCCGCGCCCGGCTCGCCGCGAACGCGCGGACCTTCCGGTCGCTCATGACCGACGCCGGCTTCGAGCTGCTGCCGGGGGAGCACCCGATCGTCCCCGTGATGTTCCACGACGCCGCCCGCACGGCGCGGATCGCCGACGAGATGCAGGCGCGGGGCGTCTACGTGACGGCGTTCAGCTACCCCGTGGTGCCGAAGGGGAAGGCGCGCATCCGGGTGCAGCTCTCGGCGGCGCACACCGAGGAGCAGGTGCGGCGGTGCGTGGACGCGTTCGTGGCGGCGCGCGCGTCGGTCGAGGGCGACTGACCCCGGTCGTGTGACGGCCCCGGGAGCGAGGAGCTGCCGGGGCCGTCGCGGATGGTACGTGGTGCGCGCGGCGCTCGTCAGGCGCCGACCGGGCGACGGCGGCCGCGCGGGAAGACGATCCCGAGCGCGACCATGCCGATCGCGAGCACGAGGTGCAGCCAGTTGTCCGCCCAGTTCAACGGCACGAAGTTCGCGCCGGACATCGTGCCCGCGGTGAACAGCCCGTAGACCCACAGGACGAAGTACACGATGCCGCCGATGACGAGGTACATCCGGGAGCCGGTCGGGTAGCGCGCCGCGAGGAGCCCCACGACGCCGAACAGCAGGTGCACGACGTTGTGCAGGACCGAGACCTGGAAGACCCCGAGCAGCATCGCCATCGAACCGTGCCCGGCCCCGGCGAGGTCGCCGGTGGTCAGCCCGGGGACGAACCCGGCGACCCCGACGAGCAGGAACACGATGCCGACGACGAGCGCGATCTTCTGGATGCTCGAGCCGGCGTAGCGGTCGGTGGACGTGGTGACGTCGGACATGGTGCCTCCCTGGGATCGACGTGCCTCCGACCGTACGCACCGGGTGGACGACCCGTTCCATGCCCGCGCAGCCGGGACACGTGCCCTGCGTCGCGGGGCCGCTCTGTGTGCAGGACCGGACACGTCCCCGTGGCAGACTCGTGCCGTGACGACGGGGGACGACGGCCGACCGCTCGTGGCCTGGCGGTACCAGGGGCGACTGCGGAAGTACCAGCAGGACGTGCTCGACCGTGTGCCCGTCGTGCCCGGCGACCCCGTCCACGTCGTCGCGCCACCAGGGGCCGGCAAGACCCTCCTCGGACTCCTGCTCGCCGGACGGCACGGCGCCCGCGCACTGGCCCTCGCGCCGACTGCCACCATCCGCTCCCAGTGGGCGCGGTCGGCGGCGGCGCTCGACGGCGACGCGACCGTCTCGGAGGACCCGGAGGCACCCGGCGACCTCACGGCGCTGACCTACCAGATGCTGTCGGTGCTCGAGACGGGCAACCCGCTCACCGAGCTTGCGAGTGCGGACTGGCAGCGCGAGCTCGTCGCTGGCGGACGCGACGAGGAGGGCGCGGCAGAGTGGCTCGCCGACCTCGGACGGTCGAACCCGACCGCGCACCGGAAGGGGATCGCCCGGCGTTCCCGGGCGATCCGCCGCCGGCTCGCGCGCGAGGACCCCGCGCTCCTCGCATCGGTGCTCCATCCCAACGCCCGTGCACTCGTCGACCGGCTCGTCGCGCACGGTGTCGAGACCATCGTCCTGGACGAGTGCCACCACCTGCTCGACCACTGGGCACTCGTCGTCGCGTACCTCGCAGCACGCATCCGCCAGGCCGGACGGGAGCCGGTGCTCATCGGTCTCACGGCGACGCTCCCGTCGCCGGACGACCGCGATGCGCACGACAACTACACGGCGCTCCTCGGCGAGGTCGACCACGAGGTCCCGACGCCGGCGGTCGTCAAGGAGGGCAACCTCGCGCCGTACCGCGACCACGTCTGGTTCGTCGAGCCCACCGCGGACGAGGTGGCCTTCCTCCGCGGGCACGAGGAACGCCTGGCCGAGCTGGTCGCGAGCACGTTCGACGACCCGGACGGTGCCGAGTGGCTCGTCGCGACGCTCCAGCCGCCCGCCGACCCCGCAGGGTCAACCGGTCCGGAGGGCCCGGAGGCGCGCCTCGCCCGCGCGTTCGACGCCGACTTCGCGGTTGCCGAGTCCGCCGCCCGCATGCTCGCCGAGGTCCGGCCGGACCACGCCGTGCTCGGGCTGCTGCACCGCGGTGCCCGGACCGCACCCGACGCCGAGCAGCGACTGCGGCTCCTCGCCCGCTACGCCCTCGACCGGCTCCTGCCCGACCCGGCTCGCGCCGAACAGTGGCTCCGCATCAAGCGCTCGATCGTCGACTTCGGCTTCACCCTGAACGACCGGGGTGTCCGACGCGGTCGGGACCCGATCGACACCGTGCTCGCGTCCTCCGCTGCGAAGGACACGGCCGTCGGTGAGATCCTCCGTCTCGAGGCCGGTCAGGACGCCGCCGAGCACCTCCGGGCGGTCGTCGTCACCGACCACGCCACGCACGGCAACACCCGGGGGCGCGGCGGACACGGTGCCGGTGCGCTGCGCACCTTCGCCACGGTGACCGCCGACCCGGCGCTCGCCGACATGCACCCGGTGCTCGTCACGGCGCAGCACCTCCGCATCGCTGCACGCGACGTGGACGTGCTGCTCCCGGCACTCCGCCGGCGGCTCGGGGACGGCCTGGTGACGACGACCGTGGCGGAGGCACCGCACGTGCTCGCGGTCGACGCCGGCGGGTACGGCTCGGCCGCGGTGCTCTCCGCCGTGTCGGAGCTCCTGACCGACGCCACCACCCGCCTGGTGGTCGGGACGCGCGGACTCCTCGGCGAGGGGTGGGACTGTCCGGCCGCCAACACGCTCATCGACCTCACCGCCGTGGCGACCTCTGCGGCGACCCAGCAGCTGCGCGGCCGGACGCTCCGCCTCGACCCCGCCTGGCCGCGCAAGGTCGCGCACAACTGGACCGTGACGGCCGTCGTCCCGGCGGACGTGCCGCTGCTCGCCGCACCCGACGTCGCCCGCCTCCACCGCAAGCACGAGCAGATCTGGGGGTTGCTCCGCTCGGACGACGCCCAGGTGGTCCGCGGCACCGGCACCGCCCTCACCGACGCGCAGGCGCTGCGGCTCGCCGGGCTCGTCGCGAAGGACCGCCGGCAGACCGTCGCCGCACTCGACGCGGACATCGCGGCCGCGATGCCGAGCCGGGACGACACCCACGCTGCCTGGCGGATCGGCGAGCCCTACGCCGACCGTGAGGGATCGGCCGCCGTCGTCCAGGAGCCGGACGCGGCGCCGTTCACGACCGGCCCCACCGCCGCGTCCGTGATGGCCACCGTCCTCGCGCTCGTGCTGGTCGTGGTCGGCCAAGGTCTCAGGGGCCTCGTCGAAGCCTGGCGTTCCGGAGCGGTGGCCGGGGTCGTGGGGACGGTCCTGCTCGTCGCCGTCGCGGTGACCCTGGCCTGGCCGGTCGCCCGCGGACTCGGGACGGCCCTTCGGCAGCGCTTCGACTCCGTCGGAGGGTACCGCCGAGCCGTGCGGGTCGTCCTCGACGGACTGCACCGAGCTGGCCGGATCCCCGCGTACGGCGAGGGGGACGTCCGCGTCACGGCACGGTGGGCGGGCCGGGTGCCGGCCGCCTTCACGATGGAGGTCGTCGGCGGCTCGGTCGGCGACCGCCGCACCGTCACGGCCGCCCTCGCCGAGCTCTTCGGGCCCGTCCGGACCCCGAGGTTCCTGCTCGAGACCGGTCGGCCCGAGGCGACGCGGATCCGGCGGGCACCGCTCCTCGGGGTCGCGCTCTGGATCGCGCGCCGACTCACCCGCGGCGACCGGTTCCTCGCCGTCCCGACGGGCATCGGCCGCCGGCGCGAGGACGCCGAGGCGTTCGCTGCCGACTGGGCACGGAGGGTCGGCCCGTGTCGTCTGCACGAGGTCGACTCACCGGCGGCACTCGTCCTGCTCCTCCGGGCCCGTCGCGACTCCGGCGCCACCTCGACCCCGCCGACGCTCCGCGACCAGTGGTCGTGACGGACCGGAGCGGAAGGGACCGGCCGCCCGCACCGCCCGTCCGTGACGGCCGCCCGCGCAGCCGTGGGACGATGGACCCCATGCGTCTCGTCGTCGCCGGCAGCCCCGCTGCGGCCGTCCCCACCCTCCGCCGACTCGCGGCGTCCGACCACGAGATCGTCGCGGTCCTCACCCGTCCCGCGACGCCGCAGGGGCGGAAGCGCGTCCTGACGCCGACGCCGGTCGCGCAGGTCGCCGCGGAACTCGGCCTGCCGGTGATCGAGGCGTCCCGGGTCGACGACGCGGTCACGGCGGAGCTCGCCGCGCTCGCGCCCGACCTCGGCGTCATCGTCGCCTACCGCGCCCTGCTCCGCCGACCGGCCCTCGACACCCCGCGGCTCGGATGGGTCAACCTCCACTTCTCCGACCTGCCGGCGTACCGCGGCGCCGCCCCCGTGCAGCGCGCGGTCATGGCCGGCGACACCGAGACGGCGGCGACGGTCTTCCAGCTCGTCGAGGCGCTCGACGCCGGCCCGGTCTACGCGTCGGAGCCGTTCACCATCGATCCGGACGCGACGAGCGGCGACGTGCTCGCCGCCATGGCGGAGACCGGAGCCGAGGTCGTCGCGCGGGTGGTCGACGACCTCGCGGCCGGCACCGCGGTCGCCACCGAGCAGTCCGGTGACGTCACCCTCGCCCCGAAGCCGACCGTCGACGACGCGCACGTCCGATTCGACGAACCCGCCGTCAGCGTCCACGCCCGCATCCGCGGAGTCACGCCCGAGCCCGGCGCGTTCGCCCACCTCGGCGACACCCGCGTGAAGCTGCTCCGCAGCTCCGTCCTGCCGGGAGGCACACCCTCCTCCGCCCCGCATCTCGCCCCCGGCGCGCTCGCCCTGGTCGACGGTCAGCTGCTGGTCGGGACGGCCGACGTCCCGCTCGCGCTCACCGAGGTGCAGCCCGCCGGCAAGAAGGCGATGGACGCCGCGGCCTGGGCCCGCGGGCTCGGCCAGCTCGACGGCAAGGAGCTCGCGTGAGTGCCGCCGGGGCCCAGCGCAGCCGCGGTCCGCGTCCGACGTCGGCTCGGCGCGTGGCGTACGACGTGCTCCGTGCGGTGCAGGTCGACGACGCGTACGCCAACCTGCTCCTGCCGTCGCGGATCCGCCGGGCCGGCCTGTCCGCGCGCGACGCCGCCTTCGCGACCGAGCTCACCTACGGGTCGATCCGGATGCTCGGCCGGTACGACGCGATCGTCGGCATCGCCTCCGGCCGCCGGGTCGAGAACATCGAGGCGGACGTCCTCGACGTGATGCGCCTCGGCACCCACCAGCTGCTCGGCATGCGCACGCCGACGCACGCCGCGGTGTCCGCCACGGTCGAGCTCGCCCGCGAGGTCGGTGCCCGCCGCGCCACCGGCTTCGTCAACGCCGTGCTGCGGAAGGTCGCGGCACGGACCGACGCCGAGTGGGACGCCGCGATCACCGAGGGCCGCGGTGGTGATGCGCTCCTCGCCACGCGTTGGTCGCACCCGACGTGGGTCGTGTCGGCGCTGCGGGACGCCCTCGCCGCCGAACGCTCCAGGGACGAACTCGCCGCGCTCCTCGCGGCCGACAACGTCGCACCCCGCGTCCAGCTCGCGGCGCTGCCCGGACTCGCGACGGACGACGACATCGCGACGGCGACCGCCCCGGTGCCGAGCGCCGACGACGCGGACCGCACCGATCACGATGACGCAACCGACGCCGCGGACGGTACAGACGGGGCGGGCCACCGGACCGACGCGGTGGACGGCGCCGGTGACGGGCCGACGGCCGACGCCGAGACCGGCACCGTGCCTCCCGTCCGGTCCGAGGCGGACACGCAGCCGGTCTCGCCGACCGGCATCCGCGGTGTGTCGGGCGACCCCGCCCGTGTGCCGGGCGTCGCCGCCGGACGGCTCCGCGTGCAGGACGAGGGCTCGCAGCTCGCCGCCCTCGCGCTCAGCCGCTCCTCCGCGGTGCGCGCGGGGGAGCGGTGGCTCGACATGTGCGCCGGACCCGGCGGCAAGGCGGCACTGCTCGCCGCCGAAGCCGCGGTCGGCGGAGCGCACCTCGTCGCGAACGAACTCGTGCCGGCGCGGGCCGGGCTCGTGCGGAAGGCCCTCGCGGGCTTCCGGGACGGGGTCACCGTCGTCGAGGGCGACGGGCGGCGCTTCGGTCGGGACGGCGCGGGCGTGCAGTACGACCGCGTGCTGCTCGACGCGCCGTGCACCGGGCTCGGAGCGCTCCGGCGTCGCCCGGAGGCCCGGTGGCGCAAGCAACCCGAGGACGTCCCGGAACTCGCCGCGCTCCAGGCCGAGCTGCTCGACGCCGCCGTGCGGGTGCTCGCACCGGGCGGCACCCTGGCCTACGTCACGTGTTCACCGCACCTCGCGGAGACGCGTGGGCAGGTCGACGCCGTGCTCGAGCGGCACCCCGGTGTGCTCGAACAGCTCGACACCGCGGGCGTCCTGCGGGCGGTGGCGGTTCGGGACCCGCAGGTCGCGGACGGCCCGGTCGCGCAGCTGTGGCCGCACCGGATCGGCACCGACGCGATGTTCGTGGCCCTGTTCCGCCGCGTGGGCTGAGCGGACGGCCGCCCGGCGCTGGCGACGCCGGCCGCTGAGGACCGACACGTCCGCTGTCGTCCGACGTCGGTGGTGTCGTCCGTTGCGCGTGCGGACCACGCGTGCGCAGAACGAACGACACGTCCGTCGTCGTACGACGTCCACGGTGTCGTCCGGCAGCGGCGTCGCTCGACGAGCATCCCGGCCCGACGGCGATCGGTAGGGTTGCCGGGTGACGATCCGCATCTCGCCGAGCATCCTGTCCGCTGACTTCGCGAACCTCGAGCGCGAGCTCCACCGCATCGAGACCGCCGACCTGGTGCACGTCGACGTGATGGACAACCACTTCGTGCCGAACCTGACGCTCGGCCTGCCGATCGTGCAGCGTCTGCAGGAGGTCTCCCCGGTGCCGCTCGACGTGCACCTCATGATCACCGACGCCGACACCGAGGCACCGAAGTACGCCGAGACCGGTGCGTCGAGCGTGACGTTCCACTTCGAGGCCGCGACCGACCCGATCGCCACCGCCGCGGCCATCCGGTCGAACGGCGCCCGTGCCGCGGTCGCGGTGAAGCCCGGCACCCCGATCACGCAGGTGCTCCACCACCTCGACGCCTACGACATGATCCTGCTCATGACCGTCGAGCCCGGGTTCGGGGGCCAGGCGTTCATGCCGTCCGTGATGCCGAAGCTCGCGGACGCCCGCGCGGCGGTCGACGCGTCAGGCCTCGACGTCTGGCTCGAGGTCGACGGCGGCATAGCGGTCGACACCGTGCCCGAGGCGGTCCGCAGCGGCGCCGACACGCTCGTCGCGGGGTCGGCCGTCTACGGCGGCGAGCCGGCGCAGCGCATCGCAGACCTCCGCGACGCCGCGGCAGCAGCGCGATCGTGACCGACGCGGACGACGCGACCCGTGCCTCCCGTCCGGACGGTGCGGACGGAGAGCCGACGCAGGACGGTAGCCTGGACCCCGTGAAGACGTTCGACGACCTGTTCGCGGAGCTGACCGAGAAGGCGCGCACGCGCCCCGAGGGCTCCGGCACCGTCGCCGAACTGGACGCCGGCGTGCACCAGATCGGCAAGAAGATCGTGGAAGAGGCAGCCGAGGTCTGGATGGCGGCCGAGTACGAGGGCGACGAGCGCACCTCGGAGGAGATCTCGCAGCTGATCTACCACCTCCAGGTGCTCATGGTCGCGAAGGGGCTCACCCCGGCGGACGTCTGGCGACATCTGTAGGACGCGCTCCGCGCCCACGGGCGTGAGCCGGACCCGACAGCAGTCACCGACCCTCCTCCAGAAAGCAGACCCCTGATGCTCCGCATCGCCGTGCCCAACAAGGGCTCACTGTCCGAGACCGCCTCCGAGATGCTCAAGGAGGCCGGGTACGCCGGCCGCCGCGACCCCAAGGCGCTCCACCTCATCGACGAGCGGAACGGGGTCGAGTTCTTCTTCCTCCGTCCGCGTGACATCGCCACCTACGTCGGCTCGGGTGCGCTCGACGTCGGCATCACCGGCCGCGACCTCCTGCTCGACTCCGGGTCCGAGGCGCACGAGGTCGACGCGCTCGACTTCGCGGGCTCGACCTTCCGGTTCGCGGGGGCGCCGGGTCGCTTCGGTTCGCTGCAGGACCTCGAGGGCGTCCGCGTGGCGACGAGCTACCCGGGCCTCGTGGGCGACTTCCTCGCGGCGCACGGTGTCACCGCGACGCTCGTGAAGCTCGACGGCGCGGTCGAGAGCGCCGTCCGACTCGGGGTCGCCGACGCCGTCGCCGACGTCGTCTCGACCGGCAGCACGCTCCGGCAGGCCGGGCTCGAGATCTTCGGACCGGTCATCCTCGAGTCGACCGCCGTCCTCATCGCCACCGACGAGGCCCGCCCGGGGATCGACGTCCTCCGCCGTCGCCTGCACGGCGTGCTCGTCGCTCGGGGCTACGTCATGCTCGACTACGACATCCCGACGGCGCTCGTGCCCGCGGCCACCGCGATCGCCTCCGGCATGGAGTCCCCGACGGTGTCGCCCCTGCACGGCCGCGACTGGTCGGCGGTGCGCGTGATGATCCCGCGCTCGGACATGAACCAGATCATGGACTCGCTGTACGAGCTCGGCGCCCGGGCGATCCTGGTCAGCTCGATCCACGCGGCGCGCCTGTGAACGCGACGGTGTCCGGCGCGTCGGGGACCCCGGCTCGCGCGGGCGGCGTGGCGGTCCGGGTGATCCCGTGCCTCGACGTCCAGGGCGGTCGCGTCGTCAAGGGCGTGAACTTCCTGGACCTGCAGGACGCCGGCGACCCCGTCGAGCTCGCCGCGCGGTACTACGAGCAGGGTGCCGACGAGCTGACGTTCCTGGACGTCGGTGCGACGGTCGAGAACCGCGCGACGATGTACGACACGGTCACCCGGACCGCCGAGCAGGTCTTCATCCCGCTCACGGTGGGTGGTGGCGTCCGGAGCGTCGACGACGTCGCGCGCCTCCAGCAGTGCGGGGCGGACAAGATCGGCGTGAACAGCGCCGCGATCGCCCGCCCGGAGCTCGTCGGCGAGATCGCGGACCGGTTCGGTGCGCAGGCCGTCGTGCTGTCCCTGGACATCAAGCGCTCCGACCGGATGCCGTCCGGCTTCGTCGTCACGACCCACGGCGGCCGCACCGAGTCGGACCTCGACGCGCTGCTCTGGGCCCGCGAAGCCGTCGAGCGCGGCGCGGGGGAGCTGCTCGTCAACTCGATCGACGCCGACGGCACGAAGAACGGCTTCGACCTCGAGCTCGTCGCAGCGGTGCGCGCGGTCGCGTCCGTCCCGGTCATCGCCTCGGGCGGCGCGGGTCACCTCGACCACTTCGCGCCCGCCGTCGAGGCGGGCGCCGACGCGGTCCTCGCCGCGAGCGTCTTCCACCGCGGCGAGATGACGATCGGCGACGTCAAGGCGGCGCTGCGCGCTGCGGGCGAGCTCGTCCGCTGAGCCGACATACCGACGGACGGGAGGCCCGTGGCGGCGCCGCCACGGGCCTCCCGTCCGGTCCTCCACACCCTGCGTGGCGCTCCGCGGCACGCCGTAGGCTAGGAACCTCATGACCGACAGCACCAGCGCCAGCACCGACGCGGTCCTCGACCGCGTGCGATTCGGTGCGGACGGCCTGCTCCCCGCCATCGTGCAGGAGGAAACGTCGAAGGACGTCCTCATGCTCGGGTACATGGACCGGGAAGCACTCCGCCGCACCCTGACCGAGGGGCGGGTGACCTTCTGGTCCCGCTCGCGGCAGGAGTACTGGCGCAAGGGCGACACCTCCGGACACGCGCAGTACGTGCGTGCCGCGGCGCTCGACTGCGACGACGACACCCTGCTCGTGACCGTGCAGCAGGTCGGTGCCGCGTGCCACACGGGCGCGCACGCCTGCTTCGACGTCGATCCGCTCTCGCCCGTCACGGCGACCGCTCCGGGGGCCCTGCGATGACCGACCAGCCGCACACGACCGCGCGCGAGGAGTTCGACGGGCTCCTCGCCGACCACCGTGTCGTCCCCGTGGTCCGCGCGCTCTTCGCCGACAGCGAGACCCCCGTCGGCGTCTACCGCAAGCTCGCCGACGGCCGCCCGGGCTCGTTCCTGCTCGAGTCCGCCGGACAGGGCGGCCTGTGGTCGCGCTGGTCCTTCGTCGGCGTGCGGAGCTTCGGCGTGCTCACGCAGGACGGCGACCGGGCCGCGTGGATCGACACGGGCATCCCCGCCTCGCGCGCGGTCGACTCGCTCGACGGCGCGCCCCTCGACGTCCTCGCCCGGCTGCACGAGCGTTGGGCGACCCCGCGTGTCCCCGGCACGCCGCCGCTCGTGGGCGGGACCGTCGGGTTCATCGGGTGGGAGGCCGTGCGGCAGCTCGAACACCTGCCGAACATGCCCGCAGCGGACTTCGACGTGCCGGGCCAGGCCCTGGCGTTCGTGTCGGAGCTCGCCGCACTCGACCACCGGACCGGGCTCGTCCTGCTCGTCGCGAGCGTGCTGAACGACGGCACCGACGACGCCGACACGATGTGGGCGGACGCGCAGGCCCGGCTCGACAGGATGCAGGCGGACCTCGTCCAGCCGACGGTCGCGACCGTGGCGGAAGCATTCGACATCGCCGACCCGACGCCCTCGCACCGGTCGACCCCGGACGAGTACATGGCAGCCGTGGAGCGCTCGAAGGACTTCATCCGTGACGGCGACGTCTTCCAGGTGGTGATCTCGCAGCGGTTCGACCACGAGGTCACGGCGGATCCGCTCGACGTCTACCGGGTGCTGCGGACGCTCAACCCGAGCCCGTACATGTACTTCCTCGCGCTCCGCGACACCCACGACGACCCGTTCTGGATCGTCGGGGCATCGCCCGAGGCGCTCGTGAAGGTGCAGGCCGGCCGAGCGATCACGCACCCGATCGCCGGTTCCCGTCCGCGCGGTGCCACCCCGGAGGAGGACGTGCGCTTCGGTGAGGACCTCCTCGAGGACCCGAAGGAGCGCGCGGAGCACCTCATGCTCGTCGACCTCGCGCGCAACGACCTGCAGAAGGTGTGCGAGCCGGGCACCGTCGCCGTGACCGAGTTCATGACGGTCGAGCGGTTCAGCCACATCATGCACCTGGTGTCGAGCGTCGAGGGTGCCGTGCGGCCGGACGCCTCCGCGATCGACGTGTTCCGTGCGACGTTCCCCGCCGGGACGCTCTCGGGGGCGCCGAAGCCGCGGGCGCTCGAGATCATCGACGAGCTGGAACCGGCGAAGCGTGGCGCGTACGCCGGTGTCGTGGGCTACTTCGACTTCGCCGGCGACGCCGACCTCGCCATCGCGATCCGCACGGCGCTCATCCAGGACGGCGTCGCTCGGGTGCAGGCCGGGGCCGGGCTCGTCGCCGACTCGGACCCGGCGACCGAGCACACCGAGGCCGTGAACAAGGCAGCAGCACCGCTCCGTGCGGTCGCCACCGCCAACCGGATGCGCGAGGTCCGGTCGTGACGCTGCGGCGCTCTCGTCCGCTCGTCGTCGTCGCCGGGCTGCTGGTCGCGGGCATCGTCATGCTGTCGTGGACCCAGACGTGGTTCACGGTGCACCTGCGCGCCGGGTCAGCCGTGGTCGCCACCGTGACGGCCGACGGGTCGAAGTCCGTGCCGCAGTACACCGCGCTCGCGATCGCCAGCCTGGCGCTGTTCCTGGCCCTGACGATCGCGGGGCGGGTGGTCCGCGTCGTGCTCGCCGTGGTCGAGGTGCTGCTCGGGGTGGCCGTCGTTGTCACGGGGGTGTCCGCGCTCCGCGACCCGGTCGCGGCCGCCCGTGCGGCCATCGGCGAGGTCGCGGGGGTGAGCGACCTCGGCGGCGTCCGGCGGGTCGTGTCCTCCGTGGACGTCACGGCGTGGCCCGCGGTGGGCATCGCCGGGGGCGTGCTGGCCGTGGTGCTCGGGATCGTGGTGCTGTTCGTGCAGCGTGCGTGGCCCGGGCCGAGCCGCAAGTACGGGGCCGCGACCGCGGGGGCTGCTGCCGACGCACGCGCCACGGCGACGCAGCGTGACGCCGTGACCGACTGGGACGACCTGTCCGCGGGGACGGACCCGACGGACCCGTCCGTGGTCGACGCGGGTGCCGGGAGCGTCACGGTCGACGCGGTAGGGTTGGACGACGGCGATCGACCGACGACGCCGGAGCAGAACGAGGAGCACCGTGAGCAACACTGAGCCCGCAGAACTCGGCGAGGGTCACTCGCCGGCAGCCTGGACGGCCGTCGTCATCATGCTGATCGGATTCGCGGCCGGGACCCTCTTCTTCTGGTTCGACCAGCCGATCGGTGTGTGGATCTCCGCCGCGGTCATCGTCGTCGGCCTGATCGTCGGCGCCGTCATGGCGAAGGCGGGCTACGGCGTCAACGGCCCGAAGTTCGTCCCGAAGCACCACGGCGAGTAGTCCGACCATGCCGAACGTGCTCGAGACCCTCGTCGCGGGCGCGCTCGAGGACGCGGCCGCCCGTCGCGCCGACCGTCCCTACGCGGACGTGGAGCGCGACCTCGACCGGGTGGCGTCGCCCCTCGACGCGCTGACCTTCCTCGCCCCGGGCGAGGACGTCAAGATCCTCGCCGAGGTCAAGCGGGCGAGCCCGTCCCGCGGCTCGATGGCGCCCATCGCCGACCCCGCCGCCCTCGCGGCGGAGTACGAGCGTGGCGGAGCCTCCACGATCAGCGTCCTGACCGAGGGGCGGAAGTTCCTCGGCAGCCTGGCCGACCTCGAGGCGGTCAAGGCCCGGGTCGGTGTCCCGGTGCTCCGCAAGGACTTCGTCGCCGACCCGTACCAGGTCGTCGAGGCCCGTGCGGCGGGGGCGGACGTCGTGCTGCTCATCGTCGCAGCACTCGAACAGGCGCAGCTCGTCGAACTGCACGGCCTGGCCGAGGAGCTCGGGATGCGCGTGCTCGTGGAGGCACACTCCGCCGACGAGGTCTCGCGTGGTCTCGACGCCGGCGCCCGCATCCTCGGCGTGAACGCCCGGGACCTCACCGACTTCTCGCTCGACCGCGACCTCTTCGGCTCGCTCGCCGACCGCATCCCCGACGGTGTGGTCCGCGTCGCCGAGTCCGCCGTCGCCG